>CAKVHA010000005.1 GCA_934747775.1 uncultured Clostridia bacterium
GTGTTATGGTAACTACCGATGGCAGCATTACCGATATTCCGCGTGAAAACTATGTTAAAGCCGAAGAAAAAGTGGTGGCAGACTTGCTAGATTGTCACAAACCTTTTGTTATCGTTTTAAATAGCGTTCATCCTACTAGCCCAGAAACAATAAATTTGCAAAAAAGTATGGAACAAAAATATGGCGTTGGTGTTGTTGCATTAAATGTTAAAGATATGACCGATGACGACATCAATTCAATTTTTGCTAAAATCTTGCAAGAGTTTCCAGTCGTTAGGGTTTGTGTTAAAATGCCTAAATGGATGCAGGTATTGCCTTATAACCATCCATTAATTCAAGAAATCTATAATACCGTTAATGACGCGGTTGGTGGAATGACTAAGCTTGGTGATTTTGATGCGGAATTTAATTTGTTTGCCGATAGCGAAAAATTTATGCCGCTAACCAACAAAGAAATTTTGGCTGGAGAAGGCAAGGTTGTGCTTACAGTTGTTGCTAAACCAAACTTGTTCTACGAAGTATTGAGTGAGCAATGTGGCGCTGAAATTAAAAACGAGTATCACTTGGTGTCTTACATTAAGGGACTTACTGTTGCAAAACACGAGTACGACAAACTTAAAGACGCGCTAGAACAAGTTAAGTCAACAGGTTATGGTGTTGTGTATCCAACAATGGCAGATATGAAGCTAGACGAGCCAAAAATGGTAAAACAAGGTGGCAAGTTTGGTGTAAAACTAAGAGCAACTGCACCAAGCTTACACATTATGCAAGTTGACATAGAAACCGAAATTAGCCCAATTGTAGGCAGCGAGCAACAGTCGGAAGAAGTGGTTAAGGGTATGCTAAACGACTACGAAACAAATCCAGAAAATTTATGGGAAACAAAAGTGTTTGGCAGAACTTTAAGTTCGCTTGTTAATGACGGTTTACAAACAAAACTTGTAAATATGCCACAAAATGCTCAAGTTAAAATGCGTAAAACTCTTGGCAGAATTGTAAACGAAGGCAAGGGTGGAGTAATTTGCATTTTATTGTAAAACGATTTAGCTAAGTTGTGTTTTTAAATTTTATTTACACCTTATGGAAAATACTAGAAGTTTAAAAAACTAATAAATTTCATAGGGTGTATTTTTAATTTTTCTTTTGTTTTTGTATAATTTTTTTTGTAAAACACAAATTAATATTATAACAAAAAAAAGGAGAGTAATATGGACGATAAAAAAGTTTGTAAATGTGGTACAACACAAAGTGCTGGATGCTATTGTTGCACAAATTGTGGTCAAGAAGTTAATTTGGACGAAGGTCAAACACTTCCACCTTGCCCAAGATGTAACAACCGTACATTTACTAAGAAATAAGTTTTAAAAATTTAAAAAAGTAAACAAACTAAGCCATATATTTCACTTTTGCATAATACTATGTAAAAAGTCGTATATGGCTTTTGTTTTTAAAAACAACATTGCATATTGCTTTGGTTTATTTTAAAATCTATGATATCATATTTGTATGAAAAAAATCATAGTTTGCAGTGATAGCCACGGAAATAAAGAAGCAATAAACAAGTTGTTAAGTAAACCTTTTGATTACTTTTTCTTTTTAGGTGATGGATTAGATGATTTGGGTGCGGCAATTTATGATGAGCGAGTAAAAGTTGTTAGGGGTAATTGTGATTTTAATTCAACCGAAAAAGAAAATACAATTGTTGTGGTTGAAAATGTTATGTTTTTTTTAACACACGGACACTTGTATGGCGTGAAAGAAAGTTTTTTTAGACTTTTTGAAAAGGTGAAAGAACTTGTGCCGTCACTTGTTCTGTTTGGGCACACTCACAAAATGGAGCAGTTTGATTACCGCGGTATAAAGTTTGCCAACCCAGGTGCAATAACAACCAAACGAGGTGGGTTTGGCACGTATTTTGTTGTTACCGTAGACGGTGGTAAATATTATATAGAAAAATGTACTATTTAAAAAAATATTGTTGACATTATGTGTTAAATTTGTTATCATATTGTTGCGTTTTTAAAAGATGCACTTTTTTGCGGGTGTAGTTCAATGGTAGAACTCCAGCCTTCCAAGCTGGTAGCGTGGGTCCGATTCCCATCACTCGCTCCATATGTGCGCCAGTAGCTCAGCTGGATAGAGCATCGCCCTTCTAAGGCGAGGGTCGGGGGTTCGAATCCCTTCTGGCGTACCATTATTTTTTATGTATATGGTTTGCAGAGATTATCATAGTATATGGTGGGTATAGCACAGTTGGCGCGACTCGTTAAGAAAAGTTGCCGGTGGCAAGTTTTTAGACAAAGCGGGGAGCATTGAAGAGGCTGAATATGCGACCGGGATGACCTGCTGGGGCTACCGTAACCGAGCAGTATATAAAATAAATATGGTTTGCAGAAATTATCATAGTATATGGTGGGTATAGCGCAGTTGGTAGAGCGTCAGATTGTGGCTCTGAAGGTCATGGGTTCGAATCCCATTACTCACCCCATTTATTTACTCTAATTTGTAATTATGCTTGCAATAACAAACAAAATAGAGTATAATAACATTGTTAAATTAATTAGTTATCGCTTTTTATTGGGGTGTAGCCAAGTGGTAAGGCACGAGACTTTGACTCTCGCATTCGTAGGTTCAAATCCTGCCACCCCAGCCATTTTTAATTTTTAGCGATAAAAAATTAAAAAAATTGTAAAATTGTATTGCCAAAACAGTTTTTTTGGTATATAATTCAAACGTTGACTTTTAAAAGGTCAAAAAAATAGTTGGCCCATTAGCTCAGTTGGTAGAGCACATGACTTTTAATCATGTTGTCCCGCGTTCGAATCGCGGATGGGTCACCATATTATGCGGATGTGGCGAAATTGGCAGACGCATCAGACTTAGGATCTGACGGGAAACCATGGGGGTTCAAGTCCTCTCATCCGCACCAAAATGCAACCAGCTGTGGTTGTATTTTTTTAACTCTTTTTGTGGTTTTTTGATTAGAAAATTTATTATTTTCTAATAAGGTTTAATGTGTTTTTAACCTTGTTTTCATATCTTTTTGGCATTTTGTAATCCCATTGACTGTAAGGCATGCCTGGGGTGTTCATTCTATAAAAGCCATTTTGTAATAGAAGGTCTTGAATTTGGAAAATGTCGCATCTTGCTTTGCTGTTTAACATTTGTTTTAATGACTCCACAACAACTTTTTTGTTGCAGCTGTTTTTATCAATGTTAATCATCTCGCAAAAGCGCTCTTTGTCTTTTTCGTTAAGACTATCGTAGTAGCCAATAAGCGTGTCGTTGTCGTGTGTTCCTGCGTAGAAAATGTTGTTTGGCTCAACATTTTTAGGTATGTAGCGGCTGTTGTTTAGAGCGTCTTCAAGTAGACACATTCCAGTAAGGTTAAATTTTTTCAAAACCTTGTCGCATTCTTCTTTAATAAATCCTAAGTTTTCAACAACAATTCGATTTATGTTGATTTGTTTGCTTAATGTTGTGAAAAAGTCCATTCCGCCAGCTCGCACCCATTTATTGTCCGCGCTGTTTGTGGTGGAGTACTCGTAGTGTTCTACATATCCGTAAAAGTGGTCTAAGCGCAAAATGTCAAATTTTTCTAATAGCATCTTTATTTTTTTTATTAAATATGTGTAGTTGTTTTTTTCTAAAACTTTCCAGTTGTAAACGCTAGAGCCCCAGTTTTGCTCGTTCTCGTCCGGACGGCTTTTTGGAACTCCGCCGGTACATAACATATTGTATTTGTTGTCCAATTGATACATTTCCTTGTTGGCGAAAACATCAAACGACATAACGTTGGGGTAGATAGGTAAGTCGCCCAATATCGTTATGCCTTTTTTGTTTGCGTAAGTTTTTAGTTTTTGCCATTGCAAGTCTAAAATATATTGATAGAACCCATATTTTAATATCAGTTGCTCGTTGTCTTTTACAAACTGGGTATATTGTCTTGATTTTAAATTTAATAAGTTTTTATCTAATTTTCTCCAGTCATCTAGATTGTTTTTTTCAAGTAATGCTTTGTAAACCGCGTAGTCATAAACATCTTCGTTTTTGCTTAAGTATGTTTTTAAATTTTCTAACATCTCTTTTGAAATGTTTGCGTAAGCTTTTTCAAAAATGAAGGCTTTTTCTTTTTTTATAGGACCATACACAATTCTTTTAGTTTTTGGCAATTTTAATAGATTCAAAACATCTTTTTTTGTTATTAACTTTTTTTCGATAAGGTCGTCAATATCAAAAAACATTTCGTCGTAAGAAAAGTAGCAGTTACAGTAGTAGGGGCAATTAGTTTCGCCAGTTTGGTTTAAAGGCAAAATTTGCCAAATTTTTATATTGTTTTTCGCTAAAAAATCTACAAATTTGTACGCTTCTTTTCCAAAATCGCCAACGCCATATTTGTTTGGTAATGATGTTATGTGACAAAGTATTCCAATCTCTTTATTCATTATTTTACTCCATAATGTAAAAGTATATAACATATTTAGTTTATCACAAAAAAAATCTTTCTACAAATCCATAACAAGATAATAACGAAAAGTTTTTAACAATATATATTTATATTTTATTGTAGCGTTTTAATTGCATAAGTTGAGTTTTACACAAACTAAGAATTTTGTGTATTATTTAAAATGACTAAAATATTAAATGAAATAATTATGCCATAAGTTTATTCTACTTAAATTCTACTCAGCAATAAAAAAGAGATAGCTTTTTGCTATCTCTTATATACAATAACTTGTAGTTTTTAGAAAGGATTACATACTAAATATTGTATTGATGGTAGGGGTGAGTGGACTCGAACCACCGACCCCCACCTTGCGTCAAAGCAGGGCACAACATTCGCAAATATGCTAATCCGCATTTTGCTCATTCAACAGCCCGCTTTTCCTTTATCCCTAAAAGTAATCCACTTTTTAGGGAGCCCTAAAACCACTGATAAGGTGTAAGAAAACAAAAAAAGTAAGTACTAGTACTTACTTTATCTGGTAGGAGTGAGTGGACTCGAACCACCGACCCCCACCTTATCAGGGTGGTGCTCTAACCGGCTGAGCTACACTCCTATATAGCTTGTTTTAACGACTTTTACAACTGTCGTTTTAAATTTTGCAATTTAAAAAAATGGTGGAGATAAAGAGATTCGAACTCTTGACCCCCTGCTTGCAAGGCAGGTGCTCTAGCCAGCTGAGCTATACCCCCAAAACATTTGCGATATAATAATACCAAATAATAAAAAGTATGTCAATATTTTTAACTAAAAAAAATAAAAATTTTAAAAAACTTTTTTCTTCTATTTTTACAGGGGGAAAAACTAGTGTTGTCACTTTAACTGTTTGTTTTTCATAAAAAAATTTAGGAGAACAAAAATGATAAATAAATTATATGGAATTAAAAAACTTTTGTGTAATAGTCCAATGGTTAAAATAAATTATGAGTACAAGGGGATAAAACGAAATTGTTATGCCAAACTAGAATGGTATTCGCTTACGGGCAGTGTTAAAGATAGGGTTGCGTACAACATAATTTTTAATGCGTACAAATTAGGGCAGTTAAAATGTGGCGATAAAATTGTTGAAGTAAGCAGTGGCAATATGGGTATTAGCATTTGTGCAATTGCAAATATTACACAAAACCCCGTAACAATAATTATGCCAAAAGCTATGAGTGAAGAGCGAAAAAAACTAATAAAATTATATGGCGCAACACTTGTGGAAGTGGACGACTTTAAAGCGGCTTTTGACTTATGTGCTGAGTACGTAAAAAATGGGTACTTTTGCCCAAAACAATTTGAAAACAAGTTTAACTTAAATGTTCACGAACGCATCACAGGTGCGGAAATTGCAGCTAAAATTAAAAACCGCAGAGTATGGTACTTTGTAAGTGGCGTGGGAACGGCAGGAACACTATGTGGTGCAGGAAGATATTTAAAAAAACACCTTGGACTAAAAGTTCTTGCTATTCAGCCTAAAAATGCACAAATTCTTACTGGCGAAAAATATCCAAAACACCATAAATTACAGGGAATTAGTGACGAAATTGTGCCAAAACTGTTTAGTGAGCAATTGGTGGATAGGTATGTAGAAGTGGGTGATAATGACGCATTAAAAGTTGCTCAAAAACTGTGCAAGATGCTCGCCTTGCCGGTGGGGATATCTAGTGCTGCAAATTTTATAGGTTGTGTTATAAGCGAAAATAATGCGGTTACAATTTTTCCAGATGACAATAAAAAATACTTATCAACCGACCTTAGCGACCTATCGGTTTCGTCTGAGCTGGCGGATAAAATAAAACTAATATCAGTAAAATATATATAATTTTTTGTTTTAAAACTACGCCCACTTGTGTTATACTACCATAAAAAGGTGGCTTATGAGTATTTCTAGTGGATTAGTAGATGCAATTATTGGAAAATTTAATAACCGCAAAATGTACGACTCGCGCGATGCTTTTGAAAAATGGTTACAAAAAAAAGAAAAAGACAACAAAAAGCCTTACAATCTTTTTTATCCGTTTAGCAGCCTAATTACGGTTGAAAAAATGAAAATTGACGGAATGAGATACTATGTTTTAAACCGCAAATATTGCAAAAAAACAATATTTTATTATCACGGCGGCGCATATATTTCGCGTCCAACAATAATGCACTGGCGTTTTGTTGAATCAATCCTTTTAAAACAAAAAGTATGTGTTGTTTTTCCAATATATCCGCGTATGCCAGAGTATACTTGCAACGAGTGTTTGAGCTCGTGTTTAAAACTATACAATAACTTTTTAAAAAATAATGATGTTAAAGAAGTAATCTTTATGGGCGATAGTGCTGGCGGTGGACTAGCCCTAACAATGTCGGAAAACGCGAAAAACAAGACCGAAAAACGCATAAAAACCATTATGCTTTCGCCTTGGATTGATGTGGATACATCTAATCCTGAATCGGACGAAATTCAAAAAACCGACCGAATGCTATCTAAAGTGGGGCTTCACTGGTTGGGCGAAATTTGGGGTAATGGCGACCCTAAAAACGTGATTGCATCTCCAATATGGGGCAACCTAACAAAAACCGACCTAACAGTTATAGTTGGCACAAACGACTTGTTGTATCCCGACTGCAAAGTGCTGCTAAAACGTGCCGAGGAGCAAGGCGTTAAGGTTAATTTTAATGTGTATAAAGATATGTGTCACTGTTTTATTTTAATGCCAACACCCGAAGCTGTGGATGCGCTTAATGTAGTGCTAAAAGAAATAGAAAGATAAAAAAATCAACCAAAAGGTTGATTTTTTGTTGTTAAATTGAATTTTAAAACATTATTATTTCTTGTCTAAAAACTGCAAAACATCGTTGAAAATTTCTTCTTTATTAAGCTCGTTGTGAAGTTCGTGACGGCAATCTTTATACAATTTTAGTTTTGCATTTATCCCGTTTTTAACATAAACTTTTTCAAGTTTTGTTACGCCTTTGCCGTTTCTGCCAAGTGGGTCTTTGTCACCGGAGATTATTAAAATTTGAGTGTCTGGTGCAATGTTTTTAACATTTTTGTTAAGTTTTCTAAGGTTTTTAAATAGGTTTTTGTAAAAGCTTATTGGAAAAGACACGCCGCACAATGGGTCAGCATTGTATTTTTCTAAAACTTCCATATCCCTAGATAGCCAGTTTTTATCGTCAAATTGTTTTTCATAGCCGCCAAATGATATTTTTTCTATGATTTTGCCAGAGTGATGTTTGCCAAATAATGATATAAAGGAAGCAACAAATTTGCCTAGCCCAAACACTGCATCACCACCATTGGCAGTGCCCGACAAAACAACTTTTTTAGGCAAATGACAAAGTTGAATATATTTTTGTGTTACAAGGCTTCCAAAAGAATGACCATACACAATTAAAGGATATTTGTAGTTTTGCGTAATGTATTTTGATACTTCAATTGCGTCGTTAACACACTCCATATAAATGTCACCGTCGCTTTTGCCAGCCATATTGTTTTTAACAGCTTCTTCACCGTGACCGCGTTGGTTATAAGTAAAAACAATGTAGCCGTGTTCGTTAAAAAACTTTGCAAAATACTCATAACGCATACAATGTTCTTGCATTCCGTGAATTAATTGAATGCAACCTTTTGGGTTTTCAACGCTATCGTACACATTAAGTTTAATAGGGTGGTTATTGTATCCCATAATTTCTTTAACTTTCATACTAAATACCTCTCTCGCTAAGTTTTACGGCTTTTTTCCATTTTAAATAGTTTTGTTTTGCTTCTTTTTCGTTAATCTCAGGAGTAAACTCTTTTTCTATTTTATACATATTTTTAATGTCTGTAAGGGTAAATGTTTTTGTTGCAAGCCCTGCCATATATATTGCACCTAGGGCAGTGGCTTCACAGCTTAAACCTAGCATAACATTTTTGCGTGTAATATCCGCTAAATATTGTGTTAAAAACTTGTTTTTTGTTCCGCCGCCGTCCACTTTAAGGTCGTGGATTTTAATGTTTTTAATCTCATCCAAAATTGCTTTTGTGTTGTACGCCATACTTTCTAAAATAGAGCGAGCAATGTGTGCTTTTGTGCAGCCATATGTTAACCCAACAATTGTGGTTTTTGCGTCACTGTTCCAGTATGGAGCGCCCAGCCCCGTAAACGCTGGCACAAAGTATACGCCGTCATTTCCGTTAAGCGATAGGGCAAGTTTGTCTAGTTCGTCGTAGCTTTCGTACAACTTTAAGTCGTTTTTAAGCCATTCAATTGCACTGCACGCTGCGTACACGCTTCCTTCAATTGCGTAATATGTTTTTTTGCCAATTGTAAAGCCAACAGTGGAAAGTAGGCGGCTAGATTTTACTATTTTGCTGCCGGTATTAACAAGTGTAAAACTGCCAGTGCCATATGTTGTTTTACTTGTTCCTTCAGCAATACAGCCTTGTCCAAATAGGCTAGACTGCTGGTCGCCAATCATAGCACAAAGTGGAATGTCATAAAAATCCTTACATTTTCCTACAATGTGGTCGCAGCTTACAATTTGTGGTAATGTTGATTTTGGAATTTTAAATAGTTTTAACAAAACATCGTCCCATTGCAAAGTGTTTATATTAAATAACATTGTTCTGCTTGCATTTGTGGTGTCGGTTACAAACTCGCCAGTAAGTAAGTAGGCAAGATAGGTGTTAATGTTTCCAAAACAAAGTTTGTCGTCTTTAGCGAGTTTTTTTGCTAGCGGAACGTTGTCTAAAATCCATTCCATTTTGCTGGCGCTAAAGTAGGCGTCGGGTATTAGCCCTGTGCGGTGTTTAATTATTCGTTTTGCGTTTACTCCAAGCCTTTCTATTCGGCGGCTTGTACGCCTGCATTGCCACACAATGGCGTTGTATACTGGCTCACCAGTTTCTTTGTTCCACGCAACAACAGTTTCGCGTTGGTTGGTTATGCCTATGCCAATAACATCTTTAGGATTAACTCCTTCCATAACTTCTTTTAAACTTTCAAACTGAGCTTGGGCTATTTCACTAGGATTTTGTTCAACCCAACCAGGCTTAGGAAAATACTGCGGAAATTTTTTGTTTGCAGTTTTCACAATTTTGCTAGTTTTTATGTCAAACAAAACAGTTCTGGCACTTGTTGTGCCTTCGTCTAGACCTATTATATATCTCATAACTTTTCTCCTTAACAATATAATATCACATAATGCGGTTTTTAAAAAACGATTTTTAATGTTAAACTAACCCAACTAAAACAAATTGAGTGTTTGTTGTGTAAAATTTTGTACTATCACTTTTTATATTTGACTAAAATTAAAATAACTTTTATAATTAAAATAACTTTAAGGAGAATGTATGGAAAAAATATTTGATGTTGCTGTGTTTGGCGGCGGAGTAATTGGTGCAAGCGTGTTTAATGCGCTAGTAAAAAGCGGCTATAGTGCGGTGCTAATTGAAAAAGGGCTAGATGTTTCGGTGGGCACAAGCAAAGCAAACTCGGCAATTGTTCACGCTGGGTTTGATGCAAAACCAGGCACACTAAAAGCAAAATTTAATGTGGAAGGCAATAAAATGTTTCCTGAAATTTGTGCGCGACTTGGCGTTCCGCTAAAAAACATTGGCGCGTATGTGGTGGGAAACAACGAGCAAGCGGTTTTGGATTTAATAAACCGCGGCAAACAAAACGGCGTGACCAACCTAAAATATTTAGATAAAACTGCACTAAAAACACAAATTTCTAATATTTCCGACGAAGTAACTTGTGGGCTTTTTGCTCCGTCGTCGTGTATTTGCAATCCGTATTTGCTAACAATCACATTGGCGGAAGAAGGGGTTGTTAATGGTGGCAAGGTGGAACTAAATTTCCACACACGCGCAATTGCTAAGCAAAATGGCGTTTTTGCAATAACAGGCGAAAAGCGTATTTTTACAAAACAAATTGTTAATGCGTGCGGTGCTGGTTACAACGATATTGCAAAACTTTTGGGTGCCGAGCAGTATCCGCTAACATTTAAACGCGGCGAGTACTTTGTGCTAGATCATAGTGAAAAAGACATAGTAAAAAGTACAATTTTTCCATTGCCAGACGCACATAGTAAGGGTATTTTAATTACACCTACTGTGGACGGAAATATTTTAGTTGGTCCAACATCATATGAAAGCGACTCTAGCACGATAACAACCGATATGGGCTTAAATGAAATCCGCGAGAAATGCAAAAAACTAATATCTAATGTGGATTTAAGTAGGTGTATTAGAAACTTTGCCGGAACACGTACAATTGTTGGTGATGATTTTGTGGTGGAAAAAAGCAAGGTTGTAAGCGGAGTTGTAAACCTGGCTGGCATTTGCTCACCGGGTTTAAGTTCTGCGCCTGCAATTGCAAAATATGTGGTGGAGTTGTTGGGACTAAATTATAATCCTAATGTAAAAACCGAAAAAATAAAACCATATTTGGTGCTAAGCGCGCTATCCGATAAAGAAAAAACAAAATATATAAAACAAAATCCTAGCTATGGAAAAATTGTGTGCAAGTGTGAAAATGTAAGCGAAGGCGAAATTGTGGACGCAATTAATAGACCAATTCGCCCAATAACCACTGACGCTATAAAGCGCCGCGTGCGACCAGGAATGGGCAGATGTCAAGGCGGATTTTGTTTGGACAAGGTTATTGGTATATTATCACGCGAAAACAAAATGGACTTTAATAGCATTAAAAAAGACGGCGAAAACAGCACTTGGGTGGCAGACAATGTTAAAGGGGGTTTTGATAAATGAAAACTGATGTTTTAATTATTGGCGGCGGACCCGCGGGAATGGCTGCGGCATTAAGTTGTGCCCAAAACGGAACAAAATGTGTGATAGTAGAGCGAAATTCGTTTTTGGGCGGAATACTAAGACAATGTATTCACAACGGCTTTGGCTTGCATTATTTTAAAGAAGAACTAACTGGACCAGAATATGCAAATAGGTTTATAACCCAAATTGAAAAAAACAAAAAAATTAAGGTGTTATTAAATACTTTTGTAACCGAAGTAAACGGAAAAATTGTAACCATTACAAATGAAAGCGGTGTGCAAAAAATAGAAGCAAAAGCAATTGTTTTGGCAATGGGTTGTAGAGAAAGAGTGCCAGCAAACATAGGGTTGGTTGGTTCGCGTCCGTCGGGCGTGCTTACTGCTGGTTGTGCTCAAAAACTTGTTAATATTTACGGCAAATTACCGGGGAAAAATATTGTTATTTTGGGTAGTGGTGACATAGGGCTTATTATGGCACGCCGCCTTACACTTGAAGGTGCGTCGGTTAAAGCTGTGTTGGAAATAAATTCCACACCAAGTGGACTTAGGCGAAACATTACACAGTGCCTAGACGATTTTAACATTCCATTGCTATTAAAAACAACAATATTTGAAGTGGTTGGAAACGACAAAATTGAAGGGGTGTACTATGGTCAAGTGGACGAAAAATATAATAAAATTCAGTCCACAAAAAAGTTTTTGCCTTGTGATTGTTTAATACTTTCTGTTGGCTTAACTCCAGAGCGAGATTTGGTGGAAAACTTACCATTTAACCGCGCAACAAAAAGCACATTTGTAGATGATTTGTTGCAAACAAACAACGAAGGTGTGTTTGCGTGCGGAAACTTTTTACACGTTCACGACCTTGTGGATAATGTTACTGCCGAAGCAATTGCGGCAGGCAAAAGTGCAAGTGATTATGTTAAAAATGGCTGCCAAAAAGTAAAAACTCATACCGTGACAGCTGGAAATTTGGTGGGGTATGTTTTGCCTAATTTTATTCGTGCCGAACAAGGTGTGGTTACATTAAAATTTAGGCTAAAAAGCAAAGTTGTTAGGTCAAACATTGTGTTAAAATGCGGAAACAATGTTGTTGCTAAAAAGTTTATTTTAGCTGGTTTGCCAGGTGAAATGCTAACAATGGAAGTGGACAAAACACTTATAAAGGGTGATGTTGTTTTGGAGGTGGAACAATGAAACTTACTTGTATAATGTGCCCAATGGGTTGCGAAATTGAAATCGCTAAAAAGGGAGACGGCTATTCGGTTAGTGGCAACAATTGCAAACGTGGCGAAACTTATGCAATTCAAGAAATGACCGAACCAAAACGCGTGGTTACTGCCATTTTAAAAACGCGCGATAGTGGTGTGTTGTCCGTAAAAACTAGCGTGCCCGTTCCTAAAAAAATGGTGATGATGGTTATGGACGAAATAAACAAACTAAAGGTAAAATCGGCAGCACTAGGCGATGTTGTTATAAAAAATGTGCTTAATGCTGGTGCTGATATTGTGGTTACTAGCAACAAGGTTGAATAGTACTATGCAAACAACTAAATACTGGCTTAATATAGCCGAATATTATATGTTTAACTATACTTAAACTTATTAAAATAAAAACATAAGCGTATATTACAAGTTGTTGTAATATGCACTTTTTTTTTGTAAAAATATTTGTTTAAATTATAATATTATATGATATAATAAAATATACTTTTAGGAGCGGATATGAAAAAGAAACTTTTAATTTTAACCTTAATAATGTTTGGCGCATTTGCGTTTTTTGCGACACCTAAAAACTATGTAGGCGTTAGTGCTAGTGAAAGTAAAAATACTAGTGTTTTGGAAAATAATAGCCAACTTTTAAGTGTTGACTATCTTGATTTTTATTCCGTTCCAACTGCTCAGTTTTCTTTTTCTGGCAATGGTGGAGCGGTTTTGGGCAATGAGTTAAGTAAAGCTTTTGACCGCAATTTTATCACCAGTTTTAAGTCTGCAATTGATAATAATGTTACGTATACTAACCCAGACACTGGCGAGCAGATTCCTAATTTTAAAAACTACATAGAAGTTGATTTTAATAATTCTGTGACTATTAATAGGCTAATATATGGCTCCGAAAACGGAACGACAAGAGGTTTTGCCACCGAGCTAAATTTGTACTTCGACAATGGTAATGGTTTTGAGCTAATTAATTCATATATAACAACAGAAACCACGCAGTTTGTTGTTTTCGATTTTGGAAAAACCATAACAACCACAAGGTTTAAATTTGAATTTGTTAAGGTTTCAACAAAACATAAATATGTTGCAACAGCACGTGAAATAATATTTTTACAGCCCGAGTGTGATGAGTATAATGTTTATAAAAATATGTTCTTGGATTACACTCAAACAACTTTAAATGAGAGCATTAACACTTTTGATAAACTATGCGAGTTTGAAGAAAAACTTAAGCAGAACATAAACTTTAGTGTTATCTCAACTAAAATTGAACGAGCAAAAATGCTTGCTGTAAACAAAATTGTTTTAAATAAGCGTCGCGAGTTTTCCACCGATGCGGCAGCAGAAAATAAAATTGCACAAAGTGGAAATATTGCCACATATTGCCGTAGCACATTGCAGCTAAATGCTTTTGGAACAAATAGACAAGTGCTTGGCATTTTAGCCAATGCTGGCGAAACAATTAATGTGTTTGTGGACGGAAAAACCACCGACCCATTGCCAAAAATCAGGTTTTCGCAACATATGGGTAGCTGGCGTAGTTGGCTTGGTGGCGAGTTGCAATTAAAACTCGGCAAAAATACTTTTACAGCTCCTAATTTTAAATATTCCGATTATACAATTGATGTTCCGCTTGGTGGTGCTATATATATCGTTAATCCGTATACAAGTGCGGAGCAAAGCAGCCAAGTTAAGGTGTATATAGAAGGCGGCACGTTTTACCCAGTTTTGACCAAAAATACGAACGAAAATATTTACAAAAACGAGCTTAAGGAATATGCAAAAAAGGTTGCCATAGATCCGCAAAATGTTGTTGATTTAACCGAGATTGTGACCGATCACGCAATTGTGACAGTTATGGCAACAAAAGCAGACGAGCTTTACGAAAACAACAGTCCAGCAAAGGCGGTTGATAATTGGAATAAATATATGGACGCGCTTTTGGAGTTTGGCGGAATTCCACAAGATCCGTCTGATCCGCTTTTTGATAAGCGAAATTTAAGCGTTAATTTTAATGTTAGGCTGGTTCAACCTTGGCCGGGTGCTGGTGCATTTGCCCACACCGAACACGTTGGTGTGTATGAATCGTGGCAAAAAGCGCTAATCTTAGGCTCTGGGTTTGGTTGGGGATTATCACACGAAATTGGACATATGATGGATAATCCAAACCGCACCATTGGTGAAAGCACTAACAATATGTACGCAAAATATAACGAAACCGCATTAGAACAACTTAATGCACGCGGTGATTTTAGCAAAACAACAAACGCGTTGACTAGCGACCTTACATTTGACACTGAAGATTATTTTGGTAAAAATAGGTTAAACTTTTTGGTTTGGTGGTACATAGAGAGCTGGCACAAAGGATATTGGGCGGGGCTAGAAAATTGTTATCGCGGCTTGTATCCTGCACTTAAAAACTTTTTATCAACCGATAGCGGTTTGGCAGAGAAAATAAGTTCACTTACAAAAACCGAAAAACAAGTGATATATTCGTCAATCGTTACAGGTGTTGATATGTCGTATTATTTTGACCGCTGGGGATATAGGGTGTCTAGCGAAGAAAGCGACAAGGTGTTTAAAACCGCTACTGTGAGCGATAGTTTTAACGCGGTTATGTCTAAGGCTGTGAGCAGTGGTTTTGTGAATAACACGTTTAAGCCAAAACTATGGTATCAAACAAATATGGCGTATCACAACACAAACATAGCACCCGAATACGGCAATGAAACGGCTGTTAGTATCGCTTCGGTTTCAAAAACAAGTAGCGGATATAATATTTTTATAAACCACACCGAAAACGTAAATCATTTGGGTTATGAGATTTTAGAGGGCGACGAAACAAATGGATATAAAGTTGTTGGCTTTACATATGGCAGTGCCTTTTTAGATACAACCGAATATGCAAGCGGCTACACGCCAAGTTACAAAATTATTGCGGTTGATAATACTTTTAACACTAGCAGTGTAAGCTCCGCAAAACAACCAAGCGAAAACACATTGGCAGTGTGCAAAATTGGCGAAACAAACTATACATCGCTTCAACAAGCACTAAATGCGGTTAGCGATAATGATACAATAGAATTACTAAAGTCTTTTGAAACGACCAACATTAATATGTCTAAATCCGTAAACATAAAAGTTGCTGATAGTGTTGCTGCTGATATTGTGCTTAGTAAAATTGAAGCTGGCAATTTTATAACAATTGCACAAGGTGTTACAGTTTCAATTATGGGTGACGAAACAAGAAAAATTGTTTTAAATGGCGATGGTTTTTCACAAAGTGGAGCGTTGCTATTTGTTGGCGGAAAAGTTGAAATTAGTTATGTAAATTTTACAAACAGCGTATCCGCTGGTGACGGTGCAGGCGTAGTTATGGGCGCAAATGTTAGTGGCTCGGTGTTTAACAACTGCGAGTTTACTAATATCACAGCCAATACTGGTGCTGCGTACTATTGCAATGTGAACAATAGCGACGCAGTGTTTAACAACTGCAAATTTTCAAATAACACCGCATTGTCTGGTGGAGTGATAGCAAACAAAGGTGGCATTACGCTAAATGTGTGTGAAGTATTAAGCAATACGGCAAAAGATGGTGTAATTAAAAACTTTGCTGGCGGAATTTTACGAGCCAACAATTGTGATGTGAAAAACAACACCGCAAGCGTGGGAGCAGGTTATCACTTGGACGGCAACACAGTAATTACTGGTGGCAGAGTGGTTAATAATACGGCAACAACGCAGGCTGGCGGGCTTTATTACGGAACAAATGTTAATGTTAGAACAGTAACAATAAATGGCACAATATTTTCAAATAATTCAGCCCCGGTGGGTGCTGAAATGTTGGTTTTAAGTGGACAAACCACGCTAACAAACGCGGTGGTTGGTGGATTAGGAGAGATTAGGCTAAATGGCGGAACGATGACTGTGGATAGCCAAAGTGACTTGCAAGCAACATTTGCAATATCTAGTGCGGCGTCACTTATTGTTAGCGGTGGAATATTTGAAAATATTAATAACTGCAAATTTTCTTTTGTAAATTATGTGGCGAATATGGTTGTTTTGAAGGCGACTGGCTTTAATTTAACTCAATCAGATTTAAGTAAAATAAATATAATCGAGCAAAATGTAAAAGTAGTTTTAAGTGAAAACGCGGTTTTGGCTGCACCAAATAAAGTGGAGTTAACGCTAATAATAAGTGGTCAAACAAAAGTTTTTGAGTGTAACTATGGTGATAAGGTGACCCTTAATTACGATATAGAACCAACAAAATATATTGAAAAATATGTGGCTTCAATTGGTGGCGAGTATGCGGCTGGTTATTCGTTTGCAATAACTCAAAATGTTACATTTACTGCAAGTGTTAAAAACAAGCTAACAGCTGTGTTTAATTATGGTAACAATGCCGATACAATATATTTTGTGCCATATGAAATACTAATGCTTCCAGCGAAAAAAACAGGAAACATAAAGATTGCTGGTTGGATGCTCGACGGCAAATATTATAAGGCTGGTGACACATATTCAACAAACGAAAGCTGTCAGTTTAATGCTGTTTATGAAACGTTGTTTAAATTAATAATCAACAATGGTCAAAACGATATTTATTCCGATTATTTTGAATATGGCGAAACTGTGGACTTGGCTACATTGGTGGACGCTTTTGACTCCGAGTTTTACAACGAAAATAATGTTAAAATAAATAGTGTGTTAGTAAATAAAAATATAACCGTAAAAATGCTTCCAAAACAAACTCAAAACATTGATAATTTGCCAGACGACAACAACAGTAACACAAAAGGCACAAATGCAAATAAGATTATTTCAATAGTTACAATAGTTTTTGTGTGTGCTGTTGTGATTGGTTTAACAATTTTCTATTTTATCTACAAAAAGAAAAATAAAAACAAGTAGCATTATTTACATAAATAAGGATATAAATAGATATGAAAAAACTGAAAGTTAAAATCACTTTCAGTTTTTTGTTGGCAAATGTATTTGTATTTGCAAATGTATTTGTTTAATGTTGGAAAGTTAAAATACTTTTTAAAATTATTTATTTTATAATCAATATTATATGCTAAAAAAAGCTTTTATTTGTTAATTATTATAAAAACCTTGTTAAATTGCAATACAAACCAAAAAAATTATGATATACTTATATCGTTTTTTAAGGAATAATTATGATAGAATATAGACAAGCCACCCTAAGTGATTTAGAAAAAATATGGGATAAAGATATTTTAGAAAACAACAATGAAGAATGCTGGATTAGGTGGAAACAACAATATATTGAGTACAACAAAACTGGCAAGGCAACAACTTTTGTTGTGTTTGATAACGACGCCCCAATTGGACAAATAACTGTTTTGTTTTCCCCAGAATGTTCGGCTGTAAAAAATAGACCAATGCTTTGCGATGGCAAAGCAATTGCAAATATGAACGCCTTTAGAGTGGACAAAAAGTACGAGGGGCAAGGTCATATTTCAAAACTTGTAAAAATGGCAGAGCAGTACGCAAAAAACAAGGGCATAACTTATCTTACAATTGGTAGTGAAGCAAAAGAAAGCAGAAATCTTGCAATATATTTGCATTTTGGATACACTCAGTTTATAACAAGTTTTGTTGAAGATGGTGATTTGGTTTTGTTTTACGGCAAAAATATTTAATTTAAAAACTAAGGAAAAATATATAATGAAAGCAGTAATATTTGATTTTGATGGAACGCTAACTCAAAAGAAAAATCACCTATGGAAACGAATTTGGAAAGAGTTGGGCTACGATGTTGGTGTGGAGTCATATTATATTAATTTATACAACAAGTTTCTAAACAACGAAATTTCACACAAGGAATGGTGTGACCTAACTTGCGACGCTTTTATGCAAAAAGGGTTTAGTAGAGAGCATTTTGATAAAATGATTAAAGAAATATCTCTAATAAATGGCGCGGCTGACCTTATAAAACAACTTAGCGAGCAAAATATTGATGTGAGAGTTGTTAGTGGTAATATTAGTTATGTAATAAAAAAAGTTTTGGGTGAAACCGCAAATTATGTAAATGAAATAAAGGCAAACGAATTTTTGTTTGACAAAAATGGAGTTATCCATAAAATTGTGGGCACAAAATATGATTATGAAGGCAAGGCGAAATACATAGAAGAGCTGTGTAAAAAAAATGGTTATCAACCGCAAGAAGTTTTGTTTGTTGGCAATAGTATGAACGACGAATTTGCTTATAAGTCTGGCGTAAAAACCTTATGTGTTAATCCAGATAAAACAAATCCAGACAACCAAACAATTTGGCACAAGGTTTTGTATACGAACAATCTTTTAGATTTGAAAAACGAGATATTATAATATTTTAAAATACTAATGAAAAATATTTAAGTAAGTTAAAATGTGATATGAAAAAAATTGTAATATATAAGAACCACATTTTTGTATGTTGAATATGTGATTGTTTACTATGTGTTAAAACAAAAAAAGAACTTCGATAAAGAAGTTCTTTTTTTGTTATTGGTGGACGATCAGGTGTCTAATTTTAGACGAGTTTGAAATGACCGAGTTTTAAAGAATTGTATTAAAAAAATTCTCACTTTAAATATTCAGATATTTGACAAAATTTGGCTTAAAGTTATATAATTGAAAAGACTGTTATAAGGAATATATTTGTTATGGAAAATGATATTATAGAAATTAAAAATCTTGATAAATCTTTTGGAGATATCCATGCTGTTGATAATTTATCATTTAAAGTTAAGCGTGGTGAATTATTTGCGTTTCTTGGTGTAAATGGTGCTGGAAAAAGTACCACTATTTCAATCATGTGTGGGACTCTTAACAAAGATAATGGAAATGTCATAATAGATGGCAAAGATATTGACACTCAAATTTCAAGTATAACAAAAGAAATTGGTGTCGTTTTTCAAAACTCTGTTTTGGATAAAGTTCTAACTGTAAAAGATAATTTAATTTCCCGTGCTAGTCTTTATGAAATTTATGGACAAGAAGCCAATAAAAGAATTCTTGAACTTGCTGAACTTTTAGATTTTAAAAATTTACTCAATCGAATTGTTGGAAAACTTTCAGGTGGACAAAGGCGAAGAATTGATGTTGCTAGAGCTCTTTTACACAATCCCCAAATACTAATATTAGATGAACCAACTACTGGTCTTGACCCACAGACAAGAAAAACATTATGGTCTGTTATTGATAATTGTAGGAAAAAACAAAATATGACAGTATTTTTAACCACTCATTATATGGAAGAAGCATCTGATGCAGACTATGTTGTTATTCTTGATAATGGCAAAATATCTGCCGAAGGAACTCCCTTAGACTTAAAAAACAAATATTCGGGCGATTTTATAAATATTTATAATGAAACCGAAGAAAATGTTAAAAAATTAGGCGTCTCATATGAAAAAATAAGAGATTTTTTCAGGCTTGAAGTTAAAGATACCGAAGAAGCAAAAAATCTTATTATAAAATATCCAAAGTTATTTAAAGATTTTGAAATAACAAAAGGTAAAATGGATGATGTGTTTTTGGCTGTAACTGGTAAAAAACTCGTAGGGGGTAATTAAGATGAAGACTTTATTTTACTTAACCAAACGAAACATGAAAATGTTTTTTAAAGATAAAGGAATGTTCTTTACTTCTCTTATAACACCTATCATATTATTGGTGTTATTTGTAACTTTTTTAGCTAAAGTTTACAAACAAAGCTTACCAGCAGGGCTTCCTGAGGGAATACAATATGGGATTGTAAACGGACAATTATTTTCATCTTTATTTGCTGTAAGTTGTGTAACCGTTGCTTTTTGTGCAAATATGCTTATGGTTTCCGACAAGGTTAATGGCACAACAAAAGACATATATATTACTCCAACTAAAAAATCTACCATTGCAATGTCATATTATTTTGCATCTTTATTTGCCACTTTGCTAGTTGCGCTTGTTGGCACAGTTGCTTGTTTTATCTATATTGGAGCAACGGGTTGGTATATGTCATTTGGAGATGTGGTTTTAATTTTTATAGATTTATTTATGCTTAGTCTGTTTGGAACAGCATTATCTTCAATTATAAACTGTTTTCTATCATCTCAAGGACAAATATCTGCTGTTGGAACTATTGTTAGTGCTGGGTATGGCTTTATATGTGGAGCTTATATGCCTATATCTCAAATGGGCGCGGTTATACAAAATGTTTTAGCATTTTTGCCCGGGACATATGGAACATCTCTACTTAAATATAATGCTTTGAATGGCGTATTTAGAGAAATGTCTAAACAAGGAATTTCTGCAGATGTTATATCTGGCATAAAAGATAATATTGACTGCAATTTATACTTTTTTGGCAATCAAGTAAGCATTGGAACCATGTATGGAATTATGATAGGCTCAATAATTTTGCTCATTGGTGCTTACATACTTATAAGCGTGTTAAGAGCCAAAAAGAAAAAATAAAAAATTTTAAAGCAAAAAAAAATACAACCTTGCTCGGTTGTATTTTTTTTTGCTTATTTAAAGAAAATATGCATTCCACCAAATGCAAAGAATAGCACTCCCGCAACCAGCACCAAAGTTGGCAAAGTATTTGCAAGAATTAAAGCAGGTCTACCTTTCCCATTAATCTTTCTTTGCTGTTTTGCCAAATTTATTGCCTTTATTTGAATTGATGGAACAAACATTAACACCAAAATCAATACAAATATACCCAATGCCACATTAATTTGCCACGAGCAAGCAACCAAAACAAAGGCAAGCAAATAAACAACTATACTTAAAATAGTTAATGCGATGGACAACTTTCCCTTTTTGTTGTTTTTCAATTCTTCTTCTGTTGGATTTCTGTTTATTTCTGCGTCTCTTATTCTTTCTATTTTCCACAATTTACCAACGGCTTTACACGTTTCCTTTAAACCACTAAAAAATTTCATAACTACTCCCTTATGTAATATTATGAATAAATTATATCATATTAAATAAAAAATCACAACAAAAAATATTTTAGTAAATACAAATTCTATTAGACGCTTTTGAAATTTCGACATTAAAAAAACCCTTATAAATAAAGGGTTTCAGTGGTGGACGATCAGGGATTCGAACCCTGGACCCACTGATTAAGAGTCAGTTGCTCTACCAACTGAGCTAATCGTCCATAATCTCAATATGCTACTATGTAGTCAAATTATTAAAACGATTGTATTATAAAACAAAATAGATAATATGTCAACAATATTTAAAAATGATTTTAACTTTTTTGTTTGTTTATTACATTACATATCATAAAGCAAGAAATGAGTTGTGGTGTTTATTGTGGCGTATAGTTTTTGTAATCTGTAAGTTATTTGAGTACGGAGAATCTTCACTTGGTGGTTAATATGGTCTGTTAAAATATTTCAAATAAATTTATTTAAGTTAGTTGATTGGTTTAAAATCTCCGATGTGCTTATTGTGTTTGTGTGGTTTTTTGTGTAACTAATAATCGTTAATATGTGCCAAAATTTTATCACAAAAAAATATTTAATTTGAGTACTTGAATTGTGATGATAAACATAAAAAATAATATTTAATATTTTTTAAAAAAATAATTACTAATATGCTTATATATTGTATTGTAAAAATTTTTAATATTTCAATATTTTTTATAGATAAAATAAAAGTGTGACTTTGTGACATAAACCATATAATAATTGTCACAAACTTTGTATTAAATTATAAATTTTAACGAGTAAATGGCAATAACATAAGTATATGTATGCTAAAAAAATTTTTAAAAAAAGGTAAATTTTCTATAAATTTTTAAAGTATTTTTCATTTTGTAAAATTAAGTCGTGATTTGAATTTGTACTTTTTGCCAAGTAAAAATATTTTTTTGCGGCACTATAATTTTTAGTGTAATAGTAGCATACGGATAGTTGAAGTAGGGGGATAAAGTAATAATAATCGTTGTTGTAAAAAATGCCATTATTTTCTTTTGTAATTGCTAATGCTGCTGTGTAATATGGTATGGCTGATTTGAAATTTTTATTATTGTAATATGTGTCGCCAAGCTCACATAGGTATTCACTTGTAGGGTATAATGAAGCTAAGTTTTTAGTTAGCATAGTTAAAGCTTTTGTGGTTTGGTTTTTATTTTTGTAACATCTTGCCAATGTGATTATTGCGTCTATTGTGTTGGGGTAATATCTGTTTTTAAATTTTAAAAACTTGTTTAAGGTTTTAATTGCAGAAGAAATGTAATTATTATAATAAAGTTCTTTTGCGTAATAATATGTTTCGCGTATGTTTAATTTTCTTCCGTTTTTTATTTGATAATTGTAAATTTTTAAATTTCTTTTTGGATTGGTTGGTTTTTCTTTTTTATGATATATGGAAATATCTAAATATTCAATGTTTCCAAATGGTGAGATTGCTTCGTGAATAAAGCCGTTCCATTTTGCATACTTGCAATTTTTTATTATTCGCTCTCTATAATATTCAAAACTAGGTTTTCCTTGTTTATCAAAACTAGCAGCGTATTTTAGCATATATACATCTTTGTTTAGGTGTTTTTTTAGCTGTTTTAATTTTTCTATGTTTTCATCTGTAATTATGTCGTCTGCATCTATCCACATTATATATTCACAAGTGGCTTTTGAAAAACTAAAATTTCTTGCTGCGGAAAAATCATTGATCCAATCAAAATGAAATATTTTTGTGGTGTATTCTTTTATCAGATTAACAGTGTTGTCTTTGCTGCCAGTGTCTACAATAATTATTTCGTCTGCAAAATTTTTAACGCAGTCTAGACATCTTGCTATTGTTTCTTCTTCGTTTTTTACAATCATACATACACTTAATTTCATAATTCACCTTCGCTCAATTTCATAATTCACCTTATAAAAAATTATGTTATCTTAATTGTTTTTGTGACTGTTATGATTGCTAAAAAATTTTTAATTTGGTATACTTTTCTAGCGAGGTGATAAGTATGGAAAGAATTGCAGAATTTTATAAGGTGTCATATAACCAATTTAAAAAAGATTATGAAGTGATTAATGGGAAAAATAATATTTCGGAAGATGAATTAAAAAGTATGTATGATTTAATTAAACTTCCTAAACGTGCAACAACAGGTTCGGCAGGGTATGATTTCTATTTGCCATATCCAATTAAATTAAAAGCTGGTGAAGAAATTACAATTCCTACCGGTGTAAGGTTTGAATGCGAACAAGACTATGCTTTGCTATTTATGAGTAAAAGTGGTTTAGGTTCTAAAAACAGATTACAACTTAACACTTGTATTTCCTTAATTGATAGTGACTATTTTTATTCAGATAATGAAGGGCATATACTTGCTAGAGTAATACATGACGCACGCAATGTTGACGCTGTATTGGAACTTCCAGCTGGAAAAAGTTTTTTACAAGGTGTATTTATTAAATTTGGTATCACAAAATCAGATAACGCCGACGGAAAACGCAATGGTGGTTTTGGTAGTACTAAATAATGATAAATTCTCACTTTAATTCTAGTTGTAGTAATGATTTAAAAAGTAGAATATGTAAAATAAAAACATTATAGATATTGTGTTTATCTATAGTGTTTTTATTTTTATTCCAAACATTGCATAAATATACGCACAAGAATATCTTATGTAACATTATTTTTTTGTGTGGCATAAGTAATAATATGTGTAATTTAAACGAATATATTATCAATAAAAACAATTTAAAAACTAATGTTCAAAAGGTAAGAAGAAGAGTAGGAAATAATGTTAAAATTTGTGCAGTTGTGAAAGCTGATGCTTATGGGCTGGGAGTGGAAAATGTTATTCCCATTATAGATGATGAGGTTGATTTTTATGCTGTAGTTTCGGTTATGGAGGCACTGGAACTAAGAAAAATTTCACTAGAAAAACCAATTTTAATATTAGGTGCTGCAAACTTAAAATACGCAAACGAGTGTGCTAAAAGAAATATTAGACTTTCAATATCTACAGTTCAAGAGGTGGAATATTTAAACAAAAACTTAACCGAAAAAATAAAAGTTCATCTTAAAATCAACACCGGTATGAATAGATATGGAATAACCACATTAAAAGAACTTAAAGCGGTTGAAAGAGAAATAAATAAAAGTGATAAAATCGTTGTGGAAGGTGTGTACACTCATTTTGCAACAAAATCATCAGATTTAGCTTTTATTGAAAAACAATATGAAAAATTTCAAAAAATGCTAAAAAATATATTATATAAAGATATAATTGTTCATTGTGCTAGCAGTTTTGTAATATTAAATGATAAGAAAAAATTGTGTAATATGTGCAGGCTTGGCTTTTCACTTTATGGTGATTTGTATGACAGACTAAACATAAAAAATGTGGTTGGAGTTAGGGCTAAAGTGATGTTTATACATACAATATCAAGTGGTGAAACTGTGGGGTATGACCGAACATATACAGCCGACAAAAAAACAAAAATTGCGGTTTGCTCTATGGGCTATGCCGACGGATTTGCAAGAAATCTTAGTAATAAATTTAGGGTGCTAATAAACGGACAGTGGGCGAGTGTTGTGGGTAGAGTTTGTATGGATTGTTTTATGGTTGACGTTACAAAAATTAAAAATGTATATGTGGGTAGTACAGTTACTATTTTGGGTGAAGATGGCAAAAACAAAATCACGCTTTCTGACATTGCAGATGTAATAAATTTTAGTCCATATGAAGTGTTGTTGAATTTTAGAAAACGTAGAATGAATATTGTTGTAAAGTAGTGTTTTACAATTTGATAATTATGAATATTTATGCACAACTTAAAGGAGCGTCTTGGATGCTTCTTTTTTATTCTTGACTGTGTTGTTTATATGATATATAATAAATAATAACAATCCTTGTATGGAGTATCTAAAATTTATGAGTACTGAAAAAATTAAAAATGCAATTGAAAAAATTAAAGATAAAAAGAATCTTAAAAATAATAGTGGTTACGAAAATGAAAACACTGATAATGGAAAGAATCTGGTAAGTGAAAATAGGGGTGTTTTACAAGAAAAAGCGAACGATGAAGTTGATGATGTTGATGAGGATAGTCCGCTTTATGTTTACACATCAAAATATATGGAAAACAAATTTGACATTTTAATGACCTTGTATAATGCTATAACCAACGACGATGTTGATGTTGATGTGGACTTATCTAAATTTAACAGCACAGATTTGGGCGGCATATATTACGATTTGGCTTTGTTTAGTATAATTGCAAACAACGACAGATTTGAAGATGTTTTTTCGGATGGGGTGTTGGAAAGCATTTCTTTAGGTGTGAAAAGCTCTAAAAACGATGAACCTAAAGCAGAGTTTTTGTTGGAAGAGTTTACACCTAAAGAAGGTTATGAAAAAACAGGCGATAAATCATATTTAAAAATGACTTATAGTGAAAAAATTAGAATTCAGGATGGTGAATACACTACATCTTGTCGTCCAAGTCGAGAAAAGCGTGGATATGTGTATAGGACATATTTAAGAACTGATGTTCCGCACCTTACTCGTGGTGAAATAAAAAAAGACGGGCTTTTAATGTTGGAAACGTTTAGAAATATTATTGCCCATTCCACTCAGTTTGAAATTAACAACAAAACAGGTAATTTGCATTTTGTAAATGGAAATAGAGAGTTTGTTTGTTCTAAAATGTGGCTTAGGGGGTTTTCAACTTTGTGGGCATCAAGGAATAAATCGTTAGACCATAAAAAAATTAAGGATATTATTTTACAAGAATATGGTGAAGGTAAAAAGAGTATCACAACAACCGATGATGTTAAAAATATTTTACGACTTACTGCCGACGAAACAGATTATCGAAAGTATTCTTCTAGTATGTTTAAATTTGTTATGGCTAGACTTAAATATTATGACAACTTTTATACGCTAACAGACGAAAATGGAAAAGAAGACTTGGATAAAAAGATAGATATTTTTACAAACATTATTGAAAATAGTCCAAATCATATTGCGGGCAATGCTGAAACGCTAAACTCTAAAATTATATATAATCTTCAACAAATTATTGCTAAAGCTCAATTAGATCAGGCAAAAATTAGTGGAAATCAAATTTGCTCCAGTTCTTTTAATATAGCTACTGCTGCAATTAAAATGGAAGAAGGTGAAAAACTTTTAGAAGAAATAAAAGCAATTGAAAAAACAATTCAAGAAATGGTTGAAAAAGGAAAAAAACTGAAAGGCCCAGAACAAAAAAAGTATATTAAAACAAAAAAACCTATTTTCAATAAACTAAGTAAACAGAGAAGTGATATGTTGGGGCAGCTTAAAGCAAAAAAAGATAGTCTTGGAGATTCTCTTAAACACGAAGCAGACAAAATGAATTTGTTTAATAAAAATTCATTAAAAAATATCCCTATCGAAACAGCTGTAAACGTGGTTGCCGCAATGGGATACAATCGACTTATTTCTACCGGATTTTATCAAGACAAGCTAGACCATATAACACTCCCTCAAAAAGAATTTTTTGAATTTAAAAAGAAAATAATGAACCTTGATATGTCGAATTTTGTGATGACGAAAGCGGTTGATCACGGAAAAACTGAACAAATCCCATTGGATTCATACGATAAAAGAATGCTAATGCTTAGAAGGCTTAGACACGCAACATCTCACGGATTAATTAACTATTCAATTCCGCAACAATCAACCATGGAATCAAGTTTTGATGATGTTGTTATGAATTATTGTAGCGATGGGGAAAAAGAATTAAAAGTAAGTGGAACAATACCGGCATTTTGTGAGCTGTTTGCCAATGATATTTTTAGACCATCGTCGTCACGAATAGTATATAGAACTAGTGATGGCTTTAAAACAGATGAACAACCAATGGTTGAGAGTGCAACTAGTTTTAAAAATAACAACTTTGATAATCCGCCAGCGGATGATAGTGGGAGAGTGAAATAATGCGAATAGTAGCTGGAAAACTAAAGGGATTAAAACTAAAAGAGTTTGAAGCGGAAAACATTCGACCAACCATAGATCGTGTTAGAGAAGCGGTTTTTAATAAAATTCAGTTCCGTGTAAAAAATGCCCAAGTTTTAGACTTGTTTACGGGGACAGGTGCTGTAAGTTTGGAATTTTTAAGTAGGGGCGCTTCTGTTGTATCGGTGGACAACAATCCTAACAGCATAAAGCTTATTAAAGAAAACTTTGCCAAAGCAAAAACACCCCTAAATTTGTTGGAATGCGACTACAATGCTGCGTTAAAAAAACTAAAAAATCAAAAGTTTGACATTGTGTTTTTAGACCCGCCTTTTGCATCTAACTACGCTGAAAAAGCGGTTGAAAACATAATGAAATTCGATATGTTAAATTCGGATGGTTTGATGATTTGGGAGCACGTTATTGGCTCGCAAATGAAGTTGCCGCCAGAATTAAATATTGTGGACGAAAAAAAATATGGCACAATTATGGTGACATATTTGGAGAGAAAAAATGACACGAGTTGTTAATATCAAAAACGATTATCCGGCTGCCGATGTCGCGGTTTTTAACCTTAGTGTCGCGTTGTCTGACGCTAAAAAAATGGGTGAGAAAGCACTAATTGTTATACACGGTTACGGCTCTCACGGACAAGGTGGCGAAATAAAAAAGCGCGCTATTGAATACTTAAATAACGCGGTTAAAAACAAGTTGATTTCGTTTTTTGTGTGCGGTGAAAACTGGGGTGAATACACTGAAAACAAAATAAGAGCGTGCGAGATTTGCCCCGACCTAATTTTGCACCCGCAATTGACTGGGCTTAATAGTGGAGTAACGGTTGTTATTTTGTGAGAAAAGTTTTTAGGCTGTCCACAAATTCTTCTTCGGCACATTGTAAATCGCGTGCCATTTTCAATACAACATCGCTGGCGTTTTTAAATTCGCCAGTTTTTTTTATTACATCTATAATTCCCATATTTGTGCCTTGAATAAGCATTTCTGCTATATGGCTAACGCTGTTGTCAAAATATGTTTTCACATTTATGCTTGTGGTGCTCATCATTTTAAGCATTCCGCTAATATCGTCCAGTTTTAATTCGTTTTCGCTGGCGTAACTCTTGCATTTGTGGGTCATCTCTTCATATTTGCGGTTTTGTTTTTTTAGTAGGGTTGTTAGTTTTTTATCTTCAAATTTATCGTGAATTTTATCTATTGCCAGTGTTGCCATACGCGTGTTTTTGTATACGGCATTTAATAATTCTTTGGTTTTGTCTTCTTTCATAGGTTTCTCCTTGTTATTATATTGCTTATTTTTTTATAAAATATTTATTAAATTAATAAATTAGTAATTGACAAACCTTGCCTTATTTGGTATATTATTATCAGTTCCACGTGTATTGGGCATTTTTCAAGTGTTGTGACTTCACAACCGCCTTAAATAACAGTGAGTTTGGTTAGAGGAGGTAAATTTATGTACGCTATAGTTGAAACTGGTGGCAAACAATATAAAGTTAGCCAGGGCGAAATTATTAATGTAGAAAAACTTGACAAAAAAGTTGGCGAACAAGTTAAATTAAATGTTATGATGCTTGTTGACGGCGAAAAAGTTGTTAATGGAAATCCTTACATTAAAAATGCCGAAGTAGTTGCAGAAGTAGTAGAACAAGGTAAGGCTGATAAGGTTTTAGTTTTTAAATACAAAGCTAAAAAGAATGTTAGAAAAAAACAAGGTCACAGACAACCTTACACTGCAATCAAAATTGTTTCGGTTAAATAATTATGATTAAAATTGAATTTATTGTGCAAAACGAAAATTATGTTGGGTTAAGGTGTAACGGTCACTCAGGTTATGCCGAAAGTGGGCACGACATTGTGTGTGCTAGTATTTCAACATTGGCGCAAAGTTTGTATATAGGGCTTAGCCAAGTTGTGAAAACAAAAATTACTTACAACCTTAACGAAAAAAATGCACATCTAGAATTGAGGCTGTCTGACAACATATCTAGCAAGGAAAAAGAACTTAGCCAAGTGCTATTTAAAACAACTTTTTTATCTATGCAAGATATAGCAAGCGGATACCCCAAAAACATTAAGATGGAGGTAAAAAACTTATGATTATTAAGATTCAGTTATTTGCTCACCACAAAGGACAAGGTTCTACCAAAAACGGTCGTGATAGTAAATCAAAACGCCTTGGTGTTAAAAGAGCCGATGGTCAAGTTGTTAGCGCTGGCAGTATTTTAATCCGCCAAAAAGGCACTAAAGTAAATGCTGGCAAAAATGTGGGCTGTGGTAAAGATTACACATTGTTTGCTAAATGTGACGGTGTTGTTAAATTCGAACAAACCGCTAAAGATAAAAAATGCGTTAGCGTTTATCCTAACGAGGAAAAATAATAATGGTTGCCAACTAAAAATGTTGGCTTCTTTTTGTTTTTAGGTAAAATTATGGATTACGAGATTTTTGATGACTATATTTTAATAAAAAACGAGCAAGATTTTAACGCAAAACACACCTTGGAATGCGGACAGGTTTTTAGGTTTAAAGTGCAAGATTTTGGCTACACCATATATAGTTTGGGGCATAAGGCGGATATTTATTGTCAAAAAGGTGCTATAAAAATTTTTACAAAAAACAAAAAATATTTTATAAAATACTTTGATTTAGATACTAATTATGCTATAATGAAATTGATGCTAAATAAGCAGTTGTCGGAAGAAATTAAGTTTGGTTATGGTATCCATATTCTAAACCAAGACCCACTAGAAACAATCATTAGTTTTATAATATCGGCAAACAATAATATTCCGCGTATTAAAAAGACTATTGAAACATTGTGTTCTAGATTTGGCAGTGATTGTGGTGACTACTATGCTTTTCCAACACTAAAACAGCTTAGCAGTATAAGTGAAGCAGACTTTTATAGTATGGGTTGCGGATATAGGTCTAATTATTTGGTGGAAACAATTAAGACACTAAACAATTTCGATTTAAATTCGCTATATAATATGGAAAGCTCTGAAGCAAGAAAAAAACTTATGGTGCTAAAGGGTGTGGGCAGAAAAGTAGCAGATTGTATTCTACTTTTTGCCTATCACAAAATGGACGTGTTTCCAGCAGATGTTTGGATTGTACACGCGTATGAAAGTGAGTTTGGAAAAACAAACTTAAGTCCTATTAAAATAAGCGAGTTTTACGCGAAAAAATATGGAAACTTATCTGGCATTGCTCAACAGTATATTTATTATGCTAAAAGAAGATAAAGGAGTAAATTTATGGAGAACAACAAAAAAATTGCATTGTTGGTGGATGTGGACAATGTAAAAATTAGTAGTGAAGCCTTTAACGAACTTTACAAAAAACTAAACAATTATGGTGAATTAGTTTATTGCAAATTCTATGGCTACAACGACAGAAAACACATTTATCTTAGTGACATTATTACAAAGTTTGGCTACGAAACCGCACCTTTTATGAGATTTAAAAAGAGATTTAGTCAGCTAGACTCTCGTATTATTGTAGACGCGGTTACACTAAACTACACAAAACCAGAAATTAATACTTTCTGTATTGTTGCTGGTGATGGTGACCTAATTCCTTTGCTAGTAGAACTAAAGAGTTCTGGCAAAACTTTAATTGATATTAATACACCATATCAAGAACAAAACACACATATGTTTGATATGCATATGTACATTTCTGCAATGGACGAAGGCGATGTTGAAACATACAAACCAAAAACAACAAAAGCAGCAAAACCTAAAACTGTAAAAGTTGCAAAACCTAAAAAGGTTGTTCCTGTTGTGGAAGAAGACGAAGATGATTTTGATGATGACGATTATGATGATGAGCCAATCTTCAAAACTCCAGTTAAACCAGAACCAGAAAACCCTGTAACTCAAACAGTAACAAAAACCGAAACAATTGAAGAAGTTGCTCCAAAAACAGCTGGCGACGACAATTCGGAATTAAGTGAAAAACTTAACGACATTACTGTTAGATATGGCGAACTAGACTTTAGTAACAACAGCGATATGGATAAAAAATTGAAATTGATTAACGATATTGAAAACCTAATCAATGAAGAAACTGCTAAGGGCGAAGGCTTGCATAGCAATGATGCAGATATCCGTCAAGTATTTGTAGAACTACAAAGCATTGTAGAAGATATGAAATCTGCTTTATAATAAAATTAAGACCGCTAAAGAATGCGGTCTTTTTTATTCTTTTGCTTATCTACAACATAAAATTAAAAATTGTGCAAAATAGTATTTATTTTATTGTTGTGTTATGGTATAATATAAGCGTGAGAAATATAATTTTTATTGAGAGACTGTTTTTTAATTTATAACATTGTTTGTTATTTGAATTTTCACATTTAATTAAGTCAATGTGTTAAGATTATTTACAGTATCTATGTAAAATAAAGGTGGAGGCAGGTTTTAAAATGTGGCAAGAATTTTTAAATTTGTTTAATGGCTATGGATTAATAGCTATGATAATTATGCTTTTTGGGCTGTTGCTTTGTATGGTGGAAATAATCGTTCCGGGTTTTGGTGTGTTTGGAATTTTGGGCACAATATTTACCCTTGGTGGAATGGTTGTGAGAATTGTGCTAGGTGCAAGCTGGGTGCAAATTGCGTGTATGGTTTTGCTAGAAATTGCAGTTATGATTGTTACAATCTTGCTAGTTGTTTTGTTTGCTAAAATTGGTGTGTTGGGCAAAACACAGGTTGTGCAAAACAAAACCGCTGTTCCTGTTAATTACGAAATGCCTACTAGAGAACAGAAAAAACTAATTGGCAAGGTTGGTTTTGCTGAAACCGTATTCAAAACTAGTGGTAAATTTAAACTTAACGATGTTGTGTATGATGCTGTGTCAAATGGCGAGTATATAGAAAAAGGTAGCAAGGTTAAGGTTATTGAAATTAAAAACAACACAATAATTGTTAAAAAGATATAACGGAGGTTAGGGGCTTATGTTTGGATTTTTATTGATTTCATCTGTATATATTTGGGTCACTGTGGCTGTGTTGGTAGCAATACTCTTGGCGGTGATTATTGGGATTGTTCCTATTGGGATGTGGGTTAGAGCATTGGTTTCAAATTCGTACATTCCTGCGTTTAAACTTGTAGGTATGAAACTTAGGCGAGTTGAAGTTGGTACACTTGTGGATTGCTACATAAATGCGCGTAAAGCTGGCGTGAAACTTACAATAGATGACCTTGAAACGCACTATCTTGCTGGCGGAAATGTAAAAAAGGTTGTGGAAGCCCTTATTATTGCAAAGGGTGCGAAAATTGATTTGTCTGTAGAAACAGCAAAGGCAATAGACCTTACAAACCGTGACATTGTGTTGGCTGTGAAAACTTGTGTAAAACCAATGGTTATTACAACCGACAAAATTTCCGCAATGGCTAAAAACGGAATTGAAGTTATTGTAACAGCAAGAATTACTGTAAAAACAAATATCAACAAACTAATAGGTTCGGCTGGTGAAGAAACAATTTTGGCTAAAGTTGGTGAAGGAATTGTGTCGGCAGTTGGTAGTGCAAAAAGTCACGAAGAGGTTTTGGCAGACCCAGACAAAATTAGTAAAGCAATATTGGCAAAAGGTCTAGACCAAGGCACTGCATATGATATTTTAAGTATAGATATTGCAGACATAGATGTTGGTGCAAATATTGGTGCGAAAATTCAGGCAGAACGTGCTGCTGCAGATATGAAAATTGCAAACGCAAGAGCCGAAGAAAGACGTGCATTGGCAATTGCAAGTGAACACGAAATGAGAGCGATGACGCAAGAAAAACGTGCACAGTTGCTTGATGCTGAAGCCGCTGTTCCAAAAGCAATAAGCCAAGCGTTTTTAAATGGAAACATTGGCGTTATGGATTACTACAAAATGCAAAACGTTGTTGCTGATACTGCTATGCGTAAATCAATTGGCGGCCCAGCAGCTAGTGGTGAACCACCTAAAATGATAGAAGGCAAACGTTCTAAAAAAGGCGATGGTGAAGATAAATAATGGAAATTATTATAGCCATTGTTTTAGTAGGGTTGTTTGTTTTTATGCTAACTTTTTTAATACATATATTTGTTAAAAAAGATAAACCAAAAACAGAATCAAAAAATGAAGCGAAACCGCAAGAAAAACCCAAAACCACAGAAACAAAACCGCAAGAAAAGAAAGATGATATTCCTGAAATATTAAAAGAAGTTACACAAGGCAACTATATGTATGACATTGCCCACGAAGAAAAAGATGATGTAACAGTAGACGATATGGACGAAAATCAAAACATATCACAAGATGATATTACAGAAGAAAGCGTTGATGAAGCATATCATAAAATAGAAGCCATAGAAGATGATTATGATGATGATAAACTGCTTGATACAAGTTCTATTATTGACGATATAGATGGTAAAAACGATCAACCAAACGAAGATGTTGAAGAGTTTAAAAGAGTGTCAAGGAAAACAAAAGCACTTTTAATAAGCGATATATTAAAGAGAAAAGGTAAATAAAATAATATAGATTTTGTGCTATATATGCATCACACAATAATTGCTATTATAAGGCAATTGTTGTGTGATTTTTTTGTGTAAAAAATACACTAAAAAAACTGAAAGTAGCGTTTTAAAAGTGTAGGAATTTACTTACAACATATATGGGCATAATTGTTTTTTAAAGTTTTATTTTGTAAGCCCATATCATATTATAAATATATATGGGGGTGAAAATGGATTTTTTATATGAAATGGTGGGCGGAGATTTAAAGGAATTAAATAGTGTTGTTGTTATGTGGTGTGGCGATTATGTAAAAATTACAAACCATATAAAAATAATTACATTTTCATCGGAAAAAGTTGTACTAAAAACTAAAAACAATTTGCTAAATGTAGAAGGTGAAAATATAACAATAGCTAATATGGAACCTAAGGAATTGCTATTAAAAGGCAAAATAAGAACAATCTATTATGAAAAGTTATAAGGTGAAATATGAATTATATATTAGAGTATAATGGGACAAACCTGACAAGTTTTTTTAATTATTTAGAACGGAACAAAATTTCAATAAGTAAATTAAACAAAGATAAAAATAATGTCTATCGCTTTCAAATGTCGCCCAAAGATTACAAAATACTAAGAAAAACGAACAAGGTTTTTAAAGTAAATGTAGTTAAATATGGTGGGCTAAAACGAATTGTTGAACTTATGTTAAAGCGTGTTGGATTGCTAGCTGGAATAGTAGCAATTGTGATTATGGTTGTTGTTAGTAGTAAGTTTACATTGTCTTTAAAAGTGGTTGGAAATAAAAATATAGACCAATCAGAAATAAAAGAAGCTCTGCAAAATTATGGTTATAAATTTGGTGGAATTAATAGTTGTAATCTTAAAGACATTGAAAAATATTTATTGGAAAATGTTGAAGGATTAAGCCTTGTAAGTGTTGCAAAACGCGGAAATGTTTTGGTTGTTAATGTGGTGGAAAAAGAAAAAAACAAACTTTCCACCGAACCGTTTATTGCCCCATATAATATGGTTGTTAAAAGCATAAAGTTGATAAGTGGAACACTAAATTGTGGAGTAAATGATGTTGTTAAAAAAGGCGATGTTATTGTAGAAAATTATGTTATAAATAGTTTGGGTGAACGAATTAAAATAGCTGCCCAAGCGGAAGTAATAGCAGATGTTTATTTTTGTGGAAATGTTAATGTTGATAAAAATACAGAAAAAACAATAAAAACTGGCAATAAATTAGTATTTTCTAATATTTCATTTTTTAAGCAAAATACACCACTTTATGACAATAAATATAATCTTTTTGACATAAACATAACACATAATGCTTTATTTAATAATATGTTTTTGCCAATATATAAAAATACTGTAGAAATTTACGAATTAGAAAAACAAATTGAAACAATATATATTGATGATAATTTAAAGGAAAAATATTTTAATGAATCAAAACAAAAAGCCTTTTCAATTGTGCCAAATAATGTTACAATAAATAACGAAATAAATAAGTTTGTTGAAACTGATGATAAGTATATTTTTCAAACGTATTTAGAAGGGGAGTTAAAGTTTACAAATGAAAATTAATTTTAGTAAAAACAAAATTGATGACAGTCTTATTACAAAAGTTGAAAGATGTTTTGATGTTGCTGTTGATTATTTAAAAATTCCTTGCAAACAACTTGAAGTGAATATTCAAATTGTGGGAAAGCAAAAAATAAAAACGATGAACAGTAAGTTTAGGGGTGTTGATAAAGTGACCGATATTTTGTCGTTTCCTTTTTTGCTGGAAGAAGGCAGAACTGGCGACCAGCAGATTATAAAAAAGCTTTCTAAAAAAAATTATCCCAACGACATTAATTTTGAAACTGGAAATATTGTGCTTGGTGATTTGTATATCTGTTTTGATAAGGTTAAAAGTCAAGCAAAAGAATATGGAACAGGAATAGAGCGAGAGTTTACGTATTTGTCACTTCACGGTCTTTTACATTTGTTGGGTTTTGACCATATTGAAGATGCTGACAAAAAAATTATGCGAAAAAAAGAAGAAGAAATATTAAAATTGTTATGAAACTAATTTATATTTGTGTTATAATGAGATTGTAAGAAATACTACATTCTCATTTTTTTATTTTGGAGATATTATGTTTAAATCAGGATTTGTAACAATTATTGGCGAGCCTAATGTTGGCAAGAGTACACTGTTAAATTCTATATTAAAAGAAAAGGTTGCAATTGTGTCGCCTAAGCCACAAACAACGCGTAATAAAATTATTGGCATTTTAAACGAAGATGACTGCCAAGTTGTTTTTATTGATACCCCCGGCATTCACAAAAGCAAAAACAAACTAGACGACTATATGCAAGAAAGTGTTAACAATGCTGTTCAGGGCGTAGATTTGGTTTTGGTTGTGTTAGATGCAACTAGACCTTTTAAGAAAAGCGAACTTGATAGAGTTAAGGAATATGATAAAGATAGCACTATTTTAGTAATTAATAAGGTTGATGAATGTTCTAAAGATAAATTGCTACAAAAACTTGATGTGTTTAATGAGTTAAAAAATATTAAAGATATTATTCCCCTTTCAGCTAAAAAAGGAATTAATGTTGATGTTTTGGTTGAAATCATTAAAAAGCATTTACAACCAGGTGTTAAATACTTTTTAAACGATGAATTTACTGATAAGTCTGAACGCTTTTTAGTTTCGGAAGCTATTAGGGAAAAAATTTTGCTATTAATGCAAGATGAAATTCCGCACGGTGTTGCAGTGGACATTATTGAATATAAGGAAAACAAAAAACTTTACACAATTACAGCTGACTTAATTTGTGAAAGAGCATCTCACAAAAAGATGTTGATTGGTAAAAATGGTGAAATGCTTAAAAAAATTGGTCAACTAAGCCGCGAAGAAATAGAAAAAATTGTTGGGACAAAGGTTATGCTAAAACTTTTTGTTAAGGTGCGCGAAAACTGGAGAAACAACAAAACATATGTAAGCGATTTTGGCTACGACAACAACGACTTAAAATAATCATTCTGCGCATAATTTTGCTTTAATTTCATAACCTAAGTTAAAGGGGGTTTGCTATGGATTTAAAACAGATTTGTTTGAGTTTATTTAAAGCCACGGGGCAAATTAATTACTACATTTTGTATAAAATATTATAAGGACAAAACTTGTGGATGAATATATAGTTAATGGCATAGTTTTAAGTGCCGCCGACTACAAAGAAAACGACATTTTAATAACACTATTTACCGCAGAGCTTGGCAAAATAAAAGCTATTTTAAAGGGGGCAAAACAGCCAAAAGCAAAACTAAAATACGCTGGTCAGCAGTTCTGTTTTGCCGAATGGGTGCTTGTTAAACGTGGCGAGTTTTTTACGGTGACTTCCGTAAGCGTAACAGACGCGTTTTTTGATATAACAACCGACTATGATAAGTTTTTAAATGCATCCACATTGTTGGAGATTTGCGGACATATTTTAAAACCCGCTATGATAAGCGAAACGCTTTTTGTGGCATTATTAAAGGCTTTAAAATATATAGTTTATGAAAACATAGACGCTAATTTAGTATTGTCTAAATTTATGCTAGAAACCCTAACTATTTCAGGCTATGGACTTAATTTTAAAGCGTGTGGCGTATGTGATATGCCAATAGCTGGCGATGTTATTTTAAGCGCCAGTACAAACGAATTTTGCTGTGTAAGTTGCAGTGGTGGGTTTGGAAAAAACATAACAAAAAAATGTTATGGACTATTAAAAATAATAGATTCTACACCTTTTGAAAGACTATCAACCATAAAAGTAAAAACCGAAGATATAAAAGAGTGTGTGGCAGTACTAAAATTTGATGTTAGCAATGTTTTTTCTATAAAATTAAAGGATATACAATAGAATACATAATATTAAAACCATACAAAATTAAATAATCATATAGTTAATAAAACCTTATTAATCCTAGCGATTTTAAGGTTTTTATTTTATTTCGCTCTTGAAATATGAGTTTGTGTGTGATATAATTGAGTCAAATTAATTTTTAAAGAGGGAATTAAGATTATGATTAAAAAGAATAATAGCGATTACAAGCCAGCATCAAGCGAAAGCAAAAAGAAATTTCTAAAAACAGTAAAACAGGTAGCTTTGGTCACTTGTGTTGGAGCGGCGTTTTTAAATGTTGGATTTATGACTGGTCAACAAATGGCCCGCCAAACATACATTAATTCTGTAACAAGCCTTAAAGATAGAGAAAAGGCTGTTAATGCTATGCATCTAGATGAAAGGGTTGCGGGATTGGATGATCCAATAACAGTTTTCCCACGTAGTGGAAAACTTACTATAAATGTAAGGTTGTCAGAAGATAAACAAACTCCAGAAATTAAATGGCTTTTAAGAAAGAATGTCGAAGAAATTAATAGGGTTTTTAGTTATGTAAACCCTAAATATAGCGTAAAACTAGAATACAACCCTAAAGAATTTAAAAAGATGTATTCCATAGATTTATTGGACTCTGATATTGCTCAAAGCAATGTTCTTGGTATGCAAATTGATGGCGATTGTTATAAAATTGCTTGTAAAGGTGTGGGGATGTATAATTCTGGCGTTGTTTTGGACATAGACAAAATAAAAAGCCTTAGCAAAAACGATGTCGAATTTAAAAATCAGTTTAGTTACAGCTTTTTGCACGAAGTTTTGGGGCACTCAATTGGTGGAATGAAAGACGCATACGAAATAAAAAATTTTCCAACCCAAACATTAATGGATGGTGTTGGTAATTATGATGGACCAAATGTTCAACCAGACGATATTAAGGTGTTAATTGCAAAATTTGGAAAAGGTTCTAATTATGACCAGTGGGTTGAAAGTGCAAACGAGTACTTTAACACCACCGATTGGTATATTTCAAAACTAAAAGAAACTAGGTTCTTAAAAGAGAATGTTTTGAATGCAATAAAAAAAGAATATAGTTATTTAAGTATGGATTTTTCAGAAGAAAACTTACAAACAACAGATTTGGGCGAAATTTATTATGGTTTTAATGGGCAAATGATGTATCCTATAGCTAAAACCGATGAAGAACAAGTTGATGTGTATGGTTGTGTTTACAATTCTAAAGATGGTTTTGAAAAAGGTTGGGCTACATCTTATGACTATTATCCTTTTACAAATAAAATTGATTATTCTGAATGGAGTAGACGAAATTACACAATTGATGGTGTTAGATATATTCCTTCTGTAGATGAATATATTGTAAAATTAGGCGATAAATACTTTGGTGTTGATGTAGAAATTAACACAAAAGGCGATTATGTGTTTGACAAAGTATATAAGTATGATGAAATAGCAAAAGAAGATGTTGATACATATTTAAATATTGCTAAAGAATTAAATGAAAATGCAAAATATACTCCCGATTTGTTCACTAATAAAACAATGGCTGTAACTGAGCAATTCTGTAAAAATACTGGCATTACAAAAACGAGTTTGCCAGAATTAAAAGGTAAAACTTTTACAACAGATAGTGAAGATACATATATATTTGATGAAGCAAAGAATACAATTAAGTTTGATGGCAGATTGGCTGGAAGAAGCTGGGCAGAAAAAAGCAACTTGCAATACAAAATTGTAAATGACTGTGTTTTGTGTTCTAATGGCGATGTGATTGTAAATGATGCAAAAAATGGACTTAGCGCATTAAAAATAAAATTCAATTTAAAAACTGGCAATTTTGATGTTTTGGGTAGCTCTGCTATGCAAATTACAAAACAACCAGCAGTTGTTTCGAGTTTTAATGCAAAACAAGATAATGAAAACAACGCCGCTGCTAACTTAGAGAAAAATACGGTTAAAGAATTGTATGACCACGCTAGAAAGGTGGCTCAAAAGGAAAAGAAATTATTTGGTATGATTAAATAATTTTAAAAAGGTTAGATTTTTTAAGGTCTAATCTTTTTTTGTTAAAACCTTTTAAATTGGCTATAATTGTTGATTTATAACGCAAAAAATGGTATAATAATTTTATAGATACAAAGGGGAAAATATGGGATTATTTTTTAACAGAAACAAACAAAAACAATTTAGTGAAGATGAAATTAGAAGAATGTCACCAGCGGAAATAAGCGACAATGTGTTTAAATATGGTGCTACAGAGCCTTTTTTAAACGAAGTAAGATATAGACTTAAAAATGGATATTGCAAACCAACCGATTTTAACGAATATTACAGAGATTTTGCATTTGATAAAGAAACAGTAATTAGTGCTTGCTATGCCGGTTGTGATGTTTCATATCGTGCTTTGCCAGAAAATTTAAAAGAAGACTATGATGTTGCTCTTGCGGCTATGCACGCTCGCGGCACTGGATATAACGAACTTTTGCCGCAGTTTAAAGGTGATAGAAAGATTGCTCTTGCTGCCATAAATAGGGATCCCGAACAACTAAGAGATATGCCCATAGGTTTAAGAAAAGATAAACTTGTTGTTAGTGAAGCAATTTCTAAAAATCCGTCGACCTTTGCCTATGCTGCCAATGAGCTTAAAGAAAACAAAGGTTTTGTTATGGAAGCTATGTCAAAAGTTAATCCTGTTGTTTTAACATATGCAGCTGACGATATTAAAAACAGCAAAGACTGTGCGATTTTTGCAGTGTCTAGATTGGGCGAGCGTGGTTTAGCTTGCATTGGCGATAATTTTAAAGAAGACCTTAATATGCACTTGCTTGCAAAATTTAGTGAAGTTGCAACAGACGGTGGCGATATTAGAGAAGCCTTTTTGCATATGTGCGACTTGTATGATATGCGCGGCGACTTGGAGTATGGTGCTATGACCGATTTGATTAAATACAATGCCCAGTTGCGTACTAAAAGCGTTTTGGAAAACAAAAATGAAGGACTAAACGAAATTCCACGATTTATGGTTTTAAATATTGCAAAAGAGTTTGCTGGCGACAACTTAAACATTCTTGCCGATGCAAGACAAAATCAAATAGAAAACCCTAATTATGTAAACGAAAGACGCGAAGTTTATATCCAAGAAAAACAACAACAGCGTGACTACAAGCATTAATTTGGAGATATAAAATGATTAAAAACAAAGATAAAACTGTAAAAATAGCAAGTAGAGAATCTAAACATAAGTTTTTAAAAGGTCTAGGCATTGGGCTAGCTTCTCTTGCTGCGGTTACGGCAACTGCTGGAACAATTGGTGCATTAAAGTTTCGTAGTTTTTCCAACGACCTTGCACCGATAAGGGGTGTAAACGAACGCATAAATGAAAACGGCTTGGATAATGAAGTCACTTGGATAAATGCCCAGGCTCGCGTGGTTTTTCCTAAAAACGGACAATTTCAAATTAATGTTAAAATTGATGAAAAATATCTAAACGACCAAACAAAAAGGGCATTGGAAGATACTATTCACGATTACAATGTGGCGTTAAAGAGTATAAAAAACAATGCTAAAAATGACTATAGTTTAAAATTGGAATATGATTCAAAAAAGTTTACAAGCTTGTACAGTTTTGATTTGAAAGATGACAATCTTGACAACAATATTTTAGGTTTGTATTGCCCAAAACTAATTCTTCCAACGGTTAATGGTTTTGGAACATATAAGTCGGAAATATCAGTAGATATGAATAAAATTACATCTGTCGACACTTATTATAGTACGCTTAAAGATGTCGTGATGCACGAGTTATCACACGGCATACTTGGTATGGGTGACGCCTACAATATAGTTGATTTTCCGTTTGAAACAATTATGTTGTCTAATGATGTTGAACCGATTTTGTCTGACCTTGATATGAAAAACTTGGCAATAAAATATGGTGATGGCACTTATAATTCGGACTGGTATAAAGGCACTACTTGGTATCAAAGTATGATTGACGACTCGCAGTATATTAAAGAAAATGCTTTCGATAAAATATCCGAAGTATATTCATATGGCGAAACATTAGATAAGTCCGATTTTTCACACGAGTACGAAAATTTTGGTTTTTTTGGAAAAAACTACAATAGGTTGAAAGATATAGGTGGAATAAACACATGCGCATATGGGGTTGAGTATAGAAATATAAAAAAAAATAAACTTAATGCATATTCCGCAACAGCAACTCCTTTTGAAAACACTGCAACAGAGCACGCTTCGTCATCTGATGCATATGAAATAGGCGATATGATGTTTTCAGCAAAAGATAGTGGATTTTACGTGAAACAGGGAAACACTGTGTATTCCGCAAAAGTTTCATATGATAATGGCAAAAAGGGTGTTTTTGTAAAACCTATTGGCGATATACTTTCAAAACAAGATTGTGCAAAAGTGGTAAGTAAATGGCATAATATGGTTAATGATGTCAAGAATAATCCAAATTATTTTGGTGATATGTACTCAAATGAAGTAAATAAGCAGTTTGTTACAAAAGATTTTGGAATGCGTGAAAATTTGCCAACTATTCAACATAATGTTATTAAAACAAGATATTTGGGAATGTATGAATTTGATGGCAATAATTGTTTTTGGAAAGCCGAGGATGGTGTATTAAATAGTGAAATGAAATACAAAGAGTACAACGATTTGGTGTTTTTATCAAATGGTGATGTTCTTGCAAACTCGTCTAATGGAATGGTTGCGTTTAAGTTTGGTTTTGATAATAAAAACTGTAATGCAGTTGTTAACGATTATTCTGTAAGTGAAAATTTCAACACAAAAACCACACAAACAAGTATCAACTATAGCGGTAGTTATAGTGGCTATCAAAATATGGGTGGCAGAAGTAAATAATAAACAAAAAAGACTGGTTTTACAATCGGTCTTTTTTGTTTTTGCGATAGGTTGAGTGGTAGATTTAAAACCTAAAACATATGTTTGAAAATGATGTAAAACCACTCTAAAACGCACTATTTTAGCCATAAAATTAAGGTTTTTATAAAATAGTGGTTAAAAATAATTGCAAAATTTAAACAAAATCATTATAATATGTAAGATTTCAAAAACAAAAGAGGTGTTTTAATGGCAAAAAAATATGTTTACTTATTTAAAGAAGGCAACGCTTCAATGAGAAATTTGCTAGGTGGCAAAGGTGCTAACTTAGCTGAAATGACATCATTGGGTATGCCTGTTCCACAAGGCTTCACAATCACAACCGAAGCTTGTAATAAATACTATGAAGATGGAGAAAAAATTAGCCAAGAAATTCTTGATCAAGTGGCAAAAGCTCTTGAAAAAACAGAAAAAATCACTGGCAAAAAACTAGGCGACGCCGAAAACCCACTACTTGTTTCAGTTAGATCGGGTGCAAGAGCTAGTATGCCTGGTATGATGGATACTATTCTTAACCTTGGTATCAACGATACAGTAGTAGAAACATTGGCAAAACTTACTGGCAACAAAAGATTTGCATACGACAGTTACCGCAGATTTATTATGATGTTTAGTGATGTTGCTATGGGTGTAGACCGTTTGCTTTTCGAAGATGAAATGGACAAACTTAAAAAAGCAAAAGGCGTAACTAAAGATACAGACCTAGACGCAGAAGATATGGTAAAACTTGTAGGCGAGTTTAAAAAGGTTTACAAAAAAGAAATGAAAGCCGACTTCCCACAAGAACCTAAAGTTCAACTTCAGGAAGCTATTAAAGCTGTATTTAGAAGTTGGAACAACGAAAGAGCTATTTTCTACCGCAAGATGAACGATATTCCAGCAAGTTGGGGTACAGCTGTTAACGTTCAATCAATGGTATTTGGTAATATGGGTGAAACTAGTGGTACTGGTGTTGCTTTTACTCGTAACCCAGCAACTGGCGAAAACCAAGTATTTGGTGAGTACCTTATGAATGCACAAGGTGAAGACGTTGTTGCAGGTATTCGTACTCCTAATCCTATTAGCCACCTAAAAGAACAAAATCCAGCAGTTTATGAGCAATTTATTAACATTTGCCACAAACTAGAAAGAAGTTATAAAGATATGCAAGATATGGAATTTACCATTGAAAATGGCAAACTTTATATGCTTCAAACCCGTAACGGCAAGCGTACAGCTACAGCTGCTTTGAGAATTGCTATTGATATGGTTAATGAAAAATTAATCACTAAAAAAGAAGCACTATTAAAAATTGAACCAAAAACTTTGGATGCACTTCTACACCCAATGTTTGTACCTGCCGAACTTAAAAAGGCAAAAAGCATTTCAAGTGGTCTACCAGCAAGCCCAGGCGCTGCAAGTGGTATGGTTGTATTAGACAAACAAACTGCTATGAAATATGCTGAAAAGAAAATCAAATGCGTTCTTGTTAGAAACGAAACCAGCCCAGAAGACATTGAGGGTATGGCTGTTGCAGAAGGCGTTCTTACTGCTACTGGCGGTATGACATCTCACGCTGCGGTTGTTGCTCGTGGTATGGGTACAACTTGTGTTGCTGGTTGTCAAGGTCTTTCGGTTAACATCGAAAAACGTACAATCACTATTAACGGCAAAACAATTAAGGAAGGCGAACCAATTAGCGTAGATGGTTCTACTGGTTTGGTTTACGATGTATTAGTTCCTACCGAAGAAGCAAAAATTACTGGCGACTTTGCTACAATTATGCAATGGAGCGAAGAATTTGCTAACCTTAAAGTTAAAGCAAATGCTGATACCGAACGCGATACAAAACGCGCAGTTGAGCTAGGTGCTGTTGGTATTGGTCTAACTAGAACAGAGCATATGTTCTTTGAAAAAGACCGTATTAAAGCAGTTAGAGAAATGATTTTGGCTACAAATGATAAAGATAGAGCAAAAGCACTAGCAAAAATGCTTCCTTATCAAAAAGAAGACTTTATTGCTATCTTTAAAGCACTAAACGGCAGAAGTTGTACCATTAGATATATGGATCCACCTCTACACGAATTCTTGCCTAAAAAGGAAGAAGATATTAAAGAATTAGCTAAAGAAACTGGCAGAACTTACGAAGAAGTTATGCAAGTCATCGAATCACTTCACGAGTTTAACCCTATGATGGGCTTCCGTGGTTGCCGTCTTGGTATCGTTATGGAAGACCTTACCGAAATGCAAACTAAAGCTATCATCGAAGCTGCTATTGAAGTTATGACAAAAGCAAAAATCGATGTTCACCCAGAACTTATGGTTCCACTTGTTGGCGATGTTAAAGAACTTGTTTATGTTAAAAACATTATTAACCGTGTTGCTAAAGAAGTTATGGATAAAGCAAATGTTACAGTTCCATACAAAATTGGTACTATGATCGAAGTTCCACGTGCCGCTATTATGGCAGAAGAAATTGCTAAAGAAGCAGACTTCTTCTCATTTGGTACAAACGACCTTACTCAAATGACATTCGGCTTCAGCCGTGATGATGCTGGTAAGTTCTTGAATCCTTACTACGAAAAACATATTTTGGAACGTGACCCATTCGTTACAATCGACGAAGATGGCGTTGGTTTCTTAATGGAAAGAAGCGTAAAACTTGGCCGTAAAGTTAAAAAGAATATGATGTGCGGTATCTGTGGTGAGCAGGGTGGTGACCCTACAAGCGTTAAGTTTGCCGATAAAATTGGTATGACTTACGTAAGCTGCAGCCCATACAGAGTTCCTATTGCAAAACTTGCAGCAGCTCAAGCAGCTATTACAAGAAAATAATAATAAAAAATTGAAGTCCACTTTTCTGGACTTCTTTTTATAGATATAAATGCAAAAGAAATAATCATAGTTTCATTTGGATTAATGTAAAGGATAAAAAAATGAATTATAGTTTTAGTTATAAATATTTAAAAATAAAAAATGGTAAAGAAAATTTTATTATTGAGTGTAGCTATGATACAATGCTTGGTAAAAAAGTATATGCTGCAAAAACAAATTTGTTGTTTAAAGATGAGTTTGGAGATTGGGGGCATGCTTGTGGCGTTGGTAAAAGTGAAGAAGAAGCAGTTAATGGTTGCTGTAATGAAATTAATGAATACATTAACACTAATTTTACATACGAACAAATTAAAAACTGCCAAGATGATGATTTGTTGAAGAAAATAGTCATAGAAAAACACAATAAGCCTATTGAGATTTTCTACAAACAAGAGAACAACAATGTTGATTGTTTTTGTAAAGATAAAACTGATCTTAAAACAGTGTTATATGCTTGTAAAATGGTTGGAATTGAAGATAACACGAAGACTACTTTAACACATATAACAGAAGATGAGAAAAAAGATGTTATTTTTGATACGCTTACACGGAAATATAACAACGATAATGTTAGCATAAAGTGAACCCTATAATAGAAGAATCTACAAAATAAAAATGGACAGTTGAAGGGTCTACAGAAACAACAAATGGTGTATGGGAACTTGTTGTTGATCCTGTAAAAAAGGTTATTGTTCATTTCTTGTTTAGAACATAAACTTGGAGAGTACTATGAGCGAGCAATTTCATGATTATAAGTTTAAAGTTAAAGAGTTGTCCAAAACAGATTCGCTTCTTGAGTATCATAAAATAAAGGTATGTTGTAGAAAATACGACAATAATGAAGCTTGTATTTATTCAAACAACGGCGGTGGAGACTATTCTTTATATTTGCAAGATAGATTTTTTAATTTTACTATAGATAATGAAACAAAAAGAGTATCAGCATTTGATGGAGATATAGTTTGTAGTCAACTAAAGCCAGTAAAGTTGCAATTGCCTACAACAGTAAAAGATGTTATTCTTAGTGTAGATACACAAGATAATTTGGAAAAAGGTTGTGGCGGATATATAAAGTTTAATACATCTAAAATTTTTTATGATAAAAAGAATAAGATTTTACAAATTGGCGATATTAATCCTAAAGATATAACATATAAATTTTTCGATAACGGATATACACAAATAAAAAATGATTCTTTGAGCGGGTTAATGTTTACGGAAATGGATATGTAGAAAAAAATCACGAATTTAATTTCGTGATTTTTTTTGTTATAAAATATTTTTATATTACCTATTTGCATGGTGCCATATCGTTAGGATCTGGAACATGTTCGCGTGATATTTGTTTGTAATAACCTTTGCTGATTGCTTCAATGCCGTTTTTGCCTAGGTTAAATTCAACACCATAGCCTGAATCACCATTTGCAGTGTAGTTTAGAGTAAGTGGTTTTTCGTGATTGATATATTTAATGTTTTTTATACTGCTATAGCATTCTAAAATTCTATCTGGTGCGATATTAATAACAATACCTTCTTCAAACAAATTAACAGCTGTAGGTGCTTTCATAAAGTGTTTTTGTGGGCTGTACACAACTGGTAAAGCATAAGTAAAGTTAGGGTCGTCTGGCATAACCAAAACAGCATAATCATCGTCCAAAATATTTCTTAGGTTTTTATTGTAGTTTTTGCCATATTCTACAATTTTTTCAATTTTATCTATTTTTTTATCTTTTTTCATATTTTTAGTCCTTATTGTTTATATTTTGTTTGTACCAAATTAGTGCGTTTGCAAGTTGGTCGGGGCAAGATGTGGTAGGGCGGCACTTAATGCCTTTTAGGCGAGTAATAACTTCGTCTATATCCATTCCTTCCACAAGTTTTGCAATTCCAGCGGTGTTACCAGGGCAACCACCCACAAATTGCACATTGGTTAGTTTTCCGTTTTTCACGTCAAATAGTATTTGTGACGAACACACGCCACTTGTGCGATAACAATACATATTTCCCTCCATTAGCTATCTATAACTGTGTCATACAAATATTCAAACACATTGGGGGCATTGTCCTTCCACTTTTTGCAAGTTAGTATTGCCGAGTGTCTTGTAGGAACTTTTAGCTTAATTTCAAGTAGTGAGTTGGGAATCATAGGTTCCTTAATTTTAAGATTAACAATGTAGGAGCCGTCTTCGTTTTTAATATATTCCGAAACATACTCTTGAGTGCGCTTAAAGCTCATACGGTTGTCTTTAGCAAAAGTTGTAATTTCTTCGCGTAGCGACTGTGGAATTCTTTGGAAAAACAAACTTAAACAGCTGCGACCTTCGTAGGTTATGCCATATCGCTCTTCGTCGTTGCCTTCGGTTTTAAAAATAAAGCCCGCTTCTAAAAGCTGATACAAAACTTCTTTGCAGTCCATATAATTTAGCCAATTGTTGCGACTGGTGCAAATGTCTATAATACTGTTTTCCGTAAGTGGAATTTCCATTTTGTCTAGCAAAAACAACATTTTTAGTTTGTTGGATGTACTGTCTACCATAAAATCCATATTTTTCCCGCCAATAATGTGATATTTTTAAAACTATAATAGTATAGCACAATTAGCACAGGTTTTACAATATTTTTTGCATTTTGTTTGCTAAAAAATAAAAAAACATCTATACTACTAATTAGATATACTAATTTGGAGAAAAAACTATGGCAAAATATAGTGATGTAGAACAAAAGAATTTAAAAAACTTTTTTACAGCTTGCAACGAGATGATAAATGGCAGGTTTATTTTATCGGACATTAAAATTCAAAAAATCCTTAACGCTATTGCAAATAGCGCAGTATTGTACGAACTTGTTGCAAAATGTATGGTTGATTTTAATTTTAAAAACGAGTTTAGAAACGCAAAAGTTTCAAACAAAGTAAACGGCGGATATTTTGTTTTGCCAAACGACGAACAAAAAATTGTTGCGCTTGTTTTCTGCTTTTTAATTGATGTGGATAACAAGAGAATTGATCTTCAAAATTTTATAAACGAAAACTTTTTTAGTTCTGACGGTTATAATATTAGCTACTCAAATTTTGCAATCAATGTGTTGGTTCCATTTAAAACAAGTGTTGCAAACTTGCTTGGCGTAAACGAACTTGGCGAAGATGTTGGCTCGTATGGCATAGATGTAAATAGCGAGCAAATTGCAATGGACGGCTTTGAACAAGTTGAAGAAACCGATTCAGAACCAGATTTAAGTAAAGAAAACACAACAAAATTAAAATATGCCGACTTGCTTATGAGCTTAAATAGTCTTTACGCTGCGGTTAAAAAAGAACGCAAACTAAAAGACGAAACACGTCAAGAGTTGATTATAATTATTAAAGCAATTAAGGAAGCTATTACAATGGAAAAACTAATTTTTATAAATGCATTAGTTATTCCGCTTGAACACGAACTTACTAAAAACCGCCAATTAAAGCCATATTATGCGGAATTTAAAAATTCATTAATGGCTTTTTATGACTAAACAAAAACTGTAAAAAGCAGCGCAATTAAAACTGAAATTATGGTTTGAGTTATTTTAGATTTAATAAAAAACCAAGTAGAAATATTAAAGCGTTTTAAAAAAGTTAACGCTTGCATTATTATTGATATTCCACCAAAACTTATTAGCCCAGTGCAAAACACTAGGGCTTTTTTGCGGCTTAACCCCAACACGCTAAGGTCAAGACACCCGCGAGTAACTTCTATAATTCCATTTGTGATAGCTCGCGTAGTGCTTATGTTGGAGTGGGTGATAAGTGCTAAAAAACTATTTAGTGGATATAACAAGTTGTATCTATTTATCATATTAATTATCATAAAAAAAACAACAATATACCCGCCCACAATTAACACGCTTTTTATTGCACCATACATTGTGTCTTCTAACACATTCTTGCGTTTTATTGAAGTAATTAAAATTTCAGGCTGCTTTTCTAAAAAAGTGTTGCGATATAATATTCCGTTTATAAACGCACCTAAAATATGGCACAATAAAATAAGATATCCTAATTTTGAGCTGTCAAACATATTTGCCCCAACTGTGCCAACAATAAATAAAGGTCCGCTTGTGGAAGTAAATGTTGTTGTTTTGCTGGCTTGTCCTTTGCTTAAAACACCTTTTTCGTATAGCTCCGCTGTTATTTTTGCGCCAACAGGGTAGCCAGATATTATGCTCATAGCAAATATATAGCCAGAAATTCCGCTTGTTTTGTATAACTTTTTTGTTAGTGGCGAAAAGGCGTTTCCAAGTTTTAAAATTAACCCCAGTTCGCTAAGTAGGCTTGTTAGAAAGAAAAATGGGAATAGTGCAGGCATAATAGACTTTGCCCACAACATAGTTCCGTCCAAACACGACGCAATATTTTGTTTTGGGTTTACAATAATAAGTGCAATAACGGATAATATAAATAAGGATAAAAATATTTTTTTCTTGCTCATTTGTTTCCTTTGACTTTGCTTTTTTAATGTTATATTATATTACATATAAGGAGTAGATTATGAAAAAACGACCTAAAATAGCTTTGGTTTTGGGGGGCGGTGGCGCATTAGGTTTTGCGCACATTGGAGTCGTGGAACAGCTTCAAAAAAACCATATTCCAATAGATATGATTGTTGGCACAAGTATGGGTGCAATTGTTGGTGGTGCGGTTGCAAGCGGAGTGAGTGTGAAAACCCTAAAAGAGTTTTCAAAAAGCCTAAAAACTCGTCACCTGTACGATGTTAACCTTAATTTTAAAGGTCTTTTTTCTGGTAGAGCCGCAGTTAGAACTTTAAAAAAAGTTATTCCAGACATAGATTGTAGCGAAACAAAAATTCCGTTTTACTGCAATGCTGTGGACTTGTATAGCTGTCAAGAAGTTGTTTTAAATAAAGGCTCGCTTATTAAAAACATTAGGGCATCAATGAGTTGTCCGGGAGTTTTCACGCCAGTAAAATACGGCAAAATGTTGTTGGTTGACGGTGGAGTGGTTAACAACCTTGCTCACGATATTGCCCGCAAAAATGGCGCGGATATAATAATTGCAGTAGACGTGGTTACAAAAACAAACTTGAGTACAAAAATTAAAGGTATTGTGGGCTATGTGGTTCAGTCGTGGCTAATATCGCAAAAAGAACTTCAAGCAAACAAACGCAAGTTTTATAATGTTATAATTCAGCCCGAACTTGGCGAAAACACTCAGTACAATTTTAATGGCGACATTACAGAAAAAATCATAGAGCTTGGTGCAAAAGCGTGCAAAGAAAAAATCCCTAAAATCAAGGAATTGATTTCTGATTTTAGATAAAAAGTAGGCGTATATTGAAACAAAAAAAGTGCTTTAATTTAAGCACTTTTTTGTTTTTTTATATTTAACTAATATGTTTTATTTAATTAATATTTTATTGTTTTTGTTAAAAGGTCTGGTGCATATTTTGGCACAATTTTAGACTTTTTAAGAAGTAGGTTGTATACAGCATTTGCGCGGTCTTCAATGTCGGCAAGTTCTTTGTAGAATGCCGATGGATTTTTAACAACATTGCTGTTTCTAATAATAAGGTCAGTGTTTGCACTAACTTCCGCAAGCAAATCTTGATTTTCGCCGTTAAAGCCAAGCACTTTAATATAAGGAAGTTTGTCTATTTTGTAAATCTTTTCAATTGAATCCTTATTAATATTTAATAGCAGCCTTAACACAATTCGTTTAAGACGAGTGTAGGTATAGCGTTTTGATTTAACTTCTAGCAAAACTTCGTTTAACACCTTTTTGTCTTTTACACAATCAATAAATCTGTTTTCTAGCCCCTCGCTAACATCATAAATATTTTTAATTTGTTCTGCGCTTGCGGTTTTTAAAACGAACATACATAGGTCGTTAAAAAGTTCGTGGTCGGGTAGACCAAAGTCGTCTACGCACGATTTTAGTAGTTTGTAACTCGATTTTGGCATTAAGCGTTTTACTCTGCGTGGTTTTCCGGTTTTTAGCAAACGCATTCTAATTGCTGTGGCAGAAGTGTCTTTTCCGTTTATGTCTTCGCTGTGATATTCGCTGCATTCGCGTTGAACAAACACAGGTTCAATGCTGCTGCCAGTTTTTATAAGCGCTTTTAAGTACTCAATTGCTAAAATGTTGTTTGGTTTTTGCAGAGCATCAATTGTATCGGTTATGTTGGAAAAATTAACTTTTTCTTCCTTAACTAATTGCTCAATTGTTTTTTGACGGCTTACAACAAGCGAGTAGCCTTCGTCCAAATACGATTTTAATGTTTGTTTGTATTCTTCTGGTTCATTTGCTAAATAGCTTGCAATTTCCTTTAAAAGTTCAAAGTTTTTGCTTTCGCAACCAAAAGCCAAGTGTGTTACGTTTATAAACGAGTTTGCAATTTTAACACCAGCAGTTGCATAAATCTCGGCAGAAGAGCAGGCGTATGCGGTTGGCATTTGCACAACAATATCCGCACCACCGCTAAGTGCCATACTAGCACGCACATATTTGTCTACAATGCTAGGCTCGCCACGTTGAGTAAAATTTCCACTTAAAATACATAATACAGCATCACAGCCCGATAGTTCTTTTGCTTTTTGAATGTGATATAAATGTCCAAAATGGAAAGGGTTATATTCACAGATTATTGCACAAATTTTCATAATTACACCTATTGTTTTCTTTACTTTTTATTTCAAATATTATATTATAAAATTGAATTTTGCATAACTATTATATAATAAAAATGATTGTGATGCAATCAAAATTTTATAAAATGGAGTTAAGTTGATGAATTTTGAAAAAAATTGGATAAAAAAAGCCACTACACTTAACAAAACTATTGTTTTGCCCGAAGCGGAAATTAGCCCAAGAGTGCTAGAAGCAGGCTTAAAAGCTGCCAAAACTAAACTATGCAATGTTGTGTTTTTAACAACAAAACCTAATAGTTTAAAACAATATGACGGTTTAAATGGAATTAAAGTTGTGAATATTAAAAATCACGAATTAACACCAATCGTTATAAACGCGTATTTTTTAAAACGCCAACACAAAGGGATGACCCCCGAACAAGCCAAAATTGATATGACTACCGACCCATATTTGTACGGCGCAATGATGGTTGACTTAGGCTTAGTTGACGGAATGGTGGGCGGAGCAGAAGCGCCAAGTGCAAAAATGTTTAGTTCCGCATTCAAAACTGTTAAGGCAAAAGACGGCAAAAAGGCAAGCAGCTTTTTTATTTTTGTTCCAACCAAAAAAGACCAAAAACTTTATGTAATTGCCGACGGTGGAGTTATTTTAAATCCAACAGCCGACGAACTTGCCGACATTACTTGTGATACAGTAAATAGTTTTAAGACCCTTATTGGTGACAACCCAAAAGTTGCACTTTTAAGCTATTCCACAAAGGGCAGTGCAGGCGGCGAGAGTGCCGAAAAGGTTGTGGCAGCATACGAAATATTAAGGCAGAAAAAAGTCAAGTTTGTGTTTGACGGCGAACTTCAATTAGACGCCGCAATCGTGCCAGAAGTTGCAGCAAAAAAGTGTCCTAAGTCGCCTGTTAAGGGCGAAGCTAACGTGCTAATTTTTCCAGACCTTCAAAGTGGAAACATTGGCTACAAACTTATCCAACGTTTTGGCGGATACAAAGCAATAGGACCATTAATTCAAGGGCTTAATAAACCAATTAACGACCTTAGTCGTGGTGCAACTGTGGACGAAATAATTGTTGCAATTGCCATAACAATATTGCAAAATTAATTGCAATTTAGGGCGATTTAAAGTATAATATGGTTAATTTTATTATTAATTAAGGAGTTTATATGAAAATTTTAGTTTTAAACGCTGGTAGCAGCACGCTAAAGTTCCAACTTATTAATATGTCAAATAAAAAAGTTTTGGCAAAAGGTAATGTTGAAAGAATAGGCGAAGCTACTCCATTTTTAAAGTACAAAGCTAATGGAAAAGAGTATTCTTGGAATGGTGATATTCCTAATCACACTGTTGCAATGAAAATGGTGTTAGACAAACTTACAGATAAAGAAGTTGGCGTTGTAACAAATCTTAGTGAAATAGACGGGTTTGGTCACCGCGTTGTTAATGTTGGCGACAAGTATTTTGACCCTTGCCTAATCACCCCAGAAGTTTTGCAATATTTTAAGGATCATTCCGATTTTTCACCACTTCACGTTCCAGCATCAATTTGTGGAATTGAAGGCGCTATGAATGCTAGCCCAAGCACACCTAATGTTGCTGTGTTTGACGTTGGCTTCCACAAAACAATGCCTAAATACGCATATATGTATGCAATTCCTAAAAAATACTACGAAAAATATCAAATTCGTAGATATGGCGGTCACGGAACTAGCCACTATTATGTTGCAAACGAATGCGCTAAAATGCTAGGCGTAAACATTAAAAATACAAAAATTATTACTTGTCACCTAGGCGGTGGCGCAAGCATTACAGCTGTTAAAGGCGGCAAATGTATTGATACATCTATGGGCTTTACACCACTTGAAGGTGTTATTATGAACACTCGTAGTGGCGACTTAGACCCAGCAGTTGTAGAGTATCTATGTAATAAAGAAGGCAAAACACCAAGTGAAATTATTAAAATGCTTAACAAAGAAAGTGGCTTACTTGGTCTAACAAACGGCAGAATGGCAGATATGCGTGACATTACTGCAAACTTAGACGACGAAGAAATTAAGCTAGCATTTGAAACATATTGCTACCGCATTAAAAAATACATTGGCGCTTATGCTGCAGCATTAGACGGTGTAGATGCAATTGTATTTACAGCTGGTTGTGGCGAACACACTCCAGAACTAAGAGAACTTGTTTGTTCGGGTTTAAACTACTTGGGTGTTAAGGTTGATAAAAAACGCAACTGGAATATTCCTAGGGGAGAAGCTAGTGAGATTAGTGCAAAAAGCAGCAAGGTTAAAGTTTTTGTAATTCCTACAGATGAAGAAATGGTTATTGCAAAAGAAACACAAAAATTGTTGAAAAAATAAAAATAGTGATTGACAAACACTAAATATTACTATATAATTGTAAAGCAAAAATAAAATTAGGAGGTGCGTAAACGATGATAGCACCAAAGGGCAAAATTTCAAAAGCAAGAAGAAATTCAAGAAAAGCAAACTGGAAGATTTCTACACCTTCTATTTCTGAATGTCCTCATTGCCACGAGCTTAAAGCAAACCACAGAGTTTGTAAAAACTGTGGTTACTATGATGGCGAACAAAAAGTTGTTGTTGAAAAAGACAAAGCTAAAAACGAAACCAAATAGTAATAAAGGTTTTTTAAATAAAATCCGCTTAAATTTTTATGGCGGATTTTTTTATTGTATTTGTTTTGTGTTTTTAAGGTTTTATGATAGTATATAATTAAATAATGTGTGCTAAATGCACATAAATTAGACAATTTTTAAGGATGAAAAAATGTATAAATTAATTTTAGATTGTATGGGTGGCGACCATTCACCTTTTGCTCAGGTTGAAGGTGCAGTTGTTGCTGTTAATAACGATAAAAACTTGCATATTGTTTTGGTGGGCGATAAGGAACAAATTATGCAGGCGTTGGCTGATAAAAAATATCACGCGGAACAAATTTCTATTATGCACGCTAGTGAGATTATTTCAAACGACGATGTTCCTACGGTTGCAATAAAACAAAAAACCGATAGTTCGCTTGTTGTGGCACTAAATGAACTTAGAACCAACGACGAGATTGTGGGCATTGTTAGTACAGGTTCAACTGGTGCAGTGCTTACTGGCGGATTTTTAAAAATTGGCAGATTAAAGGGTGTTAGCCGTCCTGCGCTTTGCCCAATTTTGCCTACAATTAAAGGCGGAATTGTTGCGCTTTGCGATAGCGGAGCAAATGTGGATTGCAAACCTATTAACTTGGTACATTTCGCTGTTATGGCAAGTGCATATATGCAAAAAGTGTATGGGGTAGAAAATCCACGCGTTGGGTTACTTAGTGTTGGAGTGGAAGACCATAAAGGCAACGAACTTACAAAACAAGTTTTTCAAATGTTGAAGGAGCAAAAAGACATTAATTTTGTTGGCAATATGGAAGCGCGCGATATGTTAAGTGGCGATTATGACGTTATTGTTGCCGACGGCTTTAATGGAAACATTGCTCTAAAGAGTGCAGAAGGCGCTATTATGAGCGTGCTTAAATTATTAAAACAGGGTATTAAAAGTTCGTTTTTTAGCAAAATTGGCTATTTGTTTATGAAAAAAACATTTAAAAACTTAAAATCTACAATGGATTACAACAACAATGGAGGAGCAGTACTTTTAGGTTGTAAAAAGATTGTTGTTAAGGGGCACGGCGCAAGCAAGCCTACTAGTGTGCGCATTTGTATTGAACAAGCAGTTAGAATGTACAAATCCGATTTGTGCAGTTGCATAGAAACCGAAATTGGAAATGTAAAAGTGGACGAAAACAATGATTAATCTTGGTTATGAATTTAAGGATAAGTCACTACTTGATGCCGCACTAACTCACCTTAGTTATGCCAACGAAACAGACACGGAAAGCTATGAAAGGCTAGAGTTTTTGGGTGATAGCGTTTTGCAAATAGTAGTAAGTGAGTACTTATACAATAATTTTAAAGACAAGTCTAGTGGCGAACTTAGCAAATTTAGGTCGCATCTTGTTTCCACAAAAAACTTGTGTGCAATATCTAAAAAATTAAAACTAGATACCGCTTGTAAATTTGGCAGGGCGGTTAAAAGCGTTAGCGATGGCGTAGAAGCCGATTTGTTTGAAAGTGTGCTAGGTGCTATTTATCTTGACGGCGGAATTGTTCCCGCTAAGGCGTTTGTTGATAATAATGTTATTATTTCATTTGAAAATGTTGTAAAAGTTATTGAAAATGACTACGATTACAAAACCGCATTACAAGAAAAATTGCAAGCACTTGCAGACAAACCAAGTATAGAGTATAGGTTAATTAGTTCGGAACAAAAAAACAACGAAACTCATTTTACAATTACTCTTTTTATAAATGGCAAGGAAGTTAGCACTTGCACCGATTTTTCTAAAAGAATGTGTGAAAAAAAACTTTCGAAATATGCTATAGACAACTTTAATACCCTTAAAATTTAAAGTAACTTTAACCCTATTAAAATAGGGTTTTTTATTTTTTTGTTTGTTAATTTTTTTATAATATGATATACTTAGTTTGAAAAAATATTTTAAGGATTATTTACTATGAATTTTAAGCAATTAGAGATGGTTGGATTTAAATCTTTTGCCGACCCAATTAAGCTAACTTTTAGCGACGGAATTACAGCAATTGTAGGCCCAAATGGCTGCGGCAAAAGTAATGTTGCCGATGCTATTCGTTGGGTTTTGGGTGAACAGAGCAGCAAAATGTTGCGTGGCAGCGTTATGCAAGACGTTATTTTTAAAGGAACAGAAAAACGTAAAAGCCTAAGCTTTTGCGAAGTTTCTTTGTGCTTTGACAACACAAACCGCATTTTTAAAGTAGATTACGATGAAATTGTTATCACTCGTAAACTTTATCGTAGTGGCGACAGTGAATATCTTATAAACCGCACACCTTGTAGATTAAAGGATATTATTGACTTGCTGCACGATAGCGGAATTGGCAAAAGTGGTTATTCTATAATTGGGCAAGGTAAAGTAGAAGAGATTATAAATTCAAAACCAGAAGATAGGCGTGCCATCTTTGAAGAAGCAGCGGGGATTTCTAAGTTTAAATTTAAAAAGGTTGAAGCCGAAAGAAAACTAGCTCGTACACAAGAAAACCTTACAAGAATAAACGACATTATCCAAGAAATAGACAAACAACTTGCACCGCTTAAAAGGCAATCGGAAACGGCAAAAATATATTTGGATCTAAAAGAAAAACTTAAAGTTTTGGAAATTAATGCCTACATATATCAATACGATTTCGCTAGCGAAAATAAGGCGGCAATTCAGCAAAAAATAGACGCAATTGTGGAAGAAATGAATTTGCGTCAAACCGACCTAGACGCTACAATAAACGACTACAACGAAACCTTTGATGAGATTAATGGCTTAGACGAAAACATTGCAAAAACTCGCGATAAAATTCTAGAACTAACTGTTGGACTAGAAAAACAGACGGGTGAAACCAATTTGATTTTAGAGCGTGCTAAAAATATAGAAGCCGAAGTAGATAGGCTTAACGATGAGCTTACAAAACGCGAATCCAAAAAACAAGAACTAACTGAAGCACTTTACAACAACCGTGTATCCACAGACAACAAAAAAGAAAGACTATACACCCTAAAACATAACGCTAGTGACCTAGAAGATAAGTATAGCAGTGTGTTTAGCGAATTGGAAAGTGGTGAAATGGCAACCAAAGAAGCGCAAAAACGCTTGTTTGCATCTATTGATAAAATTGGCGATGTTAAGGCGCAAATTTCAGCTTTGCAAGTAGAAAAAACAACATACTTGAAAGAAATTGACGAACTTAACGATAGTATTAACGAAGCAAAAATTTTGCAAGCATCAAAAGTAAAAGAATACGACGAACACGAAAAGCAAATGAATAGTTTATACAACGAAAAGGGCAGTATTAAACTAGACCTAGATAATTTGATAGATCGCCAAACAGCAAAATTTAACGAAATTAAATTTACAGAAAATCAAATTAATGAGCTTACATCCAACATTTTAAGCCTTACAAACCGCAAAAAACTTTTGCTTGATATGCAAAGGGAATACGAAGGTTTTAATGGTAGTGTTAAAAGATTATTGACCGATGCCGAGCAAAATAGAGATTTAAAAAACAAAATTGTGGGCGTGCTTGCAAATCTTATAAAAGTTCCGCAAACCTATCAAACAGCCATTGAAATGGCGCTTGGCAATGCGGTTCAAAACATTGTAACTCGCACCGACGAAGAAGCAAAACAACTTATTGCGTACTTAAAGCAAATGGAGTATGGCAGAGTTACGTTTTTGCCTATAAACTCAGTAAAACCGCGCTATTTTGACCGCAACTTCACAAGATATTTAAGCAGTAATGGCTGTTTTGGTCTTGCAAGCGACCTAATTGAGTACGATAAAAATATCTCAAACATTATTTCAAGTTTGCTAGGCACAACTGCGGTTGTAAACAACATAAACAACGCTGTAAGCCTTGCAAAACAAACGGGATACGCATTTAGAATTGTAACACTTGAGGGCGAAATTATAAGCCCACAAGGAAGTATTACTGGCGGCAGCAAAAAGTCGCAATTTACTACACTTTTGGCTCGTGATAACAACATAAAACTTGCCGAAGAGCAGATTTTAAAATTACAATCCGAAAAACAAACAAAACTAAATCAGTACAATGCTTTTAATGAAGAACATAAAGAAATATCAAACAAAATTAATGACCTTACAACAAGGTTGCGTGAAACAGAAATAAATTATGCGGCTATTAGTGAAGTTGTTAAAAACGAAAGCGCTGCAGCTGCAGAAATTGAAGGACGAGTTAATAAGTTTGCCAGCGATTTGGCTAAGGCAAAACAAATGGTTGTTTCAATTGACGGAGAACTAAATAAGCTTTCTGCTGATCCAGATAACATCAACTTTAGCGAAGTTGTAAGCAGTGATAATAGTCAGTTTGACGACCTTAAAAACAAAAAAGAGAAATTTGCAACCGAACTTACTTCAATTAAGGTTGAAATTGCAAGTATTGAAAGCGAACTTGTGTCGTTATCGCAAGAAAAAGAAAGATTGGATGCCGAACTTGTGGCTGTAAATAATGAAATATCTACTATTGCCCCTGCATTAGAGAAAAACAAACAACAATTGTCCATAATGAAAATTAGCATAAACCATTCGCAAGCTAGCATTCAAACAAACGAAATTAGTGAAGAACTAACCAAAGAAAAACAAGCGCTTGAAACCTTAAACACAAGCAAAACCGAGTTGCAATCTAAATTGCGCTTGCTAGAAGAGCAACGTATGAATTTATCGGCAGAAGTTAATAGATTGCAAGATAAAAAGTATCAACAAGACCTAAATCTTACAAAAGTAGACACCGATATTGAAACAATGCAAGAACGCGTTTGGACAGAGTATGAAGTAACATATGCTACTGCCGTAGACTACAAACAAGAAATGTTTAACATTAAAGAAGCATTGCCAGAAATTAGTAGATTAAAGAAAGAAATTAACAAATTAGGTCACGTAAATGTAAACGCAATAGAAGACTACAAACTTTTGTTGGAACGCCACGGCAGTATGTACGACCAAGCACAAGACTTAATTAAAGCCGAAGATGATCTAAAGCAGATTATTAAAGAATTGTCTGCCGAAATGAAAGAGCGTTTTGAAACCGAGTTTACTAAGATTAATGATAACTTTGGACGAGTATTCCAAACATTGTTTGGTGGCGGAAAAGCGCGCCTAGAACTAGTAGAAAGCAACGACGTTTTGGAAGCGGGCGTAGATATTATTGCTGAGCCACCAGGAAAAAAACTAAGCAACATTACATTGCTTAGCGGTGGTGAAAAAGCGCTTACAGCTATTGCAATTTTGTTTGCAATTTTGCAATTAAAACCAATGCCTTTCTGTTTGCTAGACGAAATTGAAGCGGCTTTGGACGAAGCAAACGTAGAAAGATTTGCAAAATACTTAAAAAATTACTCAAATGAAACACAATTTATTGTTATCACCCACAAAAAACCTACTATGGAACACGCCGATGTGTTGTATGGTGTTACCATGGAAGAAAAAGGTGTAAGTAAAATTGTGTCGGTTAAACTTAGCGAAGCAATTAAAAATGTGGAGAGTAGATAATGGGATTTTTCAAAAAGATTTTTAGCGGTCTTAAAAAAACTAAGGACGCTATTGCTAGTAAGCTTAGTGCCATATTTGTGGGCGAACTTAATGACGAGTTTTATGAAGAGCTAGAGTATGTTTTAATTAGTAGCGACATTGGAACGGAAGCAACCGAAGAGATTATAGAAAGCGTAAAAAAGCAAGCAAAAAAACAAAAGGTGAAAACCGAAAAAGATTTTTACGAACTTTTAAAAAATGCTATGTGTGAAATTCTTACAGCCAACGATTATGATGACGAATATCCAAAACTTATTACTTTTGTTGGCGTCAATGGTGTGGGAAAAACCACAACAATTGGAAGGCTTGCAAACTACTACAAAACGCAAGGGCATTCGGTTTTGCTTGTTGCTGGCGACACATTTAGAGCCGCAGCAACCGAGCAGCTTACCGAATGGAGCAAGCGAGCAAAAGTGCGTATTGTAAAATATGGCGAAGGTGTAGACCCAGGCAGTGTGGTGTTTGACGGCGTAAAAAGTGCTGTTGCTAAAAAAGAAGATGTTGTGCTAGTTGATACAGCGGGCAGGCTTCACACAAAGTCCAACCTTATGGAAGAACTTAAAAAAATAAATAAAATTATAGAAAAAGAGTGGACTAGCTTGGGTTATGTTCACGAAAACTACTTGGTTATTGATGCTACAACGGGTCAAAACGCACTTACACAGGTGGAAGAGTTTAACAAAGCTGTTGGCTTGGACGGCATTGTGCTTACTAAATTAGACGGAACAGCAAAAGGCGGAGTTGTGTTTGCAATTGCAAAAGAGTACGGGCTTCCTATAAAATTTGTGGGCGTTGGCGAAGGCTTGGACGATATTATTCCATTTAATGCACGCGATTTTGTAGACGGACTTTTTGCTAATGATTAATACTATTTTAAGTTGTTTAAATACTAAAATTTAATTATATTTGTCAATATTATTTGTTTTGCAATATAAAAAAACTAAAATACTTAAAAATAACTGTTGACAAGTTAGTGTTAATAAGATATAATGGTGTAAAGTAAAAATACTTTACACCTTATTTTTTAGGAGTTATGATGAGTTTAAGTAACATTGTTGTTATAAACAACTTGCTTGATATTTATGGCAAGTTTTTAACACAAAAACAACTAAAAATTATGGATTATTATTACAAACAAAACTTGTCACTATCCGAAATTTCCGAACAACTTGGCATTACAAGACAAGCGGTTAATTTTAGTTTAAAGCATTCGCTAGACACATTAAATGAGTTTGAAGAAAAGTTGCATTTGGTGGAAATTAAGGAAAAGTTAATAAAAAGTGACAATGCCGAACTAAAAAATTTTATATTATCTAAGTGGGAGGATTAATGGCTTTATTTGGAAGTTTAAGCGAAAAACTATCGCACGTGTTTTCTAAGATTACAAAGCGCGGAACACTAACCGAACTTGAAATAAAAAATGCAATGCGTGAAATAAGAATTGCGCTACTTGAAGCCGATGTTAACTTTTTAGTTGTTAAAGATTTAGTTGCAAAAATGACCGAAAAGTGCTCGGGCGAACGCGTTATGAAAAGCCTTACACCAGGGCAGCAAGTTGTTAAAATTGTAAACGAAGAACTTACAGCTCTTATGGGTAGCACAAATAGCAAACTTGCAGTTGCTAGCAATCCGCCAACAGTTATTTTGATGTGTGGTCTTCAAGGTGCGGGTAAAACCACAATGTGTGGTAAACTTGCAAAATATCTTAAAAAGCAAGGCAAAAAACCGCTTTTGGTTGCGTGCGATATTTATCGTCCAGCTGCAATTAACCAGCTTAAAGTTGTTGCAAAATCGGTTGATGTTGAAGTGTATGACGAAGGCACAAACAAACCAGCAAAAACTTCGGCAAACGCAATTAAATATGCACTTAAAAAAGGTTATGACACTGTAATTATTGATACAGCAGGTAGGCTTCATATAAACGAAGAGTTAATGGACGAACTTAATGAAATTAAAAAAGCCGTTAACCCAACCGAAATTTTGCTTACTGTGGATAGTATGACAGGTCAAGATGCGGTTAATGTTGCAACAACATTTAACGAAAAACTTGACATTACTGGCGTAATTCTTACAAAACTAGACGGCGATACTCGCGGTGGTGCAGCACTTAGTATTAAGGCTGTTACAAATAAGCCAATTAAGTTTTGCGGAACTGGCGAAAAAATGGACGATATTGAGCCATTCTATCCCGACCGTATGGCTAGCCGTATTCTTAATATGGGCGATGTGCTTACTCTTATTGAACGCGCGCAAGAAAGCATTAACGAAGAAGAAGCTAAGAAAATGGAAAAAAAACTAAGGGAAAATAGTTTCACCTTAGACGATTATTTGGTTCAGTTTTCACAGCTTAAAAAAATGGGAAACATTTCCGAACTTCTTAATATGATTCCGGGCGCTGCAAAGTTAAAATTAGACGAAAATAGTGTAGACGAAAAAACATTAGAGCGAAACAAAAGCATTATTTTAAGTATGACAAAAGCCGAACGCGAAAATCCAGACATAGTGAAGGGTAGTCGAAAAAAACGTATCGCAAACGGCAGCGGAACAACCATTCAAGATGTTAACATTTTGTTGAAACAATTTTATCAAGCTAAAGATATGATAAAAATGCTTAATGGCAACAAAAAGTTTGGAGGAATGAAGTTTCCATTTTAATAGCGTAGTTTAATACTATGCAAAAATACAAATTAATTAGTTTTTTAGCCTTTTTTGATAGCGAAGAGCTATATAAAAAAAGTTTATATATTAAAACAAAAGGAGAAAATAAAAATGGCAGTAAAAATTAGACTTACTAGACTTGGTGACAAACATTCACCTTTTTATAGAATTGTAGTAACTGATTCTAGAAAATCAAGAGATGGTGAATACCTAGAAAAACTTGGTACTTTTAACCCTCTTACAGACCCTGTTCAAGTAGTTTTAGACGAAGAACGCACTAAATACTGGCTTGGCACTGGCGCTCAACCAACCGAAACTGCACGTACAATTTTGGTTAACAAGGGTTTATTAAAACCTATGGCTAAAAGAGCACCTAAAACTGACAAAAAGAAAAAAGAAAACAAGTAATGTAGGTGAACTATGGAAGAATTAGTAAAGTACATTGCGTGTGCGCTTGTTGGAAACGATAATGTTACCGTTACAACAACTAAGGAAAGCGACAAGGTGAGTATTATTACTGTTAGCGCAACTAAAGAAGATATGGGCAAAATTATTGGCCGTAACGGAAAAGTTGCTAATAGCATTCGTACACTTGTTAAATCCGCATCTTTAAAATCGGGCATTAGATATATCGTTAAAATAAACGAACTAAGCCAAAACTAAAAGAGCAACATATTTGCTCTTTTTTTATTGAGAAACCGCTTTAATTGTGTTATACTAATTTTGTTAGGAGAAAATTATGGAACAATTAGGAGTTATTACAAAACCACAAGGATTAAAAGGGGAGTTTAGAGTAAACACAGGCTTTTACGACTTTACACCGCTTAAAAAACTAAAAAGCGTGGTTGTAAATAATGTTGAATATAATGTTGAAAAGGTCGTTTTGCGCGATAGTTTTGTTGTGTTAAAACTAAACGGCATAAACACTTGCGAGCAAGCAGAAGAATTACGCAATGTTGCAATTTACGCCGATTTAAAGCCATTTTTGGGTAAAGACGAAGTGTTTGTAAAAGACATTATTGGTTTTGACCTTATAGGAAAACAATCAAAACTTAAAATAGGTACATTGTTGTCGGTTGACGATTATGGAAAATCGGAAGTGTATAATGCCGAATTTAACGGCAAAACTTTTTCGTTTCCAAACGCTAGGAATGTGCTTGTGAAATTTGATATGGATAAAAAACAAATTATTGTAGATGAATTTGTTTTGCAAGAAATTAGGGTGGACGACTAATGAAAATAGATATTCTAACAATTTTTCCAGAAATGTTTGCGCCGCTAAAAACCAGCCTTATTGGCAAGGCTGTGGAAAAAAATGCGGTTGAAATAAACATTATTGATATTCGTCCATTTTCAGCCGAAAAACACAAAAAAACTGACGACTATCCCTTTGGCGGTGGCGACGGAATGGTTATGACTCCACAACCGCTTTACGATGCAATTATGAGTGTAAAAGCACCTAATTCGCACGTAATATATATGTCGCCAAAGGGCAGAGTGCTAACCCAAAACATTGTTAAAGAGTTTGCCGAAAACTACGAACACCTTGTGCTTGTTTGCGGTCATTATGAAGGAATAGACGAGCGAGTAATAGAACTTTGTGTGGACGAACAAGTTAGCATAGGCGACTATGTTCTAACTGGTGGCGAAATTCCAGCAATGGCACTTACTGACGCAATTTTGCGCTATATTCCTAATGTTTTGCATAATTTGCATAGCACTGCCGACGAGAGTTTTAGCGATAATTTATTAGAATATCCGCAGTATACGCGTCCACGCGAGTTTATGGGACTTAGTGTTCCTGATGTGCTAGTTAATGGCAACCATAAGGAAATAGATAAGTGGCGTGCAGAACAAAAAATAATTCAAACCAAAAAATATAGACCAGATTTACTAAATAAATAGTTTAAGTTAAGGATAATTTATGATAATTCAGTGGTTCCCAGGGCATATGAATAAAGCCCTAAAAATGATGCAAGAAGAAGTTAAAAAAGTAGACGCGATAATTTATGTGTTGGACGCGCGTGCGCCTTTTTCGTGCGTTAATCCTAAGTTTACAAGCATAATTGCCGATAAACCTATCATTTATGTTTTCAATAAATCCGACATAGCCGATATGGAAAAAGTTAAGGTTTGGGCGGACTATTTTTCAAAACCAAACACTCGTTGCATTATTTTAAACAGCACCGCAAGTGGCAGCTCATCTAAAATCACAGTTGCAATGAAAAGCCTTTTAAAAGACAAAATTGAAAAATACGCCAAGAAAAATGTGTCGTTAATATTGCGAGCTATGATAGTTGGAGTTCCAAACTCTGGCAAAAGCACGCTTGCAAACAACTTATGCGGCAAAAGCAAAGCAAAGGCTGAAAATAGGGCAGGCGTAACTCGTAGCAAACAATGGATCAAAATTGATAACAACATCGAAGTTTTGGACACTCCAGGCACATTGTGGCCAGCGTTTAACAACAATCAGGTTGCACATCATCTTGCATACATTGGCAGCATTAAAGAAGATGTTTTGGATATCCCAGAACTTAGCCTAGATTTTATTGCCGATATTGTAAAATTAGACAAAACAATATTGGAAAACAGATATTCTGTTTCAATTAGCGAAGAAGATACTCCGCTTGAAATTTTAGATAAAATTTGTGTTGCACGCAAATATGTAATGCGTGGTGGAGATATTGATTATGATCGCGGCAGTGCGGCACTTATTAGTGATTTTAAACAAGGAAGGCTAGGAAATATCACGCTGGAAACCGTAAAAGATATAAGGCGCTTATCCAAGAAAGATAAAAAGGAAGAAGACTAATGCTAGATTTTGAGCAAAAGTACTACGATAGTGGCTATACTCTTGTTGCTGGCATAGACGAAGCAGGGCGCGGCCCGCTTGCTGGTCCAGTTTGCGTGGCAATAGTTATAATGCCGCAAGAAAACATAATAGATGAAATAAACGACAGCAAAAAGCTTAGCGAGAAAAAGCGTGAAATGCTGTATGAAAAGATTATAAACACCGCAATTAGCTACGATATTGAATTAATAGATGAAAAAATGATAGATAAGGTTAATATTTTAAATGCCACAAAGCTAGGAATGTTAAAGTGTATTCAAAATATTCCTGTTATGCCCGAATTGGTGCTAATAGACGCGGTTAAAATAGACACCGATGTTCCTACAGTTAGTGTAATTCACGGCGACGCACTTAGCTACAACATTGCCGCAGCAAGCATTCTTGCAAAGGTTACACGTGATAGGCTTATGGTGGAACTGGACAAAAAATATCCAGAATATAACTTTAAAAAACACAAAGGCTATGGTACAAAAGAGCATATAGAAGCGCTAAAAAAGTATGGCAAATGCGAAATCCACCGCGATAGCTTTATTGGTCATTTTGTGGGTGAAAAATGAATAAAATAGTAGGGTTAAAAGGCGAAGTTGAAGCTAAAGAGTATTTAGAAAGCATAGGATATGTGGTGGTTGAAACCAACTACAAAAATAAAATTGGCGAAATAGACATTATTTGTAAAGATGGCGATGTGTTAGTGTTTGTGGAAGTAAAGCGCCGCGAAAGCCTAAAATTTGGCTATCCGCGTGAAGCTGTAAACTACCACAAACAACAAAAAATCCGCAATGTTGCGGCTGGATATTTAAAATATAAAAATCTGTATGAAAAATGTGCAGTCCGTTTTGATGTGATAGATATAATAGGGGACAACCTTACGCATATAAAAAATGCATTTTAGTTAATAAATACGCACTTTTTGACATAAAATATAATAAATTTTAAAAAAACACTTGCTATTTATCTGCTGTTGTGATAATATATCGTAGTGACTTCGGATGGTCCTCTGTGATTTTATGGTTGCACGAACATCAAGTAAATATAGGAGGTAAAGTCAGTGACACTTATTCAAGCTTTAGAAAGAGAAAATTTAAAACCAGAAATTCCTGAATTTAACGTTGGTGATACCGTTAAGGTTTATTGCAAAATCGTAGAAGGTACCAGAGAAAGAATTCAAGTTTTCGAGGGTGTTGTTATTGCTAGAAAAAACTCTAGTGTAAGAGAAACTTTTACTGTAAGAAGAATGTCTTTTGGCGTTGGCGTTGAAAAAACTTTCCCTATCCATTCCCCAAGAGTAGATAAGATTGAAGTTGTTAAACGCGGTAAAGTAAAACGCGCTAAATTGTACTATTTAAGAAATCTTACAGGTAAAGCAGCTAATATTAAAGAAAAACAAAACTAATTATTTACCTGAATTAAATTTTAATAAGGAAATAAAAAGGAATGTAGTTTTTACATTCTTTTTTTGCCCCTTATTTACAAACTAAGTCAAATTTCGACATTGTATTTATGCACATTTTAAAAAGTTAAATAGTATAATGTTAAATACATATTTTATTGGAGGCATATTATGGAAAACAAAACTGTTAGATATATTAGAAACAAACATCGTTTGTTTAATGAAATGAAACGCTCTAGTATGCGTGAATCTTTAAAAAACGATATAAATAATCAACCTAACAAAGATAATAATAATGATAACGATTATTTATTCTGCGACGAATCTGTTCCTACAGTGAGCAGCAGATAACAAAAACACCTTGTGATTTTTACATAAGGTGTTTTTTTTTAATACCACATATTAATTTAAAATATTACCATACGTGGAAATATGTGTATTATAATTATGTATCTAAAAATAAATACTATATATTAAAATAAAATTTTATTATCTGAAATGACATAAAAAAACTCCCTAATTTAGGGAGTTTTTTACTAACATAATTGGTCAATATCTACTGGTTTTGTAATAGGAAATAAAATTGTATCTCTAATGTTTTCGCAATCTAGCAAGTGTAAAATAAATACATCAATTCCAAAACCAATACCAGAAATAGGTGGGAAGCCGTGTTCCATAGCAAGAATGTATTCTTTATCATAATCCATAGCTTCAGCATCGCCGCGTAGTTTTGCTTTTGCTTGTTCTTCAAAGTTGCGTTTTTGTTGAATAGGGTTAACAAGCTCGCTGTAGCCTTTTACCATTTCTTGTCCGTCAATAACAAGTTGGAACATTTCAATAATGCGGTCGTCCTTATCACTATATCTTGCAAGTGGAACTACATTAGGGTAGTTGTACAAAATTGTTGGTTCAGTAATGTTTGGACGCATATGACGCTTGTATAATAGGTCAATAATTCCACCTACTGTAAATTGGTCTTTAAGTTCGAATTCTTCTAGCAAGTTTTTGCTTAAAACCAACTTTTTAAATTCCTCAACATCAGTAATATCCAACACATTAAAGCCTAAAATGTTGTTTAGAGTAGCAATATAGTCCATTCGTGGGAATTGTTCTGGCAAAGTAATTGTACGGCCATTGCTTATAAATTCATACTTGCCAAAAACAAATTTACAAACTTCTCTAAACATTTCGGTATAAAACTTAATGCTATCTTCAAAATCCCAGTAAGCAGCGTAGCTTTCTAACATTGTAAACTCTTGAAGTTTGTCAGCGCAAAGACCTTCGTTTCTAAAATCTTTAGCAAATTCATAAATCTTATCAAAACCGCAAGCTATTACACGTTTGTGGAAAGTCTCTGGAGAAATTCTTAAGTTCATATCAAGGTCTAGGGCATTGTGATGTGTTTTAAATGGTTTTGCAAGTGCACCGCCAACTGCATTTTGTAACACTGGAGTTTCAACTTCTAAAAATCCGTGTTTGTTGTAAAATTCACGAATAAATTGCATAACTTTAAATCTAATAAGCACCGTGTTTCTTGCCTTTTCATTAACAATAAGGTCAAGATATCTTTGACGATAGCGGCTATCAATATCAACAAGTCCGTGAAACTTTTCTGGCAATCCGCGTAGGGCTTTGCTTAGTAATTCAAATGTGTTTACTTGAATTGTAAGTTCGCCAGTTTGGGTGCGGGTAAGTTCGCCATTAACACCAATAAAATCTCCAACGTCACAAAATTCTTTAAACTTTGCAAGTGCTTCGTCACCAACAACACTTAGTGACAAACTAACTTGTACACTTGTACGCATTTTATCTGTAAAATTCATTTCAAAATTGTCGCCAATTGCATAAATTCTAGCAAAAATTAGTTTTCCAAAAGTTCTTTTAAAAATAATCCTACCAGCACAACTTACTTTTGTGCCAAGTTCAACATTATCCAAATCGTGAATTTCGTATGTTTTATGGAATTTAGCTTTATATGCTTTTTCTCCACTTTCTTCTAATCTTTTTACTTTGTCTACTTTCACTTCAAATTCATTCATCATCTCTTGTTCCATAAAAAACCTCTTAAAAATTAATAAATAAAGTATAACAGCCAATTGTAATAATGTCAATAATTTACTTATTATTTACTAATTTATTTGTAATAACATCCATATTAAAATTTTCGTTTAATTTCCACAAACTTTACAATTATATTCTTATTAATATAATACTTTATTATATTATATAAAGCGCCAAATTAAAAAATTATTTACAACTTATTACTTTTAGTTGTATTTTTTATTTTTAGTGTGTATAATCGGATTGATATTAAGTGAGGTGCAGCTAAATGTTATCAATAGTAAAAAGTTATGGTTTGACTGGCATCAATGGATATATGGTTAAGGCAGAAATTGATATTAATCAGGGGCTGCCAGGATATGACATTGTAGGATTGGTTGGCACCGCAATAAAAGAAAGTAAAGAGCGTGTAAAAAGCGCCATTAAAAATAGTGGGTTTCAATATCCAATTTTAAAAATAACCGTAAACCTTGCACCTGCAGACACTAAAAAGGACGGACCAATTTATGACCTTGCCATTGCTATGGGGATTTTGTCGGCAAGCGAACAAGTAAGTGTTAATGCGGTAAAAGATTACATTTTTTTAGGAGAACTATCATTAGACGGCGGAATACGAAAAATAAATGGTGTTTTGCCTATTTTAATTGCAGCACGCCAAGCTGGTTTTACAAAAATTATTCTACCAAAAGAAAACGAGCGTGAAGCAAGTTATATAGATGGATTAGAAGTTTACGCAGTAAATAATCTAACCGAGTGCGTAGATTTTTTGGCGGGCAACAAACAATTAGAAAGAGTTAAACTTAATAATTTTGTTGACGCTAAAAAAACAAACAAGCAAAGTATGGATTTTAAATTTGTAAAAGGGCAGGCAAAAGCAAAGCGTGCTTTAGAAATTGCAGCAGCAGGTGGACACAATGTGTTAATGATAGGTCCACCAGGGAGTGGCAAAACTATGCTTGCAAAATGCTTTCCTAGTATACTTCCGGAACTAACTTTTAAAGAAGCACTAGAAGTTACAAAAATTCATAGTATTGCTGGCGTGCTAGATGCAAACGAAGGCATAATTACAACGCGTCCATTTAGGTCGCCACACCACACAAGCACAACGCTTGCGCTTACTGGCGGTGGCAGACTAGCAAAACCAGGAGAAATTAGCCTTGCGCATAACGGCGTGTTGTTTTTGGACGAAATGCCAGAATACAACCGTAACTCAATTGAAACCTTGCGTCAACCGCTTGAAGATGGGGTTATAACAATTTCACGCGTTGAAGCAACAGTGGAGTATCCAGCAAATTTTACGCTAATTGCTAGTATGAACCCTTGCCCTTGTGGATATTATGGAAGTAAAGAGCGTGAGTGTAAATGTACTCCGCAAAACATACACAAATACTTGCACAAACTTTCTGGTCCACTTATGGATAGAATAGACATTCATATAGAAGTGGATAATGTAACCTACAACGACCTAACCAGCACCACACTAGAAGAGAGTAGCGAAAGTATAAAACGCCGAGTAGACAGAGCGCGTAAAATACAGCTAGATAGATATAATAATTGCGGCATTTATGCAAACGCAAAAATGAACGACCAACAAGTTAAGACATATTGCAAGTTGTCGCCACAAAGCGATATGTTTTTACGCCAAGCTTTTGAAAAACTAAAACTTAGCGCAAGGGCATACAACCGAATACTAAAAGTTGCGCGTACAATTGCCGATTTGGATGGCTCAGAAAATATTATGGACGACCATATTATAGAAGCAATATCATATAGGTCGCTAGACAAAAAGTATTGGGATTAGGAGTATTATGTATAAGGACGAAGAAAAAGTAATAATATGGCTAAACAGTTTTGACTTTTTAAGCCTTAAAAAATTGCACCAGTTAATAGATATGTATCCTAATTGCACAGATTTGTGGAACAATTTTGAAAAGGATAAAATTGAAATAACAAACATTGTTGGCGAAGAATATTACGGCAAAATGTTGTTTTCGCTAGATGAAAACTTTTTAAATAATTACATTAGGTCGTACGACAATCTTGGCATAAAAATTGTAACTATAAAAAGCGAAACATATCCTGATTTATTAAGAGAAACACTAAGCCCACCAGTAATTTTATATTGCAAAGGAAATGTGAATTTATTAAAAACCACTTGTGTCGCAATTGTTGGCACACGCCGTTGTACAAAATATGGCAAAGAAATTACACACAAATTTGCCTACGACATTGCATATAGTGGCATAACTGTGGTTAGTGGTCTTGCCGACGGAGTAGATAGTGTGGCACATTCAGCTACACTAGACGCTGGCGGTCACACAATTGCTGTGCTTGGCTGCGGAATAAACAATTGTTATCCCGCAACAAACAAACCATTGTACGATAGAATCTTGGAGAATGACGGGTTGATAGTGAGTGAATATAAGCCAAACGAAAAACCTATGTCATACTATTTTCCTGCAAGAAACCGCATAATTGCTGGTTTGAGTAAGGGTGTGCTAATAACCGAAGCAACCGAGAAAAGCGGAAGTATGCACACAAAAGAGTATGCACTAGAAAACAACCGTGACCTTTATGTTGTGCCAGGCAGGATAACCGATATTTATAGTATTGGTTGCAACGCTATTATAAAAAATTGCCAGTCGGTAATGTGTTTAAGCCCCGAAGAGATTATAAATGCGTATGGAAAAGAATTACATATTTCAAAAGATACGGCAGTAGAGCAAGCAAATTTAGACGAACAAATAATTTTAAACATTCTTAGCACCGACGAACTTGGTTATGACGAAATACTAGAAAAATCGGGGCTAGAACCAAAGACGCTTAACACACTACTTATGCGCCTAGAACTTAAAGGGTTAATATCAAAATTACCTGGTAATTATTATGGGAGATAAATATGAATTTAGTTATTATTGAAAGTGTCGGTAAAAAGGATACAATTAAAAAATATCTAGGAGCCGATTATGAAGTTTTTGCAACAAAAGGACACGTTCGTGATTTGCCAGAAAAATCGCTAGGTGTAAATGTGTTGGACAACTTTAAACCGCAATATGAAGTTATAAACGACAAAAAAGAAATAGTTAAGGCCTTAAAACTAAAAAGCCAAAAAGCCGATAAAATATTGCTAGCAACCGACCCAGATAGAGAAGGGGAAGCAATTAGTTGGCACTTGGCATATTTGCTAGGGTTGGACGAAACAAAACCAATAAGAATAGTTTTTAATGAAATTAGTAAAAATGCCGTAACAAATGCACTAAAGTGCCCACGTGCAATAGATATTAATTTGGTTAATGCCCAGCAAGCACGCCGCGTGTTGGATAGATTAGTAGGTTATAAAGTTTCGCCTATTTTGTGCAAAAAAATCCAACCAAAACTATCCGCAGGTCGTGTTCAAAGTGCCACATTAAAACTTGTAGTTGATAGAGAAAACGAAATTAGAAAGTTTAAACCAGAAGAGTATTGGTCGCTTATTGCAAACTTGTTTTCAAAAACCGAAAGCGACACTTTTAAAAGTACTTTAAGTAAAATAAGTGGCAAAAAAGCAAATATTCCAAATAAAGAAACAATGGATGGTGTTTTAGACGAACTAAAACAGAACGACTTTATTGTTAAAGAAGTTAAAAAGACTATTGCAAAATCGCACCCAGCGCCACCATTTACAACATCTACAATGCAACAAGAAGCTCTAAACAAATTAGGAATGAACCTTAAAAAGGTTACCGCTTGTGCACAAGAACTTTACGAAGGCGTAGAGGTGGCAGGCGAAGGCAAAACCGCACTTATCACATATATAAGAACAGATAGTGTGCGTCTTGCACCAGAAGCTGTTGCTATGGCGCGCGATTACATTCAAAAAAACTTTGGCGAAAAATATTTGCCAAAACAACCTAATGTTTACAAAACAAAAAAATCGGCTCAAGATGCCCACGAAGCTATTAGACCAATTCATTTGGAGATTACTCCAGAAAGCCTAAAGGGCAAAATTAGCAGCGATAATTACAAATTATATAAATTAATCTACACAAAATTTTTGGCGTGTCAAATGGAAGACGCAACCTTTAATTCGGTTGTGGCAACCATAGAAACCGGCAAGTACGAGTTTAAAGCATCTGGCAAAACACCTATTTTTGACGGGTTTATGAAACTATATGACAGCGGTAAAAAAGCAAAAGCTGCCGATGAAAATGAAGAAGAATCGGACGAAAATGTTAAGTTGCCAGTAATGGAAGAAGGGGATAAACTAAACTTAAAAGACCTTGTTCCTTCTCAAAAATTTACTAAGCCACCAGCACGATATAGCGAAGCAACGCTTGTAAAAGAAATGGAAGATAAGGGCATTGGTCGTCCCGCAACATATTCTCCAACTGTTAACCTACTAAGCAGCAGAAAATATGTTGAAAAAGACGGCAAATTTTTAAAACCAACCGAACTTGGTGAAAAAATTGATGAATTTTTGGAAAACTATTTTGCATCTATTATCGACACAAAATTCACCGCTTCTATGGAAGACAAACTAGATGATGTTGCAAGCAAGGGTATTGTTTGGCAAAGTTTTGTTAAAGACTTTTATGATGACTTTGTAAAACTTCTTGGTGCAGCCGATAAGGATAGTCTAAAATTTAAAATTCCGCCAAAAGAAACTAATATTAAGTGCGAAAAATGCGGACACCCTATGGTTATTAGAACAGGAAAATATGGCGAGTTTATGGCTTGTAGCAACTTTCCAGCTTGCAAAAATATTCAACCTATTGTAAAGCAAAGTGGAGTGTGTCCAAAATGCGGCAAACCAGCAGTTGAAAAACGCAGTAAAAAAGGTGCAATATTCTACGGCTGTAGCGATTATCCAAAATGTGATTTTGTGTCTTGGGAAATGCCACTTGCCGAAAAATGCCCAAAATGCGGACATTATTTAACTGGCAAAAAGATATATAGCAGCCTTAGAAAAAAATGTAGTAATCCAGAATGCAATTACACCGAAATGGTTAAAAAGGAAAAAAATGAAGCAGCAACAAACTAATGTAATGGTTATTGGTGCAGGGCTTGCGGGTGCAGAATGTGCGTATCAGTTATTAAAACGTGGCGTAAATGTTACGCTTTACGAAATGAAACCAAACAAGTTTTCGCCCGCTCACAAGTCGCCCAATTTTGCCGAACTTGTGTGCAGTAATAGTCTTAAAAGCAACGACCCGCTAACAGCAGGCGGATTATTAAAAGACGAGCTTAGGGCGTTGGACTCGCTGGTTATAAAATGCGCAGATTTGTGCAAAGTTCCAGCGGGTAGTGCACTTGCCGTAGACCGCGAAAAGTTTAGTGCAATGATAACCGAAAAACTTAAAGAATTTAGTGGGCTTACAATTGTAAATGAAGAAGTTACTTCTCTTCCGCTAGACAAACCAGTTGTTATTGCAACAGGTCCGCTTACAAGCGATGGTCTTATGGCAGAATTGCAATCTATTTTAGGACAGGACTATTTGTTCTTTTTCGACGCAATTGCTCCAATTGTAGCATATGATAGCATAGACTTTAATTCCGCTTTTGTTGCCGATAGATACGACAAAGGCACTGGCGATTACATAAATTGCCCAATGACTAGCGAAGAGTATGACGTTTTTTATGACGCCTTAATTAATGCAGAGATTGTAAAACTAAAAGATTTTGAAAACCGCAAAGTTTTTGAAGGTTGTATGCCAGTAGAAGTTTTGGCAAAACGCAGCAAAGACGCGCTTAGATTTGGACCCCTTAAACCTGTAGGGCTAACCGACCCAAAAACTGGCAAACGGCCATATGCTGTTGTTCAACTTAGAAAAGAAACACTAAATAACGATATGTTTAATATGGTTGGTTTTCAAACAAACCTTACTTATCCCGAACAAAAACGCGTGTTTTCATTAATTCCAGCACTAAAAAACGCGGAGTTTTTAAGATACGGAACAATGCATAAAAATAGTTATGTTTGTGCGCCAAAAGTGCTTTTAAATTATCACTTAAAGTCGCATCCAAATATTTTTATTGCAGGGCAGCTTAGTGGGGTAGAAGGATATATTGAAAGTGTTGCAAGTGGTCTTAATGTTGGGCTAAATATGTTTAACTACTTAAATGGTCTTAGCGATGTGGTGTTTGAGCCGTGCACAATGATTGGCGCGCTTAACAACTATCTAACCACCGCAAGCGAAACCAACTTTCAACCAATGAGCAGCAATATGGGGCTTATAAATCTAAGCGAAATACGAATGAAAAATAAAAAAGAAAAAAACAAACTATTATATGACAGAGCGATTAGCTCGTTAAACGACACAATAAAAAAATACAAAATTAGCACAATTTAGTATTTAATTTTAGTGTTTTTTGTGATATATTAAAAATATAAGGCAATATTTAATAAGGAGATAATATGGATACATTTAAAGGAACAACAATTGTTGCCGTTACAAGAAATGGCAAAACAGCTATTGCTGGCGATGGTCAAGTTACTATGGGTGAACACGTAATTATGAAAGGTAACGCAGTTAAAGTTAGACGAATCTTTAACGATAAGGTTGTTATTGGATTTGCGGGCACAGTTAGCGATGCATTTGCTCTAACCGCACGCTTTGAAGAGCTTTTACAAAAATTTAGCGGAAATTTAATGCGTAGTGCCGTAGAACTTGCGCTTGGCTTTAGAGATGATAAGTATAACCGCAAACTAGAAGCAATGATGCTTGTTGCAGACGAAAACAAGTGTCTTATGATTTCGGGCACTGGTGAGGTCATTGAGCCAGAATATGGCGTTGTTGCAATTGGCAGCGGTGGAAACTATGCGTACTCTGCTGGCAGAGCGCTATTAGACAACACCAACCTTAGTGCTAAAGAAATTGCAATAAAAGCAATAGAAATAGCTGGTGATATTTGTGTTTACACTAATCACCACATCACTTGTGAGGAGGTTTAGTATGGATTTATCACCAAAAGAGATTGTTGTAGAATTAGATAAATATATTATAGGACAGTCCGAAGCCAAAAAATCGGTCGCAATTGCACTTAGAAACCGTTATCGTCGCAGCAAATTAAGCAAGGAAATGCGTGACGAAGTTACACCTAAAAACATTATTATGCAAGGTCCAACAGGCGTGGGCAAAACAGAAATTGCACGCCGTCTTGCAAAGCTTGTTAAAGCGCCATTTATTAAGGTTGAAGCCACAAAATACACCGAAGTGGGCTATGTTGGCCGCGATTGCGAAAGTATGATACGCGACCTTGTAGAAGTGGCTGTAAGGCTTGTAAAAGAAGAAAAATTGCAAGAAGTTAGCGTTAAGGCTCGTGCTAGCGTTGTTCAAAAACTAACCGACGCTTTGTATCCAATTAGAAAAGAAAAGTTTCCAGAAAAAGATGTGGAAACCTTGCGTAAAGAAATTGTGGACGACATTGAAAGCGGCAAGGCAGATAGTGAAATTATTGAAATCACTGTTGCCGAACAAGCAAAACCAATTGGAATTATGCCGGGAATGGGCAACGACTTAGACATTGGCACAATGATAGGCAGCATTTTTCCACAACAACGCCGCAAGAAAAAAATCACGGTTGAAAAGGCGTTTAATTTATTAATGCAAGAAGAAAGCGATAAGCTTATTGACCTAGATAGCGTTAATAGCGAAGCAATTGCTCGTGCCGAACAAGAAGGTATTGTGTTTATTGATGAAATAGACAAAATTGCTGGTAAAAACGCAAGTAAAGGTCCAGATGTTAGCCGTGAAGGCGTTCAACGTGACATTTTGCCACTTGTTGAAGGCTGCACAGTTACAACAAAATATGGCACAATAAAAACCGACTACATTTTGTTTATTTGCGCAGGCGCGTTCCATATGAGCAAAGTTGAAGATTTAATTCCAGAATTTCAGGGTCGTTTTCCAATTAGAGTGGAACTTAACAACCTTAATTCGGACGATTTTTATAAAATCCTTACCCAACCTAAAAACGCTCTTACATTGCAATACGAACAACTTTTGGCAGTAGACAACATAAACCTTAAATTTACCGATGACGCTTTGCACGAACTTGCCATAATTGCCGAAAAAGAAAACGAAACAAGCGAAAACTTGGGTGCAAGAAGATTGCATAGCTTGTTGGAAGTGTTGCTAGAAGATATTTCTTACAATGCAAATGGCAAACACCCACTAATGGACGTGACCATTGATAAAGAATATGTGGACAAAACATTTAAAGACACAACTAAAAAATACGATTTGAAAAAATATATTTTGTAATTTTGCAAGACAGACTAAATTTTGACCAAAATAATAACGGCAGGTTTAAGAATAAATGACAGAGAGAACGGAGATTTTAATAGGCAAAGAAAATGTTGAAAAATTGGCGCAAAAACACATTGCGGTTTTTGGGCTTGGTGGAGTAGGCGGATATGTTGCTGAAATGCTAACTAGGGCAGGTGTTGGCGAACTAACCATAATTGATTTTGATGTGGTTAGTGTTAGCAACCTAAACAGGCAAATTATTGCCTTAAATAGCACGGTTGGATGCCTAAAAACCGATGCAATGGCGTCAAGATTAAAAGACATTAATCCAAACATTAAATTGCACATTATTTGCGAAAAGTACACACCCGAAAACCACGACGAGTTTTTCAAAAACCACTACGATTATGTTGTGGACGCAATAGATATGGTTACTTCAAAAATAGACCTAATAACATATTGCCACAACCATAACATAAAAATAGTTAGTGCAATGGGTGCTGGAAATCGCTATGAAATTCCATATTTTACTGTGGACGACGTGTACAACACATTTAACGACGGTCTTGCAAAAGTTTTGCGCAAAAAACTGCGTGAAAACGGCATAGAAAGCCACGATGTTGTGTTTACAAAAGAGCCGGCAAAACCAAATGGCAGAACAGTGGGCAGCATATCATACTACCCAGCAATGTGCGGCTGTGCATTGTCAGGATTTGTTATTAACGAGCTTATTAAATAAAAGGGAAAATATGAAAGTAGAACAAATATCAGAAAATCAATTTGAATCAAAAATTTTAAACAGCGACGGCATAACCATTGCTCGCTTTTTTGGCGGATGGTGCGGTCCTTGCAGAATGGAATCGGTTATCCTAAACCAAATGGAAGACCCTAAATATTGCGACATTAAAATTTACGATTTAGATATAGACAAATGTACAACTTTAGCCCATAAATATGGCGTTATGACAGTTCCAACACTAGTGATTTTTAAAGATGGCGCAGAGCTTGATAAAATTGCAGGCTTTAGAAACCAAAAACAACTTACCGAAATTTTTGATAGTTATTGCAATTTAGAAAAATAATATAATAAAGTGAAATCTAACCACATTTTAGGCTTCACTTTTTTTGTTTTTTAAAAAGTCTACCATTTTAGTCGGGTTTTTTATTAAAATCTATTGACAATAATAATTTTAACTGCTATTATATTGTCGGACTAAAAAGGTAGGGTATTAATGAAACTAAGTAGTAAAGGGCGATATGGGCTAAACGCAATGTATCATATGGCGCTTAATAACAACCTAACAACACTAAAAGAGTTGTCGGAAACAACCGCAGTTCCGCAGCCGTATCTCGAAAAGCTGCTAGGTCTTTTAAAAAAAGGTGGGCTGGTTACAACCGAGCGTGGCGTAGCTGGCGGCTACAAGCTCTCTAAAGCACCAAGCGAAACAACAATTGGTGAAATATTGAGAGTGTTAGAAAACGACCTTGCGTTTGCTGAATGTTCAAATTCGGCAAAATGTGGAAACTTAAATTGCCCAAATCAAAATATATTTAGGGTGGTTTACGATAGGTTAAATAGTGTGCTAGATGACCTTACTTTGCAAGATATGATAAATAAAAATAAAGGGGAAAATTAATGAGAAAAATTTATTTAGATAACGCCGCAACAACACGTCTTAGCGGCGAAGTACTAAGTGCAATGTTGCCATATTACACCGAGTTTTATGCCAACGCAAACAGCTTGCACGAAATGGGTCAAGAAGCTGGCAAAGCAGTAGCAAAAGCTCGCGAAACTTTGGCAAGTCTTATAAATGCCAGCCCACGCGAAATGTTTTTCACAAGCGGCGGAACAGAAGGCAACAACTGGATTATTAAAGGAATAGCTCGCGCAAACGCACACCGCGGCAAACACATTATTGTAAGTTCAATAGAACACCATAGCATTTTGGAAAGTGCCAGAGAGCTGGAAAACGAAGGTTTTGAAGTAACATACTTGCCAGTTGATAGCACAGGTCTTGTAGACATTATGGCACTTGTTAGAGCAATAAAACCAACAACCACACTTGTTTCCGTTATGGCAGTTAACAACGAAGTTGGTACAATTCAAAACATTAAAGCCATTGGTGAAATATTAAAAGACTACAAAGCATATTTCCACGTAGATTGCGTTCAAGCTATGAGTTGCTTGCATATTGACGTTAAGGATATGAAAATAGACGCCCTAACAATGAGCGCACACAAGGTTCACGGACCAAAGGGTGTAGGCGCGGTTTATATTAAAACTGGCACACCTATCAAAAAGCTTATTGAAGGTGGCGAACAAGAAAATGGTCGCCGTGGCGGAACAACCAACGTTCCAGGCGTTGTAGGAATGGCACGCGCTATGGAAATTGCAGTTAGAGATATTGATGTTAACAACAAAAAATTGCAAGAGCTTAGCGACTATTTTGTAAACAAACTAAACTATGCAATATCCGATATTAAGTTTAACGGCAACTTCGAACAAAAAGCGCCAGGAATTGTAAACGTAAGCTTTAGATTTATTGAAGGCGAAAGCATTTTGGTTAAACTAGACCTAGAAGGCGTAGAAGTTTCCACTGGCAGCGCTTGCGCATCAAATTCGCTAGAAAAAAGCCACGTTTTAAAAGCAATGGGTTTAAGCCACGAAGATGTTAATGGTGCAATCCGTTTCTCGTTTGGCGCCGACAATACTAAAGAAGACATCGACTATGTTGTAGAAAAACTTGTGGGCATTGTTGCAGATTTAAGAAAAATGAGCCCGCTTACTAAGAAAAAGGGGAAATAATATATGTATAACGAAAAAGTAATGGAATTATTTAAACATCCACTTAATATGGGCGAGTTGCGCGGTGCAAACGCCATTGGTCAAGTGGGAAATGTTGCTTGTGGCGACATTATGAAAATATATCTTAAAATAAACGACAAGGGCATTATTGAAGACGCTAAGTTTAAAACTTTTGGCTGCGTTGCCGCAATCGCTTCTAGCAGTATGGCAACCGAACTTATTAAAGGCAAAACAATCGACGAAGCACTTCACTTTGACAACAACGAAGTTATTAAAGCCCTAGGCGAACTTCCTGTTCATAAAATTCACTGCTCAGTTTTGGCAAAAGAAGCAATTGAAGATGCTATTAATAAATATCTTAAAAAGCAAGAAAGAGCAAAGAAAAAAGCCGAAAAACAAAAAGAACTTGCAAAAGCTGAAAAAGCAGAACAAAAAGCAGACCTTAAAAAATTAACCGAAAGTTTAAAAGTGGTTAAAAATAAAGAAGCAAAACAACAAACCGAAAAACCAGCTAAAAAAGATATTTCAAAACTAAACTCTTTGGTTAATAAAATCAATAAAAAATAATAGCTCAAAAACACCTTTAATTATTCCTAAGGTGTTTTTTTGCTCACTATGTATTAATTAAGCACCACATTAATGTCATCCCTTCGGGGTCCCCAAAAAAGCCAAATGCTTTTTAGGGGTGTGTGTTTGGGGAAGGTGGTACGAAATCGACACGGAGTGGAGTGAGTACCAAAGGGTAGTCCAGTAGGTGTTGAAAATTTGAGTATTATTTTAACTCAGTAGATTTTAGTGCAAATAAAAACCTTATGCCTTACCCCACATCCCAATTTGCCACTTTATTAATTTATTACCGCATTTTATTTGCCAAAAAAAAATGATTTTGTTATATTATTATATAAAATAATAATAAATGTAAGTTTTTTACGGAAAATATATTATTGAAAAATGGAAATTTCTAATGAAAAAAACAAATAAAAAAGGGTTATACATAGCAATTATGAGCGTTGCACTAGTCATAACTTTTGTGGCTAGCAGTTTTTTAACGCTCGCTTACTTTGGTGATACTATTAAATCTACTAGCACCATATCTCTTTCCAACCCTGTAAATGTAGATAGCGCAATCACGCTTTCAACCGCTAGTATGGACGTTGTTCCGTCGCAAAGAGTGGTTGTAAACGCCACCGCTACAGTAAAAAGCGAAGGCAATAGCACCCCAACTCCAGCATTGCTTAGAGCGCGCATTAATGTTGTAACCACCGCACCAAGCATAACTTACGACATCACCGCATCTTCAGCCGTAAATTCCACCACAACATACTGGGTTAAGTCCGACACCGACGGCTACTTTTACCTTATGACCACCAACGCTGCTACTGGCACACTTTACACCATAGACCCAGGCACAAAAGGGCAGGCAGTTCCACTAAATATAGTTGTAAATATTCCACGCAGCCTTACAAACGCCGATAGCGGCAAAGATTTTAAGGTTAGCATTACATTCTGTGCAGTTCAAGGTATTATTTACGACAGCGAAGGCGCAGCACTTTCAAACACTATCCTAAACACTCGTCACGTTTTTGACAATGTGGAAGGCACAACACTTCAAGGCGAATATTCCGAGAAAAATTACACCATAAACGGCAACACAACATTTAGCACATCGCCATCACCAACCGACCCAGCAACCCTAACCAGCGTAGGCGAAAATGGCGGTAAAAACTTGTTTGATATGAGTAAAGTTGCTACTTATGACACTTCAGGTATCACTTGCAAATATTTACCAGAAGAAGATTGCCTTGTCCTTAACGGAAAACCTACAAGAAATGTTACACTTAATTCTAGTTATCTAAACATTCCAGCAGACAAAACAGCCAAATATAGTATTTCTACTCAATATGTAAGCGGAACAATCGATCGTTCAACATCAAATACTACAACTAAATACGCGGTTGCGTATTTTGGTGCAAATGACGATCCAACCCAATACACAAATTGGCACGCTGCTAATTTGCAAAATTATAATACAGCATTAGAAAATCTATCTTGTGATAAAAACTACATAACTAGTTTTTGGTTTTATGTTAGCGAAGGTGTAACTTTCACAAACTACAAAGTGCGTGTTCAATTAGAAAAAAATGATGTAGCAACTACATATTCAAGATATAACTCCATAGAAGTGCAATATTCTAATGAAAACTCCGCAAATCTTGTTAACAACGGCAACGGCGTGCTAGGAAATAATACAAACTTTGATGATTTCAGTTATGTTAAAGATTCTACAAGTCCAACAGGCAGTGCTTTTGTTAAAAATGCTGGCGTTCAAAGTTACAGCCGAGTTACTGAGCCTGTTCCTGTGGATACAAATAGCAAATATATATACAGTATGTACTATAGAACAAACAACACAATGGCTGATAAAGCATATTATATTGGAATTTGGTTTTTAGATGCAAATAAAAATAGAATTAATCACGATGATGTTAATTACTTTGCAAACACACTTACATATTTAACACAAGATGTAAAAAGTGGCGACACTGTTGTGCACCTTAACGATGCGAGTAGTTATAGTACAACTGGTGGAACAAATTGTGGGCTAAATATCTACAATTACTCCGTGGGTGGGGTAGATTATGGTCCAGGAACTTATACGAAAAACAAACTAAGATTTAACGCTACTACTGGTATAGATAAAACAGCAAATACTATCACTTTAACTACCGCATACTCAGGCACAACAATTCCTGCTGGCACATATGTTTCTCAAGGTAGAGGCGGCGGCTGGTGTTATAATATTTTCAGTGGCACATCAATGCCTAGCACTTGGACATATGGTTATGCTTATCTTAATGGTGTAAAAAACGCTTTTTCAGGCAAAACAACAGCTTCAAACTTTGTTTACGGCACATGCTATGTTCAGCCGTTTGTGCTAAGATATAGCGCACAATACGATATGTATATCACCGATGTTCAAATTAAAAAAGTTGGCGAAACAAAGTCTATAGAACTAGACGCACCGCTTCGTGCTATTAGCGATACGGTTTACGATAGCATAGATTCTTCTACTGGCAAACTTACTCGCCGTGTTGGTGTTTATACTTTCACTGGCGACGAAAATTGGAGTACTTATACTAATACTGGTGACGGAGTAGGGTATCTTTCTGCCTTTATGAGTCAAGGTAATTTTAACAAGGTTGGAAACAATATTGCTGCTGGAACTGCAGATCAAAAATTTGTATGTTCGCATTTCCCATACTTGCGTTCTAATGTGGGTTTTTATGGATATAGACACGAAACTGGAATGATGGGCTATAACGACCAAAGTGCTGCATTTATGTTTACAATTCCATTTAGCGTGGCATCTACTGCGGCAGAATGGAAAGCTTGGCTTAAAGCTCAAGCCGCCGCTGGAACTCCAATGGTGTTGTACTACGAGCTTGCTACTCCAGTTGAAACCACAATCACCGTTCCAAAACTAACATATAGTAGTGTGGGGTACAACGGATATTCAGTTATATCCAATGGCGCTCCCGCTCGTATAATTTTAAAAGATAATTAGAATTAAATTATATGTAAATTTAATAATACAAAAAAGATTGGACTTAGCTCTAATCTTTTTTTATTGCTTATTAGTATAAGTTAAAACATTAAATCAGCATATAAATCAACATTTCATATTTATACATATAATTAACTATATAATATAAATACATAATCAATATAAATCCTTACAGCACCTTACCAGTGGACACGGGGTTGTGAAAATTTGTTCCCAAATTGAACGCGGGGTAGTGGTAATATATTTGCTAATTAGTGTTTTAAAGTAGATATAGTACGTAATAATATTAAATCCTTAGAATAATGTCAACACTTGTAAGGGGAAGGTGGTGCGTGAGTTTTGTCCGCACACCAAAGGGTAGTCCAGTAGATATAAAAAATTTGTTTATAATGCCAATTTGGTATTTTCAGTGTAAATAAGTCCATATACAATAACCCCATATAGTTAATTTTCACAAAAGTTAACTAAATTTACTAACAAAAATTTTAACACTTCTACATTAAAATACATAATTTTTTTGGTTAATATGACCAAAGACCGCAAAACACGCGGCTGTGTGTTAGTGTTTCGTAAAAAAAAAATTAAAAAAAATAAAAAAATTTTAAAAAAAGTGTTGACTTGCGTAGTTGGTAGTGGTATTCTATGTATGCTGTTTAAGACAACAGCACGAACATTAACAATTAAATAGTGTGATAGATGAATTAAATTTTAACTTTGTTAATTTTTTTAAGTTTTAAATCTATACGAACTTTACAAGCAGTTTATAATAAAATTTATGAATAACGCAAGACGTTCGATATAGAGCTATAGATTAAACATAAGAGTTTGATCCTGGCTCAGGACGAACGCTGGCGGCGTGCTTAACACATGCAAGTCGAACGAAGCAAAAGTGCTTGCACTTTTGACTGAGTGGCGGACGGGTGAGTAACGCGTGAGGAATCTGCCGTAGTCAGGGGGATAACAGATAGAAATATCTGCTAATACCGCATAAGACCACAGTACCGCATGGTACAGGGGTAAAAGAGTTATGTATCGGACTACGA
>CAKVHA010000006.1 GCA_934747775.1 uncultured Clostridia bacterium
GACTTTTATGCCGAAATATTCGTTAGAAAAAAACAATACGAACTCTAACTTATCGTCAGGGTTCGTATTATTCACTACTGGCGGAAGCGGAGAGATTCGAACTCTCGTGCCGATTGCTCGACAAACGCATTTCGAGTGCGTCCCGGTACGACCACTTCGGTACGCTTCCAAGTGACCTTATTATACACCATAAAAAGCAATAAATCAATTTGTTTTTAAAATAAACTACAAAAATTATGGTGTCAAATAAAAACGCAATAGGGTTTTGATAAGAAATTAAAAAATGATTAAATTTTCTTAGCGGTTGTTTGTTCTTTATTGTAATCTATTGGTTTTGCAAAAATAAAAAGGTGAATTTGAATAGGTTTTTGCTTTAAAAATTTGGCTTAATATGTTAAACTAATTAGGTTAAGGGGTAAAAGTATGGATAATAAAATAAAAAATATACTTTTTGATATGGATGGTACACTTGTTACTGGCGACACAGACTTGTTTTTTTATGTGTTTTTTAACGAAATGGTTATGAAATATTTAAAAAACTTTGGTGGTGATCCTGACACGGTGGAGCAGATGTTATTAAAATGTATTGGCGTAATGCAGCAAAACAACGGCGTAACTACAAACGAAACGATATTTTACAAAGCCTTAGAAAAACTAAGCGGAGTAAAAGAAGCCAAGTTGCGTGTTTTTTTTGATGACTTTTACAAAAATGAATTCAAAAAAACCCATATGACATACGACCCAATTCCTAAAATGAACGAAGTGTTAGATTATCTAAGCAGAAAAGATTACAATTTAATTTTAGCAACTGATCCTACAATTCCACTTTGCGCAATAGAGTTTAAGCTAAAAGATTGTGATATTGATAAAAATATTTTTTCATATATTACCACAAATGAGAATAGCAATTACACAAAACTAAATGTGGAATATTATAATAACATACTTAAAAAATGCGGTTTGAAAGCAAGTGAAAGTATGATGGTGGGCAACCACGCCGAAAAGGATAAACTAGCCGAAAAAGCAGGAATAAAAACAATTTTAATTAAGGATTATTTGGTAAATAAAAACAACATAAACTTAGATAATTTAATGACTATAAACGAATTTTTAAATTATATAAAACAAAACTTTTAAACAAAATATATGCAATAAAATAAGGACAAAATATGAGTATAATTTCAATAAACAATTTTTCGCAAAATTTTGGCGATAAGCTGCTTTTTGAAAACACATCGTTTATGTTAAACCCAGGCGAAAAAATGGGACTAACTGGTGTAAACGGAGCAGGAAAAAGCACGCTAATTAAGATAATAATGGGGCAAGTTTTGGTGGATAAGGGTGAAGTGTATCGCAACAATAAATATAACATTGTTTGCCTAGATCAGCACGCCGAAATAAACCAACATTGCACAATAAAAGAGTATTTGGCTGGAGCGTACTCAAAACTTTTTGAATTGGAAGCTAAACTTAATAAAATAAACGAAAAACTGGCAACCGAAACCGACGAAAAACGCCTAGAAGCGCTAATGTATCAAAGCGGCGATATATATGAAGAGTTGGATAAAAACAACTTTTATGCAATAGATAGCGAAATTCAAAAAATCGCATCTGGCTTGGGTGTGTCTGCTCTTGGGTTAGACAAAATGGTTAACACATTATCTGGCGGACAGCGTGCAAAAGTTATGCTAGCAAAATTGCTTTTGGAGTCGCCCGACGTTATGATTTTGGACGAACCGACCAACTTTTTGGATGTGGAACATATTGACTGGCTAACCAAGTTTATAAATTCCAGCAACAAAACCTTTTTAATAGTGAGCCACGATGCGGAGTTTTTAAATAAGGTTGTAAATGTTGTGTGCGATGTGGACAATAACAAGATAAACCGCTACGTTGGTAATTTGGATCAAATGGAAGCAGTTAAACTTGCAAAACGCGAACAGCAAGAAAAAGGTTTTAAATTACAACAAAAAGAAATTAAAAAACTAGAAGATTATATTGCCCGCAACAAAGCTCGCGCTTCCACTGCCAATATGGCAAAAAGCCGTGAGAAAAGATTAGAAAAAATGGATATGATAACTCCACCTACCGAGCAAATAAAACCAACATTTTCATTTAATTACAAACCTTTTGATAGTAGTATAGTGCTAAAAACTTATGACCTAGAAGTTGGCTATGATAGGGCGCTTTTAAAGCCGATTTCAATTGAAGTGAGAAATGGTGAAAGACTAGCAATCACAGGTTTTAATGGCATAGGAAAATCTACATTTTTAAAAACGGTTTTGGGCATAATTCCGCCAATTTCTGGCAAGGTAGAAATCTCAAAAAATGTTGTAACGGGCTACTACGAACAGGAAAACGACTTTAGAGAGTTTGAAGGCACTCCGCTTAATTATGTAACACAGTTTTATCCTAAAATCAACGAAAAAGAAATTAGGGCAGTGTTAAATAGATGCGGTCTTAATGCCGAGCATATGCGAAAACAAGTAGTTAGGCTTAGTGGCGGCGAGCAGAGCAAAATAAAAATTGGTCTGCTTGTGCTAAAACCTTGCAATCTGCTAATTTTAGACGAGCCAACCAACCACCTAGACGTGTTTGCGGTGGATAGATTAAAACAAGCAATTGCTGAGTTCAAGGGTACGGTTATTTTTGTAAGCCACAACAAACAGTTTGTAAAAGATGTTGCCACTCGCGTAATTAATATGGAAAACAATGCTAAATAACAAAAAAGATGACAGTGTATGAATTTTTTCATAGTGTCATCTCTTTTTTATCCAAACAAGGCAAGAGTTATTTTACTCTTGCCTTTTTGGCGATAACAAACAAGTTTAATTTTGTTTTTTCCTTGTTTGTTATTAATATTGTGTGTGCTTTTTTAGTTTTTATTCATCTTTTAAATTTTTTTTTTCAAAACTGCATTATTTTCTGTAATTAATGCCCATAGCGTTTTTAACTCTCTCTAGGGTGGCAGCTGCAGCTTTGCGTGCTTTGTCGCTGCCTTTAAATAACATTTGCATAACTTCGTCGTCTTTTAATTGTTCGCGTTTTTCTCGAATTGGTTTTAAAATATTGTTTAAAACGTTAAACAAAAAGCCTTTAATTTTCATATCGCCAAGTCCGCCGCGACGATAGTGGGCTTTCAATTCGTCTAAGTTTTTGTATTCTGGCAAAAACTTTGCAAAGTCGTTGTCGGTACAAAATGCATCAAGATATGTGAAAACCATATTTCCTTCCACTTTTCCTGGGTCTGATAGTTTTATGTGGTTGGGGTCGGTGTACATACTGTTTACTTTTTCGCGAATTGTTTTTTCGTCGTCGCTAATGTAAATGCAGTTGCCAAGCGATTTGCTCATCTTTGCTTTGCCGTCTGTCCCAGGTAAACGCAAACAAGCGCTATTGGTAGGTAAAACTTCTTTTGGCTCTATTAGCGTTTCGCCATACAAGTTGTTAAAACTCCTTACAATTTCGCGGGTTTGTTCTATCATAGGAAGTTGGTCGTCGCCAACAGGAACAAGTGTTGCGTCAAAGGCAGTTATGTCGGCCGCTTGGCTTACTGGGTAGGTGAAAAAACCCATAGGAATAGACTTTTCAAATTCTCTAAGTTTTAGCTCTTCCTTAACGGTAGGGTTTCGTTTTAAGCGGTTTAGTGTAACAAGGTTCATATAGTAAAAAGTAAGCTCGGTTAGTTCTGGAATTTCGGATTGAATAAACATTGTTGTTTTGCTTGGATCTAGCCCAACCGCTAAATAGTCTTTTGCAACTTCCACAATATTGTCCCTAACTTTTTGCACGTTCCCAAAGTTGTCGGTTAGTGCTTGGGCGTCGGCAATCATAACATAAAGTTCGTCGTAGTTGCCGCTGTTTTGTATGTCAACGCGGCTTTTTAGTGAACCTACAAAGTGTCCAACGTGTAATTTGCCGGTTGGACGATCGGCTGTTAATATAATCTTTTTCATAATTTTTATTTCCTTTATTTAGTTTATTTTATTAAAATTTATTTTTTTTTCAAAATGATTAGCGTGATTTTTTTAATTTTTATCCGCTTGAATTTTAACAAAAACACAAAATTAATATGTTTTTAATGCTGTTTTTAAATTTAATGTTGTATTTTTGCTATGAAAAAGCCCTGTAATAGCAATCATACAACATATTACAGGGCTTTAGTTTTAGTTTAATATGTTGCGAGCAGTAAAAAACACACTCGCAAAATCTTATATTTTACGAATGTTAACTTTCTACAACACGCCAAGTGTAAAAGTGTAACATATTATTTCTCCTTTTTGTAATTTGTAGTTTTAGCATAGCATTATATAATACGCTTGTCAACTATTTTTTTGCTAAAATCTTATTGAATAAGGTTAATTAAAAAAATAAAAGTGCTTTACAAATTAATTTTAATATGCTAACATAAATATATAGTTTAATAGTTGTGATGAAAATTAACAGTAGGGTGTTTTTGTAATTTAGAGAGAAGTTGGGTGGTGAAAAACTTATGAAAAAAACATTTCGAATTACATAATTGGAGCAGCTGGCTATTGCTTGGCTATCAAGCAAAAATTGAGGCTCGCTAAAATTTTGCGAGTAAATTAAGGTGGTACCACGAACAAGCACACTTCGTCCTTAAAATATAAGGAAAAAGTGTGCTTTATTTTTTAGGAGAGAATATGGATAGAACAAAATTATTTGAAACACTAAAGGAGCGTGGTTATGTATATCAAACAACAAATGAAGAAGCGGTGAAAAAAATATGTAATGGCGACCCAACAACAGTATATCTTGGCATAGACCCAACAGCCGATAGTTTGCATATTGGACATTTCTTTTCGCTAATGATGATTAAGTACTTCCAAGATGCAGGGCATAAAGTAATAGTTCTTGTGGGTGGTGCAACTGCTTTGATTGGCGACCCATCAGGTAGAACAGATATGCGTAAAATGTCATCAAAAGAGCAAGTTAATCACAATTTTGAAGAAGTTAAAAAGATTGTAGAAAAGTTTTTAAATACCTCGGACAACAAAGGGTTGATTGTTAATAATGCCGATTGGTTTAAGGGTTATGACTATGTGGACTTTATGCGTGACATTGGCACACATTTTAATGTTAATGTTATGCTTGCCAACGACGCATATAAGCGTAGACTAGAAGAGGGTGGACTAACTTTCTTGGAAATGGGATACATGCTAATGCAAGCGTACGACTTTATTCACCTAAACGCTAAGTATGGCTGTAACTTACAAATTGGTGGTTCCGACCAATGGGGCAACATGACTGCTGGTTGTGAACTTGCACGAAAGCTTAACATTCAAAATGGAACAAATATTGATTTGGAAGCCCTAACTTGTCCGCTACTTACAAATAGTGAAGGTCAAAAAATGGGTAAAACAGCAAAGGGTGCTTTGTGGGTTGCTAAAGATAAAACAAGCGTTTATGATTTCTATCAATACTGGTACAATGTTTCCGATAGTGATGTAGAACAACTTTTAAAATTGTTTACAAGAAAACCACTAGAAGAAATTGCTGAGTTGATGAAAGGTGATATTCGTGAAGCAAAACGAATTATGGCTTTTGAAATTACAAAACTTGTTCATGGTGAAGATGAAGCACGCGTTGCTATGGAAACTGCTCAAAACTTATTTAATGGTGGTACAGATTTAAGCAATGTTCCAACATTTACAATTGAAAATATGCCTATGGCTTTGGTTGATATTTTGGTAGGCTCAAAACTTTGCACTTCAAAATCCGATGCTCGCCGTATGTGCGAACAAGGTGCTGTAAGCATAAATGGAAATGTTGTAAAAGACTTTAGCTATGTGCCTTCAAATGGTGACTTTAAAGACGGTTCTTTAATTCTTAAAAAAGGCAAAAAGAACTTTGTTAAAGTTGTTTTAAAATAATATGAAATTTATCAAATAAAATAATATGAGTTTGATTAGATAAAAAATAAGGGCAATAGCTCTTATTTTTTATTATTAACATAATGTCATATAAAAACAACATTTTGTTTGCTGAATATATGTTTGTGGCAATAACTATAATGTTTTTGACAATATCTAATTTTGTATTAGTTGCGTATTTTTGTTTTTTGTGCGTAATGTTGTGAGTTTCGTTTGTTTTAAATTGTGTTTTAAATATCTTATACTGCACATTTGTTTTTAGTTCTTTATAAATTTATTATTTGCAAAAGCGGGTTTGTTGTTTAATGTGGTTATATTTTAAAAAATAATTTCATATAATTAATTAAAAATATTTTGACATAACTTGACAAAGTATTATAATGTTATTAATAAAATTTAGGAGGGTATTATGAAGGGTTTTGTTAAGGCTATGGATAATTTACCAAAACTAGTTAAAATTATTCTTGCACTTCCTGTATTAGACATTGTTTGGGCTGTTTACAGATTATGCAGAAGTATTTCAAAACACAGCACTCTTGGAATTGTACTTGCAATCATTATGATTATTGTTTGCCCAGTGCTTTTCTGGTTGGTAGATATTATTACAATTATTCTATCTAATAGAGTTTTGTGGATTGACTAACTACATAATAAAAATTTGACCTAAGAAATTTTCTTAGGTCTTTTTTGTTGTGAAAATAATGTACATTTTTTAGAAAATTTTAATGTGTATAAATTTGGGTAACGCATATACATAATGCTGTAATATACTAATAATAATATTTATAATAATATTTAATTTTTATTTTGAAAAATAGTATTGTTGTGATATTATTACTATATGAAATTTGGAAAATACTTAAAGGAATATAGGGTCAATATTATTTTTGGCGCATTAATAAAGTTTTTGGAAACGGCGGGTGATATCGTCACCCCTTTTATTATGGCTAATATTATAGATATAGGCATTAAAAATCACGATGTAAAATACATAGTTGTGTGGTCAATAGTGATTGTGGCTATAAATATTGTGGGTATTATTGCTGGTGCAACTTGCCAAAAACAAGCCGCAATTGCAGGGCAGGGAATTGGTAGAAGTATTCGAAATGACTTGTATGCTCACATCAATACTTTTTCTCATAAAGAGCTAGATAAATTTGGTACATCATCTCTTATAAACCGCTTCAGCAACGATGTTTCGCGTATCGATAATGGAATAGAAGTTTTTATTCGAAACGCAGCTCGTGCTCCGTTTATGTTGATTGGTTCGCTTATTATGATGTTAATTTTAGCGCCAAAGCTTTCACTTATATTTTTAGCAATTTTGCCAATTTTGGTTTTGGTGGTTTGGCTAATTATGAAAAAGTCAAACTCGCTATTTGAAGTAACTCAAGTAGATTTGGATAAAGTTGCTTTGGAAACAAAAGAAAACTTAGAAGGAGCTAAGGTTGTTAGGGCTTTTAACAAAGAAGATTATGAAAGTAAAAAATTCACAAAAGCAACCGACAAACTATATCACTCGCAAAAAAAAGTTGGAAACATAACCGCGCTTATGAATCCTGTTACGGGCATAATTGTTTATGCAGGTGTGTTTGCTATTTTGTGGTTTGGTGGTATTGAAGTAAATATTGGAAATCTTACTCAGGGTAAAATTATAGCGTTTGTAGATTATTTGCAAAAATTAGGTAGATCACTGCTATCGGTAGCTCGTCTTATTGTGGTTTTTACTCGTGCATTTACATCATCAAAACGTTGCAGCGAAGTGTTTAACACTAAAAATAGCATAACTGAAAAAACAAAAGAGAGCAAAGCTATTTCAATTACAGCCGAAACACCAAAGGTTGAATTTAGAAATGTTAGTTTTCGCTATGGTAGCGAGGCAAAATCTAAAAACGCGCTTGAAAATCTAAACCTTAAAGTTATGCGTGGTCAAACAGTGGGTATAATTGGGGGCACAGGCAGTGGCAAAACTACAATTATAAACCTTATTCCACGCTACTATGATGCAACCGAAGGCGAAGTGTTGGTTGATGGTGTTAATGTTAAAGAATATAGCTTTGAACAGCTTAGAAAACAAATAGGAATGGTTCCGCAAAAAGCGGTGTTATTTAGGGGTACAATATATCAAAATATGTTGTGGCGAAACCCTAATGCCAGTGCGCAAGAGATACATAAAGCGTTGGAAATTTCGCAAAGCCTAGAGTTTGTTGACGATTTTCCAGACAAATTGGAACACAAACTTACAACTGGCGGCTCAAACCTTTCGGGCGGACAACGTCAACGTTTAACAATTGCGCGTGCGCTTGTTAGCGATCCTGAAATTTTAATATTAGATGATAGCTCTTCGGCTCTTGATTTTGCTACTGATGCAAAACTAAGAAAAACGATTAAATATGGCATTAAAAATAGCACAACATTTATCGTTACGCAAAGGGTTACGTCTATAAAAGACGCCGATGTTATCGTGTGCATCGACAAAGGGCAAGTTGTAGGAATGGGAAAACACGAAGAACTTCTTGAAAATTGTGAGGTGTATAAAGAGATTTATGACAGCCAAACAAAGTAATTTAAGAAGTAATATGATAGAAATAAAAAGAATATTTAGCTATGCAAAACCGCTAAGGTGGTTTTTGTACTTGTCACTAATTAGCTACTTTATTAGCTCGTTTTTGTACGCATTAATTCCACTTTATATTGGGCGAGCAATAGATGTTATTATTGGGGTAGGGCAAGTAAATTTTGCCGTGCTACTAAAGTATATTATATATCTAGCTGGGTTTCAGGTTTTTGCTGCAATTTTCGATTGGCTAGCAACAGTTTTTGAAAATCGCCTAAGCTATGGTGCTGCAAGAAAAATAAGGATGCAGTTGTATGATAAAATATTAAAAACACCTTTTAGTTTTCTAGATAGAATGCCGCGTGGCGACTTTTTAAGCCGAATGGTTAACGATATTGAAAACATTACCGACGGGTTTTTGGAAGGCGTAACCACAGTGTTCTCTGGTGTTTGTAGCATTGTGCTAAATATGTATTTTATGTTTAGTTTGCACAGCATTATGGCTGTTATAGTTGTGGCACTATCACCACTTTCAGTATTTGTAACAGCATATATTGCTAAAAAGAGTAAAAAGATGTACATCGCCCACGCAAAAGCGTATGGCGATATGGGTGCTTATGTAGAAGAAATGGTTGCAAACCAAAAAGTTGTTAAGGCGTTCTCTTATGAAGATAGGGCGCTAGATGGCTTTAAGGTGGAATGTGATAAATTGTACGAAAGTGGCGTTGCATCACACTATTACGGAAACTTATCCAACCCAGCAACAAGGTTTATTAATGGCATTATCTACATTGCAGTTGGTTTTGCTGGCTGTATGTTTGCGCTTCACGGCGGATTAACTATTGGGGTAATTTCATCGTTTTTAAACTATGCCGACCAGTACTCAACGCCATTTGCAGATATTAGTAATGTCGTTAGTGATGTTCAAACCGCTTTGGCGTCGGGCAAACGTGTTTTTGGAATACTAGACGAACCAAACGAGCCGGACGACAGTGCTTTGCCAGACTTAGAATCTTGCGACGGAAGTGTTAACATAGAAAATGTAAGTTTTAGTTATAATCCAAAACAAAAACTTATTGAAAACTTTAATTTGCAAGTTAAACCAGGTCAAAAGGTTGCCATAGTTGGCCCAACTGGTTGCGGAAAAACAACGTTTATAAACCTTTTGATGCGCTTTTACGACACAACAGGCGGATATATCAAACTAAACGATACACCAATAAACGCCATTACGCGAAAGAGTTTAAGAGATCAGTACGGAATGGTGCTGCAAGAAAGCTGGTTGTTTAGCGGAACAGTGAGAGACAACATTGCATTTGGCAAACCAAGTGCAACCATAGAAGAAGTTATGGACGCGGCAAAACTTGCTGGTGCTCACGATTTTATTGAACGTATGGATAGGGGATACAACTCCATTATAAACGAGAGTGGTGACAATATTTCACAAGGTCAAAAACAGCTTATTTGTATTGCGCGCATTATATTAATGAAACCAAAACTATTAATTTTGGACGAAGCAACATCAAACATCGATACACGTGCCGAAATGGAAATACAAAAAGCGTTTAATGTTATTATGAAAGGCAAAACCTGCTTTATGGTTGCGCATAGATTATCCACAATTGTGGGCAGTGATATAATTTTGGTTATGAAAAAAGGTCAAATTATAGAGCAGGGAACACACGAAGAATTATTGGAGAAAAAAGGTTTTTACTATTATCTATATAATAGCCAGTTTAATGTGGTTTAAATTAAAGAAAATAAAAACACTTAAATGTAAAAATTTAAGTGTTTTTTTATTGAATTTGTTTAAATTTTTTAATATAATGTAATTTAGGACGGTAAAAGTTTATGATAGAACTTAAAAACATCTCAAAAAATTATGTTTCTGGTGAAATGACCGTAGAAGCACTAAAAAATGTAAGCATAAATTTTAGACAAAACGAATTTGTGTCTATTTTAGGCCCATCTGGTTGCGGAAAAACCACGCTTTTAAACATTGTGGGCGGGCTAGATAAGTATACCAGTGGTGATATTATTATAGATGGCGTTTCCACTAAAGATTATAAAGATAAAGATTGGGACACTTATAGAAATCACTATATTGGTTTTGTTTTTCAGTCGTACAATCTTATTTCACATCTTAGCGTGCTAGAAAATGTGGAACTTGCACTTTCTATAGCTGGTTATAACAAAAAAGATAAGCGCGCTATGGCTATTGCTGCATTAGAAAGAGTGGGACTAAAACAACAGATTAAGAAAAAGCCCAATCAGTTAAGCGGCGGTCAGATGCAACGTGTTGCAATTGCTCGTGCAATTGTTAACAACCCAAAAATCATTTTGGCAGACGAACCAACTGGTGCGTTGGACACCGAAACCAGCGTGCAAGTTATGGATATATTAAAAGAAATTTCAAAATCGTGCTTGGTGGTTATGGTTACGCACAACGAAAACCTTGCTGCTGATTATTCGGATAGAATTATAAATATTTTGGATGGCGTTGTTACTGGCGATAGTAATCCGTATTCGCCGTCTGAGAAATCAATTGAAAAACAAAACGAAAAAGTTGAACAAGAAAAAGCGGAAGCTAAAAAGCCTAAAAAACAAAAAAGTAGTATGGGCGTTTTTACAGCATTAGGTTTGTCGCTTAAAAATTTGTTTAGCAAAAAATGGAAAACCGCAATAACCGCGTTTGCTGGCAGCATTGGCATAATTGGCATAGCGCTAGTGCTTTCGGTTAGCAACGGAATGAACGCGTATGTTGGAAATATGCAAAGTGAAGCACTTAGCGGATATCCAGTTACAATAGGCACGGTGGCAATTGACTACGACGCACTAAAATCGTACTTTTCTAGCAACGAAGAAAACAAAACCGAAGTGGATAAAAACACCCAAACTAGCGTGTATAGCACTTCCAATTTGCTTTTTCAGTTTGGAAATTTTAATTTCCTAAGTCCCGATTTTGTGGAATATTTAAATGATTATGTAAAAATGGACAACAACAAACCAGAATCACAAAGATATCTTACATCATACAAAATGTCGTACCCTGTTACGCTTCAAATATTGACTGAAACAATGGGAATTGTAAAACAAATAGATACAAAGGTCATAACCAGTAGTACAAGCGGAACAACTTCATCTAGTACATTCTTTGAAGGCATCTCTAATAAGGATTATATTTTGGAAAACTACGAAGTATTGGGTGGCGAAAATGCACATTATCCAGCAAATAAAAATGAAGTAGCATTAGTTATTGGCTCGGATAATTCCATTGCCTACAATAGCCTTAAGTCGCTAGGTTTGGCTGACGGAATTGAAATTAAGGCAACCGAAAAAACCACATTGGTAGATTTGGAAAAATTTGTAGGCAAAGAGTATAGATTTTTAAGAAACAATGATTATTTTATAAAGCACACCGACGGAGAAGAAATAAGTTTTTCATGCCTTGAATTTAATGAAAAAGATGTTGCAACAAATAAATCTTTGTATGATAGTTTGAGTGAAAATACATTAAAAATTTCGTGTGTGTTAAGATTGAAAGATAATTCGTCTAGCCAAATTTTATCTAATGGCATTATGTATCTACCAGAACTTTCGGAGTATTTAAGAGCCGATGCCGAAGAAAGTGAAGTTGTTAAAGCGACTCGTCTTCTTGGTATTAACGACCAATTATATATTCCTTTCAACTTGGAAATAAGCGAATTGAGTGCGTTTATCCCAACTGGCACATCGCAAGAATATTTTAAATACGATAGTTGTTACAAGATTATTGAAATTGTTAAATCAAAATTCAACACAAACCTTACCGAAGACGATGCAATGCAGTTGGCGTTGCAAATGTTGGGCGCGTCCGATTTGCCAACCAGCGTTATGTTTTACACATCAAGTTTTGATGCGAAAAAAGATGTTATGGATTACATAAACGCGTGGAACAGCAAAACAACTGAACGAAACAATAAAATTGTAATAAACGACGCGGCAGGATTTTTAACAGAAACATTGGGCTCGCTAATTGATATTGTTAGTTATGTTTTAATTGCATTTTCAGCAATCTCTCTAGTGGTTAGTAGCATTATGATAGGCGTTATCACTTACACTTCGGTTATTGAGCGAACAAAAGAAATTGGCGTTTTGCGCAGTATTGGTGCTCGCAAAAAAGATATTGCTAGAGTGTTTAATGCCGAAACTTTTGCTGTTGGGTTAATTTCTGGCGTGCTTGGTGTAACTATTAGTTTTATTTTAACATTCCCAATAAGCGCATTAATTAAAAAGTTGGCAGGCGGAACGATAAAAACATCGTTGTCGTTCTTGACTATTTCCAACGTTCTAATTTTGGTTGGCATAAGCGTGGTGTTAACATTAATCGCGGGGCTTTTCCCAGCACTTATGGCTGCTAAAAAAGACCCAGTAAAAGCACTTCGCACCGAATAGAGTATAAAAAAAGAACCCATTTATGGAAGTTAATACATAATATCATAGGGTTCTTTTTTGTTATTCAGTTGTATTAAACCTTAATATTTAAGGTTGTTTTTGTTTGTTAAATGTTTTCCGCCACAAACAATTTTTGAAACTTCTCGTTTGTGTCAAACAATTCGTCAAAAGTGCCTTGCGCTTCTATTTTGCCGTTGTCTATAAAGTAAATGATGTCTGCATTCTTAATAGTGGATAGTCTATGCGCAACAATAACAACAGTGCTGTTGTGCGACAAAGCGTCTATGCTCTTTTTGATTTCGTTTTGCGAAAAATTGTCCAGGCTGCTTGTGCTTTCATCAAACAATATGATGCGTGAATTTCTAAGTAGGGCACGGGCAATTGCAAGACGTTGCTTTTGTCCACCGCTAAGTTTTATTCCACCTTCGCCCACAAGCGTGTCAATCCCTTTTGGCATATCGTCCAAAAAGTCCATATTTGCTTTTTTAATAACATCACTAATTTCTTTGTCGGTTGCATTTGGTTTTGCTAACAACAAATTTTCTTTAATGGTTTTATCAAAAATGTAAGGAAATTGGCTAACCAAACTAATGTTTTCTCTTAATGCGTTTTGGCTTAAATCGTTTACGTTAACGCCGTCTATCAAAACTTCGCCATCGTCTACGGTGTAAAGTTTTGGAATAAGGTTTAAAATTGTGCTTTTTCCGCATCCGCTACGACCAACAAGCGCAACAGTGGTGTTTGCAGGTATTTTCATACTAAAGTTTTTAAAAACTTGTTTTTTATTGGCGTCTTTTTTCTCGCCAATTTTGTCGTCGTCATCGCGGTTAAGGTCAATTTCTTCGTAGCTAAACGACACATTTTTCAATTCAATTTCGCCCTTGCAATTAGGTAATTCTTGTGTTCCAAATTTTTCGGACTGAAACTTTTTTTCGTCCATAAGTGTATTTATTCGCTTTGATGAAATTTTGCAAGTGTTTAGGTTTTCGGTTATTCTGCCAAGTGTCCAAATTAGGTTGTTAATTTGGTCCTTATTTAAAATTATAAACAAAAACGAGCTTATTGCTAAATATGCGTTTTCTAGAAAATGTATAGATAAAAACACAATGCCAATTACTACAAGGTCCACAATTCCCGACCTTATTGTCCAAAGGTGACCATTGGTTTGAAAACGTTTGCTAAAACTTTTACTGTAATCGTTAAGTAGCGTGTGTGATTGCTCTTTTAGCGATTCTTCCATATTTAGCGATTTTATGTCTTTTTCGCTGCGGATAATTTCATTGGAGTAGGTGCTAAGTCTTTCGTTGCATTTGTTTAATGCTTTGGTGTTTTTTGTCCACAATTTTTGCTTATATGTTTCAAAAACAATTAGTGACAAAATTGTAACCGCAATAATTATGCCTATCCAAAGGTTGTAACTTGCTATAAACACAACCGACACAATGCCGCTCATTGCTTGTGACAACGATTCTACAAGTCCGTCCATAGCCCAAACAATGTTTTCTGGGTCGCTTGAAATTCTTGTGTTTAGTTTTCCCGAACTAATTCTATTGAAACTGTTGCTGTCGAAATTTAGGCACCTTTCTAATAGGTCGCGTTTTATGGATGTGCTAAGGTGTCTGCCAAAACTATAAAAGCATATGCTGCTAATCCAAACTGTAATTCTGCTGCCAATAATGCAAATTGCGGTTATTAAAAAGCAGTTTATTGCGGCGGTGTAGTTGGCTGCCGAAATTAATTCTAAAAACTGTGCAAGTTTTAATGTTGCAACAATGTTGAATAAATACGAAACGATATCTAGTAGTACATACAAACAAACTAATAATTTTTTTTCTTTAAAATAATTTAAAATACTAAATTTATTTTTATCTTTCATATATTCTCCCTATTTTTTACGAGAAAAAAATCTCGAAGTGATATTGTTCATTTCGAGATTTATATTTAGTATTTCTACGGCAATATAAAAGGCTACTTAGAAACCACAAAATGAACAAATATTAAGTTGTTAAATTTTAAGATAACATTGCTCATTTTTTGTTTCCTCCTTAAATTATTTGCAAAATTATTTTTCTTTTAACACTTTTAAGTTATCACTTTAAAAATTGTTTGTCAATACATTTTATTAAGTTTTTTTCAATTTTGCTACCGCTATTTGGCTTACAACTTATATATAAGTTGTAAGTTTTTTTTAAATTTGTTATAATAAAAATAGGTGAATTTATGATTAATAAAAATGATATTTTAGACGTTGATATTATAGATATGGGCTGCAACTTAGAAGGCATTGCAAAAGTTGACGGCGTGGTTTTGTTTGTGCCATACGCTATAGTTGGCGAAAAAGTTAAGGTTCAGGTTATTAACACAAAACAGCGTGCCTACATTGCAAAAGTGTTGCAAGTTTTAAAGCCTAGCCCTTTTAGAACAACCCCAAAATGCCCATACTTTGGCAAGTGTGGTGGTTGCCAAACCCAACACATAAATTATAGCGAACAGCTAAAATTAAAAACAAATATGGTTGATAACGCAATTAAAAACATTGCAAAATTAGACGCGGCAGTAAGTACTTGCGTGCCTTGCGATAATGAGTACGCCTATCGCAATAAGTTGGCGTTCCCTATTAACCCCATCACTAAAAAGGTGGGAATGTTTCGCACAAACTCACATAATATTGTGGATATTTCAAATTGTGAAATCCAAGAAAAGTGGGCAAGTGATTTAATTGAGATTATAAACAGCTATATTTCAACCTATGATGTTAGTGTGTTTAGCGAAACGCAAAATAGTGGGCTATTAAAACACATTGTTGCACGCGCCTTTAACGGACAATACTTGTTTACTATAGTTATAAACGGAAACAATTTGCCAAATGCCAACAATTTGGTGGAAATGCTAAGGTCTAAATTTGATAATTTTGGATTAAATGTTAATATAAATACCATTAATAATAATGTGATTATGACCAATAATTTTAAACACATCTATGGTTTACAAAAAATATCTTGCAGTGAGTACGGCTTAAATTATGAAATTACAAATGCAAGTTTTATGCAAGTTAACAACAATATTAAACATAAAATTTATGATGCGGTTTTAAATGAAATAAATGGCGGCGTTGTTGTGGATGCGTATAGTGGCGCAGGTTTGCTTTCGGCAATTGTAAGCAAAAAGGCAGATAAGGTTTTTGGCATAGAAATTGTAAAACCAGCTGTGGATAGTGCAAACAAACTAACGCTAGAAAACAATATATTTAACCTTAAAAACATTTGCGGCGATACAGCAATTGAACTTCCAAACCTTGTAAAACAAATTGGCACAAATTTTTCGCTTATTCTAGATCCGCCAAGAAAGGGCTGCGACGCAAAAGTGCTAAACACAATTTTAAAATCAAAACCGCAAAAAATTGTGTACGTAAGTTGCAATCCTAGTACGCTTGCTCGCGACTTAGGTGTCTTAAAGGAAAATTACAACATATTAAGCATCACGCCTTTTGATATGTTCCCCGAAACTTGCCACGTAGAAACCCTAGCTGTTTTGCAGTTAAGATAAAATAATAAAAAAGAACTTTCGTTTTGAAAGTTCTTTTTTTGTTTGGAGCGGGTGAGGGGAATCGGACCCCCGTAACTGGCTTGGGAAGCCAGCACTCTGCCATTGAGTTACACCCGCATTAAAACTATGCAATATTATATAATGAAATAGTGGTTAAGTCAAATGTAAAAGCTTAATTCTTTTTGCGGTGATGTAATTTTTTGTGGATTGAACAAAATTATCAACATAATAATTAAAATTAATATTTTAAATTTAGTTAAAATCAATAGTGTCAAAAAGGCAAACTTTCACATATTATGGAATTGATAACGAAATATAGGAGGTTATCAATATGTCTTGTTGTGGAAACAATAATGTTTGGCGCGAGTCTTGTGGTTGTGGCTGGATAAACCCAATCCGTACTACGCCTATAAATGTTGGAATAACTGGACCTGCTGGCCCTATTGGACCCGCTGGTCCAATCGGTCCTGCTGGTCCGCAAGGAATACAAGGTGTTACTGGTGCCACAGGCGCAACTGGAGCTACTGGACCACAAGGAATTCAAGGGCTTCAAGGACTTCAAGGAATACAGGGCGTAACAGGTGCTACCGGAGCTACTGGACCAACTGGTGCTACTGGTGCTCAAGGTGTTACAGGTTCAACAGGTCCTACCGGTCCAACAGGTCCAACAGGTGCTACTGGCGAAACAGGTGCAGTGGGCGCAACTGGTCCTACCGGTCCAACTGGAGCGGACGCAACGCTTATAAACGAAAATGCAACAGTGGTTGACACAACCACTCAAACACTAACTACTGGCACAGCGCTTACTTTTCCTACCGTTGTAACAAACAATGGTCTAACAGTTGCCAATAATTCGGTTACAGTTCCTGAAGCTGGAACATATTTAGTAAATTTTGGCTTTGGTGTAGCATCGGCAAATACTGCTGGGGATAATATTGCGATAGCAATAAATGGTGCAGCCAATACAAACACTGGGCGTGCTACTTCAACTACTAATTCCAACTCTGGCAGTTATGTTTTAACACTTAGTGCAAACGATGCAATTACGCTTGTTCCTACTGTTACTGCGTCTGGAACAACAACGCTATCTAACACTGGTGAGCCAAGTGTGTATCTAACTGTTGTGAGAATATTCTAAACCATAATCAATTAAAACACGGAACACAAGTTCCGTGTTTTTGTATTCAAATGTAAACTTTATGACAACAACTAATATATTTTTGACAATATTGTAACATTTTGTGTAATATTAATTTTTGATAAGTGTATTGTATATCATACAATTTTAGTTTGTTCTATTTAATAAAAAGTACATAGAATTAAATATTTTTTTATATGGTTTGTATAAAAAAATTTGCTAAATTATTTTGACATATTCACCTAAAAAAGTTATTATAAAAATAAGAAAAAATATCGGAGGAAAAACTTATGACAAAGTACGAAGGAAGTAAAACAGAAAAGAATTTACAAGCGGCATTTGCAGGCGAAAGTCAAGCCAGAAATAAATACACATATTTTGCATCGGTTGCTAAAAAAGAAGGCTACGAGCAAATTGCTGAATTGTTTTTAAAAACCGCAGACAACGAAAAAGAACACGCTAAAATGTGGTTTAAAGAACTTAATGGCATTGGCAACACTGCCGATAATTTAAAAGCAGCTGCCGAAGGCGAAAATTATGAGTGGACTGATATGTACGAAGGTTTTGCAAAAACCGCCGAAGAAGAAGGCTTTGCCGACCTTGCTGCAAAGTTTAGAATGGTGGGTGCAATAGAAAAACGCCACGAAGAAAGATACAGAGCATTATTACATAATATTGAAAATATGGAAGTTTTCAAAAAATCAACAGTTAAAGTATGGGAGTGCAGAAATTGCGGTCACATAGTTGTTGGCACCCAAGCCCCAGCTGTTTGCCCAGTTTGCAACCACCCACAATCATATTTTGAAATTAACAACATTAATTACTAAGACCAACTGCCCCTTTTTAACAGAAGGGGTTGTTTTTGTGTAATTTTTAAAAATAATTACAAAACTTCATTTCTTTGCTTTATAAAAAATTGTTACAAGTTTTGCAAACTTTGAAGTTTTATATAAAAAATCAAGCCATAAAAAAAGGAGAGTATTACAATGGAAAAAGGTTTTGATAATGAGAAGTATTTAAAACTTCAAACAGAAAATATTTTAAAAAGGATAGATAAATTTAACAATAAATTGTATTTGGAATTTGGTGGCAAGTTGTTTGATGATATGCACGCTTCACGCGTTTTGCCAGGGTTTGAGCCAGATGCTAAGGTTAAAATTTTAAAAAAGCTTGGCGATAAGGCGGAAATTATTTTTGTTATTAACGCCAACGACATAGAGCGCAACAAAATTAGGGCGGACTTTTCGATAACTTATGATATGGACGTTTTGCGTCAAATAGACTGCTTGCGCGGCGAAGGGCTTACTGTTAGCGGCATTGTAATTACTTTGTTTAACGACCAACCTATGGCAAAAACATTTGCAAACAGATTAATGCGCCGAAACGAAAAGGTGTATTTCCACCGCTTTACAAAAGGTTATCCAACTGATATCAACACTATTGTTAGCGACGAAGGATATGGTGCAAACCCATACATTGAAACAACAAAACCGCTTGTAATCGTAACAGCTCCTGGCCCAGGTAGTGGCAAAATGGCAACTTGCTTGTCACAACTTTACCACGAGTACAAGCGCGGCGTTAAAGCGGGATATGCAAAATTTGAAACTTTCCCAGTGTGGAATTTGGATTTAAAACACCCAGTAAATGTGGCATACGAAGCTGCAACTGCCGATCTAAAAGATGTTAATATGATAGACAACTTCCACCTAAACGCGTACGGCAAAATGGCGGTAAATTATAACCGCGACTTGGAAGTTTTCCCTATTGTTAGAAATATTTTACAACGCATAACTGGCGACGACAAAATATATCAGTCGCCAACCGATATGGGTGTTAATATGGTTGGCTTTGCAATTAGCAACGATGAAGTTTGTCGTAAAGCTAGCATAGAAGAAATTATCCGCCGCTACTACAAAGCACAGTGCGAGTATAAAAAGGGCACAACCAGCATAGACACTGTTAAAAGAATAGAATACCTAATGGGCGAGTTTAATATAGACCCGCTTTCGCGCAAAGTGGTTGGTGTTGCAAAAGAAAAACAACACGAAACCCACTCTCCGGTGGTTGCGTTGCAGCTGGAAAATGGAAAAATAATTACTGGCAGACAAAAAGATTTGCTAACAGCATCTTGTGCTTGCGTACTAAATGCTGTTAAAACTTTGGCAAACATAGACGATAATATGGATCTTATTCCAAAACACTTGTTAGAACCTGCGCTAGAACTAAAACGCAACACGCTAAAAATGAAAAAAGCACAACTTTCGCTAAAAGATGTGCTAATGCTTCTTGCTATTAGCACCAGTACAAACCCTGTTGCTAATATGGTTTTATCAAAATTGGGCGAATTAAAAGGCTGCGAAGCGCATTCATCTAGTATGATAAACTCTTCTGACCAAAACACCCTTACAGCACTTGGCGTAAACCTTACTATGGAGCCAAATTATTCAAGCCAGTCACTTTACAATCCAGAATAGTAATTTAACAATAAAAAAACATCGTTTGAAAAAACGATGTTTTTTTATTTCACCAATTGTAGGTTATTTGGCTACTGCTTCCATAAATGTTCGCATAGAAGTCGTAATTGTATCTATAGATGTACCTATAGATTCTGTTAATGCTGTAGCAACTACTTCTGTTACATCAGAGTATTTTTTGAAAGAAGGGTAGTCAATTTTGCCTGTAAATTTTGTTAATGCAAGTTTTATGTCAAGGTTGTCATTTTTCATATTCATTTCTGCACCAGTTGTTTTGTCGTTGGTGTTTTGAATATAAAAGTCAAGAGAAGTTTTGTCTAGTGTGTAATTAACATTAAATCTTGTTTCGCTGCCTTTAACCGCTTTTTTGTATGTTATTTTGTCACCTAACGCTTCATTTTCTTCAATGCTCATTAAAGCACTTCCAATTACTGAAAGATACATATGTCCACCGCCTTCACTAATTTCCACATCGCTTAGGTTTGCTGCAACTTTGTATTTATACTCGTTGTTTTCATCTTTAAAGTATAAGTACTCGTATCCATCGGTGTAGTAAACATTCATTTTTAGTTTGCCAGATTCAAGTTTCATAGCCATTCCGTTAATTTTGTTTTCTGCATCAACGGTTGCAATAATGTTTACAAAGATGTTTGCTGTTGCTGCAATGCCAGCTTTTTCATATTTTCCGTCCATTTTTAAAGTAAGTTTGTATGCGTTTAAGTCGGTGTTTTCTTCTGTAGAGCTTAGTTTAGCTGCAAATTCTGTAAACTCTTCTTTGTTTGAAGAAACATAACCCTTTTTGGAAACGCTTGCTTCCTTGTTTAGCTCGTTGCCGCCGCAAGCTACTAGCATAACTGTGCATAGCATTAGGCACATAACAACAACTAAATTTCTTAATTTTTTCATTACTTTTTATCCTCCCTTTTGTAATTACTTAGATTATAGCAGTTTTGGTTTTGACCTGCAAATAATTTACTAAAAAAACAACCAAGCGTGTTAAATTATTGGCTTGATTGTTATATTTTTGTTTATATTGTCTAATTTTGAAATTTTAGTTCCATAGGTTTTTAGGGTATTCGCCCTTATCTACAAGTGCTTTTATAGACGCTATTACGCCGTCTTTATCTTCTTTGTAGGTCATTCCGTACCATACAGCACTGGTTGGTAAAACATCAACACTGGCTTTGCCTTCTTTAATAAGGCTGTCCACAACTTCTGGTAATAAATATTCGCATTTTGTAAGATCGGCTTTGTTTTTATTTAAAAACTCAACAAATCGTGGATACAAGTTTTCTAAAAACTGCTTAGGAAATCCAAAAAGGTTCATAGAAGTAAATGTGTCTAGCGGGATTAACTTTTTATGAGTGTCTGGCTCACTAAGTGGGGTAGCATACAATTTTCCACCTTCTTTAAATAGCGAACACTCGGTTATTCCTACAAGTTTGCCGTTTTCGGTTTTGCATAATCCGCGTTTTACGCTGCCACTGTCGCCAATGGTGTTAATGGCTTTGTAGCCCACAACGGAGTACACATTGTTGCTTTTATTATGTTTTAAAAAGTCTGCAACAACTCTAAACGCGTCGCGACCATAAAAGTCGTCGGCATTAATTACCGCAAAATCGCTGCTAATTTTGTTTGAAGCACACAAAATAGCGTGTGCAGTTCCAAGCGGTTTTGTGCGGTCACAAGGAAGCACCACATTTGCTGGAACATTGTCGTTGTTTTGAAAAACATATTCCACATTAATTTGTTTTTCTACGCGCTTTCCAACTGTTTCTCTAAAAATGTCGTAGTGTTCTTGTTTTATTATAAACACCACCTTATTAAATCCGCACTTTATTGCGTCGTAAATAGAGTAGTCAATAATAAAATTGCCATTGTCGTCAATTGGCGTAAGTTGTTTTAATCCGCCAAATCGGCTGCCCATTCCGGCCGCCATAATAACTAAATCCATAATTCACTCCTTATTGTTATTAGGGTTATTATATCACTAAAATTATTTACCGCAAAATATTTATTAAAACAAACTTATATTTAAAACTCACAAAATATAAATATTAATATTAATGTTTTGAAAATCTTTATATTTATGTTATATGATTTTTAAAAATACAACATTATAATGTTGACTAATTGCAAACTTACACATATTAATAAATTTGTTTTGAAAAAGCGGTGTTTTGTGATAATATTTAAAAAAGGAGAAAAAAATGAAGAAAAAATTATTTTATATTTTAGCGATTTTTATGATGCTTGCGCCATGCTTAATGCTGGCAAGTTGTGGTTCACCAAAGCAATACAAAATAACCGCCCAGGCAAATGAAGATGTTTTTATTATTTTAAAAGACTCATTTGTTAATAGGGAAGACGGAACTACTACTTATTCGACAATAGGCGAAGAGTATGTGGATTCGGGTAAATCGGTCACTTTTGATGTTTTATTAAAAAACTACTGCGACATTAATACGCTTTCATTTGCGGCTGGGGATGAAGACCCAAAACTTACTAAAAACCCTAATTACAACGAAAACGCTGAAATTGGCGAATGGCTATTTCAGGTTGCGGGTTCAATTACATTTACGCCAAAGGCTGACACTGAAATTTTAGTAGCATGTAATCAAAAAACATTAAACTTTAATTTTAAGGTTAAAGATGATGCAGTAATTAGTGCCGAAAAACAAGACATTTTAAAAGATTTTAGCATTGAAAATACTAATTTATACACTGCGCTAACTACTAATTACACATACAAAACATATTTTAAAGATTTGTATGCAAAAGACTTTAACATTCCTGTTAAATGCGAAAAACATTTGGGATACTATAACTTAGATACAACAAACACTGCAGACCCAACATTGTGGGAAGTTTGGACACGCGATAAAAACGATTACAATCTTAGCATTGTAAATACTCTAAATAGCAACAATACGGTTGAAATTAACCCTAATATGTTTGATTACGCAGAATTTAATGTTAATGTGCTAACAGGTTCTAGTATAACTAGCGGCATTGATTCGTCGTCGTTTAAATCCAACGACACAGCTATGTTTGAAAAAATTAACATTACACGTCACAATAATGCAGCGCTTGCTGATGGAATAGGTCATATTTACATAAATGACGAGTGGACCACATTAAACACAATTGAATCTAGTTGTGTTCCGCTAGATTTTGTGGAATATAATGACGGCGACACTATAAGCGATGTGATGAAATATCTTTATACATTTAATATAGAATTAAGAGATGTGTATGTTGAAGATATTACCAACGCCTTTATGGTGAAGGTTGATACAAATATTGAAGGTGTTTATTCTACAGATAGTGCAGATTGTTATTATACTGACTTGAAAGGAATGTATATATATGATGATTCAAGTATGTATGGTCAAGTATGTTTGGGTCGTGTTGGTGGCAATATTAAACTTGCAGAAACCTTGGTTATCGCAAGCAGAGTGGGTAAGGATGAAAGCACCGAGCCAACTATTGAAGTAATTAATATTGCAAGCCATTTAAACGATGTTAGAGAAGATAGTAATATTAGATTTACTCAAAATGGCTATGAAATTGTAATACATTTTTTTGGTCCCGATGATGAAAGTACACTAGAAAATGTGTGGGGCGTTACTGTTAAATTAGATAAAGCGCTTAACACGGTTTACACAATTTCTATGCAAAAATAGTCACTTTAAAAATTTAATTTAATATGGTTTTTATAATATAAAACATTATTAATGTATATTAAAATAATAAAATATATTAATTAAATTTAATAAAAAATACGCAAAACTTTATTTGCGTATTTTTTGTTTTAATGTTTATTAATTTATAACTTAATATAGCTATTATTTAATGTTTTGCGTAGTACATAATTTAGTGCTATGCATAGTACTAAATTATGTACTAAAAAACCACATTTTTCTTTATAAACTCTTTTGTTTTTGATTTTAGTTTTTCGTAGCTATAATTTCCGTTTCCCTTTAAAAAGTCAATATAAACACCTGCAATTGCGTTTACAATAAAACACATTGTAATGTCGTCTATGTTTGGTTTAACGCTGCTAATTTGATTTATAAATTCTTGCTTTAACTTATCAATAACTGACATAGGAATGATGCGTATGATTTTGCGATACTCTGTGTCGTTTTTTTCTATTTGCTCAAGCGCCACATCTACAAGAGTGTCAATGTTTTTTGTTTCGCTAGCAATTTTTAGTCTGGTTGTTAGTTTTTTCATAAGCTCGTCTTTAAGCTCTTCTAGCACGTCGGTTGTGTTTCCATAGTGATTGTAAAATGTGCCGCGATTTATGTTTGCTTCTTTGCAAATATCCGACACGGTTATGTCGTCAAATGAGCCCTTTTTATCTAACATTGTAATTAGTGATTGCCTAATTAATTGTTTAGAACGTAATGCGTTTTTGTATGTTGCTTTCATATGTTCTCCTAAATTTTACACATTGTAGTACGCTGTTGTTTAATTTTTAATACGTGGTCAAACTTTGTATAACCATTTTTTGTTTTACGATATTATAATAACACTGCAATTAATTTTGGTCAAGTGTCTAAAATGTTGTTTTTCAAAATTATTCACTTGTGTAAAAATAAAAACAAAAAAGCCTATTTAACTAAACCCAAAAAGTATGCTAAATAGACTTTTTTAAAGATCAATTATTTAATTACATAATTTTAGCAGAACCTTTTATTCATTTGTGTTTTATAGTAGTAAAGGAAAACGAAAAATTTATTTATTATTAGTGTGTTGACAAGAAAGTTGCGCTGTGATATTCTTAATATAAATTAAGGAGAAATTATGGCATCAATAGATCAGTTTAAGGGATATTTAAACGGAAAATCTGGCAAAAATTGGTCGGTTTATCCATTCGATGAAATCGAAATGAGAAAAACATATAAGCAGTTTGCTCATAAAAAATATTATATTGAAGATAATGCTGGCAAGGTTTCTTTTATAAATAGCACCCCTTACACAAATGGCGATGTGTCAGGCTATTTTACAAGTAAGGAAACTGTTATGTTTAAAGACGGCTATTTGTTTAATCATATTAGACGCAGCAAAAAGTCTTTTAGCGGCGATGTGTACGAATTGCAAGACTATTATAATGTTATGACAAAAGATAAAAATGGGCAACTTGAAATGAAAAGATATTGGCTAACAAACGACGATGTAAAAATTGAAGACGGATATACTACAAAAACATATAATTTGGCTACACATTATGAAAACGAAGCAGAAGAAACGGAAAAGAATAGGGTAGTAACAGCGCTAAAATTATTTGAACAAGCGGTTGAAGAAAAAAATAGAGCCGATTATTTTGGGCTTAAGTTTTAAATGTTTTAAAGTGCGTAAATTTTATTATAATGTTTAAAAAGTGACTATTTGTTTTAGTCACTTTTTTGTTTTTAATTTAAAAACCTAAATTTTGTTTTATCAATTCAATATGATATGTTATAATAAAAAAGTAAATTTATACCGTGAGGTGAAAAGATAAAATGTTTGACCTAAAAACCGAATTAAAAACATATAAGCCATACGACTTAAAAGAAGCCGAAGCAGTAAAACAAGTATTAGACTTTTTAGATAATAGTACCAATTGCTATGATAGATCTAACTTAAAAGGACACGTGACCGCTGGCGGTTTTGTAGCCGATGGAAAAGGTAATATATTATTAAATCATCATAAAAAAACAGGAATGTGGTTTCAGTTTGGTGGACATAGTGATGGCGAAAGTGATTGTTTAAATGTGGCAAAACGTGAAATTTTTGAAGAAGCGGGTATTGACAACTTATTGTTAGTTTCTGACAAAATCTTTGATGTTGCTGTCAATAATATAGATTATAGTGTCAAAAAGAATGAACCAGCACATTTGCATTATGATATCAATTTTTTGTTTTATGTTAAAAATAAAAAGTTTAAAATATCAAATGAATCTACAGATATAAAATGGGTAACAATCCCCGAAGCTCGTAAACTTGTAAATAAAGATGATTATTCAATACTAAGAATGATAGACAAATATGAGCATATTTGCAATAAGAAATAGAACATTAAATGGAACTTTAAATCATAAAAAATAATCTTAGGAGAAAACTATGGCAAAGTATATTCAATGTGTGCAAAATGGAAATGAAGACGTAACTTCAGAACAGACAATTCGTGCCATTAAAAAGGCTGGTTTTGATGGGGCTTTTATTCAATGGTACAACAAAGACTGGGAATTTTCACAAGAAAAGCAATTAAAACTTTGTAGAGAATTGGGTTTGGAAATTCCATTTATTCATCTTGGATATGATGGGATAAATAATATTTGGGTGGAAGGAAAAGACGGCGATATTCTTACGGAAAGTTACTTAAAAGATTTGGATATTTGCAAGTCAAACAATGTTGACTTGGTTGTTATGCACCTAGTATCTAAATTTGTAGCGCCTAGTCCAAGTTTGGTGGGCATAAAAAGGTTGCAAAAAATTGTGGATTACGCCGAAAAACTTAGCATAAAAATAGCTTTTGAAAACACAAGAATTTGGGGTTATTTGGAGTATGTGTTGAGTCATATAAAAAACGACAACGCGGGTATTTGTTTTGATGTTGGGCATTACCATTGTTTTTTCGATGATAAGTTTAGCTGGGATATTTTTAAAAACAAGATTTTTGCAGTTCACTTGCACGATAACGATAGATCCGATGATTTGCATTTGTTGCCATTTGACGGAACGGTTGATTGGAGTGAAGTAACAAAAAAACTTAAAGAAGCAAATTATACAGGGCCAGTAACGCTTGAAAGTCGTTATAAAAACGATTATTTAAATATGTCAATTGACGATTTTTATAAGCTTAGCCTTGAAAAGGCAAAACAAATAAATTTGTAATTAAAGACCTTAAAAAACCGCTTAAATTCTTTTTAATTTAAAAGGGGTTTAAAATAATTGATAGCGACAGACAAAAAGTATTCTTGAAGTTGCAAAACTTATGAAAAATAATGCGAAAATTGTGGGGTTGTATTTAAGGAGACATTATGCAACATATTGTTATCTTAAAAAAAATATATTATGATATGATTTTAAGCGGCGAAAAAACAATAGAAAGTAGGTGGAATATGAATAAAACTGCACCATACAACAAAGTTTCAGTTGGTGACGAGATTTTGATAAAAGAAACTGGCAAAGATGTAACTGCAACCGCAAAAGTAAAAGAAGTAAAATACTTTGAACTTACACCGCAATTGGTTGAAGACATAAGAATAAAATATGGTAAGGCAATTGGCACAGATAAATTTGAAGATTGGCAAACAACTCTTTACAAAAAGTACTGCACCTTAATTTGGCTAGAAGATGTTAAAAAGGTTAGTCAAATAAAGGTGCCAAGAAGCAACGGCGCAGGGTGGATTGTTGTAAAGTGATTAACAATTGCATTATGTAGGAGAAAAATATGAAAACTTTTAAGTTTATATTTAGCAGATTTTCACTAATTGTGATTTCATTTGCTTTAAATATTGCATTTTTAGTGGTGACAATAGAAAAGTGGGGAAAATATTACAAGTGGATTAATATTTTGCTTATTGTTTTTGCTGTGCTTGCTTTTTTCCATATGCTCCGCAAAAATCAGCCACCAGAATTTAAGGTTCTTTGGCTTGTTATGTTTATGGTTTTTCCATTGTTTGGAATAGTATTGTACATTTTGATTGGAAATTCACATCCGCCTAAAAAGCAAATTAAAGTTATGGAAAATGTGGCAGAACAATTTAATAAAAAACAAAGAGAATTGAAAGGTATTGCAGAACATAAAAACTTATTGGGCTACGATGGAATAGACGACTATCTTGTTAACACATTAGGCACAAAAGCCTATAGGGCGGATGTTAAGTTTTTTGATTTGGGCGAAAAATATTTTGAAAGCCTTGTTAATGATTTAAAAACCGCAAAAAATTTTATATTTATGGAGTTTTTTATAATCGACTACGGTAAAATTTGGGACGAAATTTATTCTATTTTGCGTCAAAAAGTGCAAGAAGGCGTAGACGTGAGAGTGGTGTATGATGATATTGGTTGCGCTGGAAAAGTTGGGTCTAATTTTGCAAAAGGACTAAGAAAAGCGGGAATTAAATGCGAAGTTTTTAATCGCTTTTTGCCGTTTGTTTCTGGTATTTACAATAATCGTGACCATCGTAAAATTGTTGTAATTGATGGGCGCGTGGCATATACTGGTGGTTGTAATATTGCCGATGAGTATGCAAATGTTGTGAAAAAATATGGACATTGGAAGGATACTGCGGTGCGCGTTGGCGGCAATGGCGTAAACAACTTTACAATGATGTTTTTGCAGACATATTTAGCCTGCACAAAGAAAAATGAAGACATAACCAAATTTGTGGTAAATAACGAGTCTAATTTGGGAGATACATATGTTCATCCGTTTGCAACGGGACCATCTCCATACAGCAATCAGCTTGTTGGCGAAAATACTTTTATAAATATGATAAGTATGGCAAAGCATAAGGTTTACGTTACATCGCCATATTTAATAATAGATAGCACGCTTACTGATGTTTTGTGTGTTGCTGCTAGGAAGGGTGTGGATGTAAGAATTGTTACTCCGCATATTCCAGATAAAAAAATTGTGTTTAATATGACAAGAGAAAGTTATAAGCAATTGTTTGATGCTGGGGTAAAAATTTTTGAATACACCCCAGGTTTTATTCATTCAAAACAAATTTTGGTGGACGATAAAGTTGCGTTTGTGGGTACAATAAATTTGGATTATCGAAGTTTTGTTCATCATTTCGAATGCGGAGTTGTGCTGTTTGGTGGTAAAGTAATAGATGATATAAAAAGTGATTTTAATAATTTGTTTGATGTGGGGCAAGAACAAAATGCAACTACTATAAAAACCAATCCGCTAAAAAGACTTATAAATCTACTTTTACTTACATTTCGACCATTATTTTAAGGTGTCACACAATGACAAAACGTTTTCAATGCGGTTGTTAATTGTTGTTTGTAGGTGTGTAGAATAATAGAGTGTCAGGTTGTAAAAAATAAAACAACTTAGTTGTGAAGATTAATGAAAAAAACTTTATTTTTAGACAAAGATAATAAACAGTGTGAAAATAAATTAGTAATTTTAAAATTTTATGTAAAAGGGAATGATTTATGTTGCTGCATCTTTTAAAAATATGATAATATAAATTTATATAGCAAAGGTAAATGCGTTAAAAGCCACAATATTTGATTTAGACGGAACTCTGCCTCCAATGAATGAAGATGAGTTTACAAAAGGGTATTTTACGCTTTTGTGTAAAAACTTTTAAAATACGGCTATGACCCATCAACAAAAGCTGGAATAAAGTGCTTTCTTGTTGGTGATAATGTTTCTTTGGTTGATAAAGAAGAGCAGATAGAAACTTTAAAGTACGAAGATATTTTAAATGTTATTAGAGAGTATAAAAATAATCTTAATTTTCAAGAAGAAATAGAAAGGGAATTAATAAATAATTATATAAAGGAGATAAAATATGAAAACAAAAAATAAAATTTTTAGTTTAATTATGGCTGTGTTGCTAGTTCTTCCGGCAATGTTTTTTTTGACAGCTTGTGGCGGTGGAAATAACGATAATGAAAAAAAACATCGTGATACTACTGCTTGGTTTACTTCGGAAGAATTAACTTCAAAAGGATTGACTGGGCTAACTGCACCAGTTGAACTAACAGGTGATATTTATACTTACGATGGTTGGTATAATAATGGATATTCGTTTAGTCAACAATGTGCTAGTAAAGAAATTTTTGAAAAAAATGCTGGTATTTATTTTGAATATTTTAAAAATAATTATAATGGTAAATTTGGAGTAGCAAAACACCATTCTTCTAGTATGTCAACAAATGAAGAATGGCGATATATTTATCAAAAATCCACATTAGATGAATATGTTACAAAAAAAGACAAAACACAATATCGCTTTTATTATATAACAGACACAACTCTTGTTGATGGATACTACAAAGTAGGGGCAGTAAAAATTTTTGAATTGGTTTATGATTTTGATACCAATAAAAATTCTTATGTGATGAAAATATTTATTGAAGACGCAGATAAATCACATAACGGAATATACACTTTCTATTATGTAATGAAATAACAAAAGAAAAATTGGTAGATAGAGGCAAAGAATGTTTAACACGCAACACATTTTATTTATGGTGATTTCAGCTATTTTTACTATTGCTGGATTAATACTTTGCAGGTTGTTTATAAAAGAAGAAAAATGGAAAAAGTTTGTTTTAAAAGTAGCCGCCATACTTACAGTGTTGATCCATTTTAGCACAGTATATGTTGATTTTTTTGTTAATAAAGGAACAGCGGTTGTGGAATCAACGCTTTTATTGCCAATTTATCCTTGCAATGTTTTAATGTGGTTTTTGCTAATATGTGCTTTTTTAAAAAATTCAAATTCAAAATTTGCAAAAGTTTTGTATGAATTCACATTTTATGCTGGTGTTGTGTGTGGTTTAATAGGTATTATATTTAACGAAAATTACGCAAGTAATCCAACTCTTGCAAATTGGTTTTCTTTAAGAGGACTTCTAAGCCATGTAATAATGGTATATGGATGTTTGTATATTTTGGTTGGTGGATTTATTAAAATAGACCTAACAAATTGCTTTTCGTGTTTTTGCGGGTTGGTGTTCTTTTTGATTGATGGCTTTGTTATAAATGGGCTATATAAAATATTTGGGCTTAAAAGTTGTAATTCAATGTATTTAGAGCAGTTGCCATTTCCAAATCTTCCTTGGTTTAATACTTATGTAATGGGACTAATGGGGCTGTTGTTGGTGTTTGTATTTGCAGAGATTTTTGAACTTATAACCAAAAAGAAAGAAGATAGAAGTTTATATAAATTATTTAAAATAACTCAAAAGAAAAAGGAAAATAACAAATGACAGAATTTTTAAGAAAAATTTTTGGTTGGAAGGTGGGCAGTGTAAGCATTGAACTATTTTCAATATGGCACTTTTTGTATATTCTTTTTATAGCTGGTGCTATTGTAGGCGGTGCATTTTTATTAAAAAACAAATCTAAACAAACAAAAGAAAAAACTTTAAGAGTAATTGTTATAACAACCTTAGTTTTATATATAACGGACTTTATGTTGCAACCTTTTGTAACAAGTGATTTTACTTTGGATATTGATAAATTACCATTCCACATTTGCACGCTTATGTGTATTGTAGCAACATTTGCTCAATTTTCCAAAAAAAATTGGTTTAAAGAAGTTGCAGTAACGCTTGCGATGGCTGGTAGTTTGATGTATCTTGTATATCCAGGCTCGGCACTTGGTGGAGTTTCTCCTTGGTGCTATAAAGTTGTTCAAACAATGGTTTATCATGGGCTTTTGCTTTCTTGGGGTGTGCTATCCTTAACAACTGGAGAAGTAAAACTTCATGTTAAAAAAATGTGGCAACCGCTTATTGGGGTTGTTTGTATTGCTTTGTGGGCAGGGCTTGGAAACCTTTGTTTTAATGGTGGACCACACCATTATGATTGGTTTTTTATCACAGGTTCAACATTTCCATTTGTTCCAAAATGGCTAATGCCTTTTGCGGTTGTAACAGCAGTTTATGGGGTTGTTGCTTGTTTTTATTTAATATATTGGTTGGTTACAAGAAAAAAAGATAAACAGGAAACTATTAATTTCACAAAAGACGAAACATCAGAAAAATAAATAAAAACTCGGTAATTAGCCGAGTTTTAATATTTTTTTAATTTATTTTCTCTTCTTAAATCTAATAAAAATAAATAATGATGCTATTGTTAAACCAACAAAACTTGTAACAATAATTATTAGAACAATATATTCATTGTTTGAAGTTGTACTGTTTGTGTTGGCATTTGTATTATCTTTTTTATCATTAGGTTTAGTATCATTAGGTTTGGTATCATCAGGGTTAGGGATGATTGGTGTTGGGTCAACAGAAGTCTCTTTTTGCAACATTATTATTAATGTTGTATTTTTGTAGTTATCCTTATTTTCGCCCACATAAATTGCAGTTGCACTTGTTAAATTATTAACTAGTAAGCTTGAATTTTCCCATTGCCAACCGGCAGGTAGGGTGATGTCTGATAATGTTGTTGCATTGCTAGGAATTTTTATTTCATCATTAGGTTTAATTGGTACATCAATCGGTAAAATTTCAAATTCAAAAGTTATAGTTCCGGTGTAATTTCCATTTCCTTTTATTTCAATTTCAGCAGTGCCAACGTTTGTGTTGTTTTTGTAAAAAACAAAATAATCCGTATTTTCAATTAGAGTTTTTAAATTTAGTGTTAGGTTTACTTGTGGAAAAATAGCTTGACCAGTAAAAGCAATAGGGGAAATACTGTTATGTTGAGCGGTAGAAATATCAATTTTTTGTTCGGTTTCATTTTTTTCTTGCAAAACTGTGTAAGCTTTTATTCTTCCAGCATAGTCTATACTGTTCCAACCATAAGACGATTTGTAATATGTGTTCTGACTTGAGTTGAGAGAATACAAAATATGTGCACTTTTACCACTAGGGCTACTCACACTTGTAACAACCGAATAATATGTGCCATTATCGATTTTTGCCATATTATTTAGCATAATGGTATGATAACCGCCATACTCCAAGAGTCTTTCGCCAGATGCAGAAAGGGTGCCGCTTTCTGGATTTTTAGGGTCAGTTAGGTTGGTGTAAACCTTCACCTGACAGTTGAGATTGTAGCCATAAGTTGAAACATTAATCGCTTTTACATATTCGTTGTGCTTGCTATCACCCTTTTTCGCCATAAACACATTTGAAACGCATTTTGAATTGCTTTCACTTCTTATTGGGGCGTCAGAAACATTATCGTAAAAATAGTTAAAGTCGAATTCGGATTTGTTTGCATATTTAAAACCGCAGGTATTACCAATTGCGCTATCGTAAGAAAGATAAAAGTAGGGAAGGGAATTATAGCTGTTTTTAATTATCCAACCACCATTTTGGCTTGCAACTTTTGGCTGAAAATTGCTTGCAGGAATTGTATCGTCCCAACCAACAATAGTCATCGCGTGAGAAATTCCGTCACGAGTTTCGCCTTTTGTGTTGTAATAATAAATCTCTCTAGCATTGTAATATGACCCAGTTATTGCGCCATATTTTGCAATTGCTTTTTTTATTTCATCTATTCTGTATGAACCAGTAGTGTATAAATCAATTTGTTCGGCGTCTAATAATCTGTATAGATTGTTTGCATAGGCGTTAGCTTTAGGTGAAACATTTCCAGCAACTGGGCCGCACCATTGTGAAAGCATTAAAAAAGTATTATAAGGACTTCCAGTAACATTCCATTTATCGTTTGCATAAACTCCGTTAGTGTTTCCAAGTGGGTCGGCATCTCTGTTGTGTGTTCTGTATGCAATTTGTGTTGGAGAAAAACGCAAAGTGTCTTTTGTATTATTATCCAATTTGTCCTTTAAAACTGATGTTTCAGATGCGCCAGTAGTTGCATAGGCCCAACAAATATCTGTGCTTCCTTGGTCAAGATTTGGCGTTACAATATCATAATCACAACTGTTATATTTCTCTTGAGAGGCAATTTCATCAATGCTCATTGAGCTGGGTTTGTCTATATTAGACTGTGTATTGGCAAAAACGATATCATGCTTAGTTGTATTTGTAAAACATGATATAACAAATATTAATGCTATTAATATAATAAAAATTTTTGATTTTTGTTTACTAAATCTGTTTTTCATATTATAACATAAAACATATAACATATTTTTTGTTTTAAAGCAAATAAGGTTGTTGATGTTTTTTTAAAACTCTGTTAAAAACTAAAAGTTTTACAATAAATAAAAATTCATATTTAAATAGGGGTGTTAAGGGATATTACAATTGTGATTATGTTTGATGTCAGCAAAAAGGTAATCCCGATTTTATAAGCAGACTTTAAAATATGACAAAATCGCATAATGAAATGGACTTGGTGAAAGATTTTATTGAAGTGGCAGACAGAGCAACAAATGATTTAAAGTACATCATAGAAAATGAAGGATTGTATAATCCAGTTATTTGTGTTGCTCCGCACTCAAAGGCTGAAAAATCATATTTACCTTGTCAACTTATGTTTAAAAAAAACAATTTCTAGTGTGGTTAATAATCTTGACGCAATAAATGGTTCCGATTACATAAAAAGGTTAAAAGATACATAAATTCACCCGTTTTAACCCGAGAAATGGCGCTAGAACTGATTGAATTTATAACCATAGATAAATTTACTAAGGGAAGTAAAGAACCCCGAAAAATCCATATTTACTATAAACTCATAGACAATATAAACGGCATAGATTTTAAATGCAACAAACAAAAACGCGACCGCCTATAATTCGGATGAACAACAATCACTGTCTACAACAATGTGAATAGTGAATATATCCGCCAGACAACTGACAAGTTTAAAGAAAGAGTTAAAGAAGACCAAATGCTTTTAAACGATAAAAAGCGAGAGGAAATTCTTGAACAACGCAAAGATGAGTTTGTTGCAGATATTGACGATGACGAGTTTGATGAAATACTAACAAAACTCCTCGAAGAACGCAAAGAACGTAAGCGCAGACGGGAAAGTGATATGGAAATGTAAAGCACGAATTTTGTCGAAAGTATGGAAAAATTTAAATAAATTTGCTACAATAAGAAAAATAAATTATTGGAGGATTTATGGTAGATTTATTTGAAAAGCAAGATATTATTTATAATGCAAAAACGAAATTGTATTTTGAGGAGGTTCTTAGTTCATATAACAATAAAAACTATCGCTCATCTATAGTCATGCTTTACTCTGTTGTAATATATGATATAGTTGCGAAGCTTAAAGAATTGAGCGATTTATATAGTCAAAAATGGGCAACTAAAGTTCTGGAAGAAATTAATAAATTAAGAAAAGACAATCCAAAATCACCAGACTGGGAGAAGGTTCTTATTGAAAAAATATCAAAGCAAGAAGATTTTTTGAGTTTAAGTGTTATTGAAGCCATTAATCATTTAAGAGAAATAAGAAATCAATGTGCACATCCTGCTATAGACAATAATGATGAATTATTTACCCCATCAAGATATGAAGCTGATGCTTTATTAAATAGGATGTTAAATGAAATATTAACTATTCCAGCAATGTTTACTGGCAAAATTACTGATTATATTACTGAACAAATATCAAAAATTGCTGGTTACGCAGATTTTAAATGGAAAGACAAACATACACTTTCTAAATCCTTCAATAAATATTTTACACGAATGGATGATAAGGTGTTTACAAAAGTATTTAAAGATATGTGGAGATTAACTTTTTATACAGCAAATGAAGACTGTGATAAAAATAGGTTCGCAAATTTAATTTTCTTGGATATTATGCTTTCAGAAAGACCAACACTTCTTATTGAAGCCGTTAAGAAAGAAGGTGATTATTTTAATAAAATATCTTCAGACCCTCATATTAATAGATATTTAACTATTCTTATTTATAGACGCAATTATTTGTTGTCACTTTTAGATGACACAACAAAGACCTTAATAAAAAATTCTAAACATGAATTAGTAGATGTTGAATTATATGCATGGTTTGCATTCGATTCGGTTGAAGAATATTTGGATAATCTAGCCGCAAAAAAAGAACTTCAACAATATTCTGATATTATTATTGACAACTATAAAAATGACCCTAAATTTGATAATTACAGAGAATATTTCAAAAATATACTAATTGAAATTTATACAAATAGTTCAGATTTTAATTCTGCAGATAAAAACTTTCGCGAGTTTATCTATCCCATAAAAGAAGATTTAACTAAAAGCGATGTTTTGAAAATAATAGAAAAATCAGAAATTAATTCGCAATTGTCTAAACGATATGAGTATATGTTAACTGATGACAGAGGAAGTAAATTAATGGAAATTGTTAAAAATGTTGGTGTATGCGAAGAAGATATAAAAGATTTTAAAAAATTCTATCAATTTTACAAAGGGTATTCTTCTGATGATACAAATAAAACAGAGACTATTGACGAAGATGAATTTCCTTTCTAATTTATTTACAGGCGAGAAATAAATGCACTTTAAACATTAGTTATAATCGTGTACCTAAATGTACCTAATGTAGTAGTTTTGGGCAGTTTTAGAGAGAATTAGACCGAAAGTTGATGAACTCGATTTTCGGTCTTTTTTTATGCAATTTTTGTGTACCTAAAACGGCAATTTTGTGTACCTAATATATTTTTTGAAGAGAGTCGTGCCTTAAAAATTTGCAAATAAAAAATCGCTAAATGCCTGTGATTTTAGGCGATTTAGCGACTTTTGTTTAATGGAGCTGGTGACGGGAATCGGACCCGTGACCCCCACCTTACCAACACACGAACCTTTGCTCCAAACTTGTGCCCACACCCCAAAACCACCTATAAATACTAGCACTTTCGCTAGTATTTTTTATTTAGGTACACAATTTCCCAATCCCCATGTACCTAAATGTATTAAACCCATATTTACAGCCATTCTTTTTCTTTCCAAAACGCTTTAAAACGGCTTAGAACTTTATTGGTATTTTAAGTGGAATTTATCGCAAAATCCAAAAATGTATGGACCAATATGCTTTAATATATTGAAGAAGATGTCGATTATCTTTATCTAGGGGAATTGTTCAAGGTGACAAAAATTTATTGTATGTCACAAAGAATATTATTGTTTACGAAAAAGTGGCATGTGCTTGTCTAGCGGAGCAAAGCGACGCCACTTGTATCAAGACAAGCACACGCCAGGGCTGCAAAATGTAAAAAATTAATAAAATATAATTATTTTGTTGAAAACGACAGACAAATGAAAAAAAATATGTTATAATACATTCGTATATTTATATACTAGGAGAAGACAATGATTAAGTTGGCTACATTATTTAGTGGTATTGGCGCGATTGAACAAACTCTATTAAAAATGGGTTTAAAACATAAAATTATATTTGCTTGTGATAATGGTGAAAGATCTATCAGCCCAGATGAAACAATATTATACGAAATAAAGAACACAATGGATAGATATAAAAGAGAAAAATTAGTTCGTGATTTGTATGATGACGCGAAACAAGAAAATCTGATGGAAAAATCTTATAAGGCAAATTATGTAATAGATGAAAACGATTTTTATCAAGATATTAGATTTTTAGATGGAACAATATATAAAAATCAAATAGATTTACTTGTTGGTGGTAGTCCTTGTCAATCTTTTTCAGTAAATGGTAAAAGAGGAGGATTCAAAGATACTAGGGGAACTTTATTTTATGAATATGCAAGAATTATAAAAGAGAGTCAACCTAAATGTTTTATTTTTGAAAATGTAAAAGGCATGTTGACACATGATAAAGGAAAAACTTGGGAAACAATCAAAAACACATTTAATGAATTAAATTATAACATTTATATTAATAAAAATGACCAAGGTAAAGAAAGTCCTTTATTAAATGCGGCAGATTATGGAATTCCACAAAATAGATTAAGATTGTATGTAATTGGATTTAGAAAAGATATAGATAATAATTCATTTGAATTTCCAGAACCAATTAATTTAGAAAAAACTGTTAGAGATTATTTAGATGAAAATGTTGATGCTAAATACTATTTAGGTCAAAAAGGTTTTGAATTTGTTACAACTCACCCAAGTCGAGCTCAAGTTGGTTGTGATATTATGAGGTGCCAAAAAGCAAATCAACAGTTTAACTGGAATGGTGATTTTATTTTTGAAAAAGTAGTTAAAGTCCAATCTAATGAAAAGATAATGAAGAAAGCTTATGTTTCAAGTTGGAATGGTTCTTTGGGCGTAATAAGAAAATTTACTCCAAGAGAATGTTTGCGTTTAATGGGTTTCCCGGATACTTTTAAGATTGTTGTAGATGATACAATGATGTATAGACAATCAGGCAATTCCATTGTGGTAAATGTTTTGGAATCAATTATGAAAGAAATTTTGAAAACTAAAGTAATAAAGGGATAATTTGTATGATAAGATTAGGAACATTGTTCACTGGTATTGGAGCGATTGAGCAATCCTTAAAAAGATTAAACCTAGAACATGAAATTGTATTTGCTTGTGATAATGGAGATATTGAAATAGGTATTGATATTGAAAATGAAAGAAATAAAATTTTTCTAATGAAAAATAAAAAAGAAAAAAAAGATTATGTCGATAACCTATATTCTTCTGCAAGTCGTAAAAGAAACTATGTGAAAGAAAGTTATATGGCAAACTACTCTATTAATCCAGATGATTTTCATTTTGATGTAAGATTAATGGATGGAAGAGATTATGAAGGACAAGTTGATTTATTAGTTGGGGGAAGTCCTTGCCAATCTTTCTCAAGTGTCGGTTTCAAAGGTGGCTTAGAAGATGCAAGAGGAACATTATTTTATGAATATGCTCGTATAGTCAATGAGGTTAAACCAAAAGTATTTATTTATGAAAATGTTAGAGGATTAACGACTCATGATGGCGGAAAAACATGGAAAAAAATTAAAGACATTTTTAAAAATACATTACATTATCGTATAACTGAACCTGAAATTTTAAATGCAGCAGATTACGGTATACCCCAAAATAGAAGAAGACTATTTGTTATTGGAATAAGAGAAGATTTACATACTAAAAATGATTTTGAATATCCTGAAAAAATAGGTGTTGAGAATCTAAAATACACTATGCAAGATTTTTTAGAAGATAATTGTGCTTTTGGACATTTCACTTATGATAAAACCAATGGTAATTTAATCGTTGAAAAGTACAAAGGTAAAGTTGATAAAAAGTTTTATCTCACTCCTAAAGTTAGGGATTATGTGCTTTCATCGGGTACTAAAAATTTTAGAACATCTACACAAACTGACTTAAAAATTGCAAGAACATTGCTTAGAACAATGACCCAACATCATAGAGCTGGAGTTGACAATTATATTACAGTAAAGAATAATGGTAACGAAAAAATACTGAGATCTTTATCAGATAGAGAAGCATTAAGATTGATGGGATATCCTGATGATTTCAAAATCGTTGTATCATCTATGCAGGTATTTAAGCAAGCTGGCAATTCTATTGTTGTAGATGTTATGATGGCTGTACTAAAGCAAATTATCAAAACCGGTGTGTTTGATTAGGAGGATAGGTTATGAGTTTCAAAAGAATAGATGCTATTGATATAAATTATGTAGATTCTGCTGCTGATAGATCTTTAAAAATTGCAGGAACGACAGGCATGGGAGAAGCAAGATTATATGCAGGACACGATGAACAATTATTAGATGATTTTTTTGATTTGGATAAAATTGAATGCTTTTTTATGTTAAAGTCTGATTTAGTAAATTATATGATTGATTCTAAAGAGGAATATAAAAATCCTTCAAGAGAATACCAACATAATATTTCTTCTTTATATGAAGAAAAATTAAATGACACAATGAATATTGAGCAAGAACAAATAAGAGTGACTTTTAGAAAAACATATGATAGGGGGCATAGATATTATTTGGTTTTATTAGCAAATGCAAAAAATAGAAATAATTATTCATTTTTAAGAAAAATTTGTTTACCAAGAATGACGGTCATTACTTTTGTAAAATTGCAAGATGAAGAAACTAAAAAGCTTTATATCTATATGAAACCAATATTCTATATTGATCCTACTAAGAGAGATTCTTTAGATGAGCAATCCGTTGTTGCGGAAAGTAATGCTAATACACAAGAAGAAGAAAAAGAAGTCAAGGAAAAATATAGGAGAAAACAAACTCAGTATCGACTTGCTTTATTAGAAAAAATGCCTGCTTGTTTAATTACAAAGGTGTCTGACGATAGATTATTGGTGGCTTGTCATGTTAAACCATACTGTGATTGTGATGAAAGTGAAAAATATGATGTGAAAAATGGTATAGTACTTACCCCAACATATCACACACTATTTGATTTAGGTTTTATTACATTTAATAGTGAGGGTAAATTATTGATTTCCCCATTTTTGTCTAACTTAAATAAAAAAAGATTAAATTTAATTGAACTAACATCTTATCACCTTCAACCTGGAACTGAAAAATATATGAAATATCATAGAGAAAAAATATTTAACACAATTAATTTTGATGAGATAAATTTTGTAGATTAGTGGATTATTTATAAACCATATAAAAACTGTAACCTAGTTTTTTGAAGCGATAAATAGTTGTTTAACAAAAATGGAAAGTGAAAGAAAAAATCCTATCGTGAATTAAAAGTGCAATAGCAACTTCTAGTAAAAATAAATTTTATAAAAAAGAGCAACTTTTTAGTTGTTCTTTTTATATTTTGTAAATAAGTTATCCAAATATTTTCCCTTTATTCTTTTGTTATACCATAAATTGGTTCGTCCTACTCTTCGTGGAGATTTATTATTTCTAGACCTTTTCTTTTAGCATGAATCATTGCAAGTTTTGCACCGCTTGGATTATGCTTTTTATTTAAATAACGAATTAAAGTGTAATAATTATTTGTCATCTAATGATTGCTTTCAATTATTTGATTTTCATTATGTTTTATGAGTAATGTCGTTATACATAGTATTATTTAAAAAAATTGAATTTTAACAAAAAAATTTTACTTTTTTAATGAAATTTTAAAAAAATGCCCTGACGATTTGGAAAAATATGTAGTTAATAAAGTGAGAGTATTAAAAAAATTAAAGAATTTTTTCAAAAAGTGGCAAAAAATGGGCAACGATTTTAGGGAACGAGTGGTTAACATTATAGAGGGATATAAAAATTTTTAAACTTTTTTTAAAAACGGCTCAAAAGGGGTTAACGATTTTGAATATCAATTGGTTAGCATTATAGAGGGAGAATTTTTTTGAATAGTATTATAGTTCTCTAACAAAGAAAAAATATGCTGATGTGTAAATAAGCAAATTACTTAAACAATTAAACATCTATAACAAAAATAATGTCAACCACTTCCCACTCCCATATTATTTATAAATATAATTTTTAATTATTTTATACTTGTTAGATAAGAAAAGAAAATTTAATAAAGAAAGAATTTTCAGCGCTGGCATGGTTAATTGCCGTGATTACAAAACTTCATGCCAGTGTTTTAGAAAGGCAAACAATCAAGAAATCAATTTGTGGTTTCTTTTTTTGTTGTGAGAAATTTATAAAAGGATGTACAAAGCCAAAATCAAGCCATTATGACGAGAAAATAGTGTAGACAGATAAATTATCATCAAAAGGAGGATTGAGCAAATATGGACTAATTAAATAACTTAAATACTTATTTCAAAACCAACATTTATGCAAGTCCTAATAGGAATAGAATATTTTAAAATTATGAAGGATTATGAAAAATGATGAAAGTTGTAATTATGCATTGAAATTTAAAGGAAGAATGGCGTTTATTTTAACGAGCAGGATAAGAGATTGGCTCAAAATGACTTTTTAAGTGCTTGAATGCCTTTAAAATACTGGTATTTTTACGATTCAGCCAAAAAATAAAAAAGCATCATTTTTGAGTCATCTCCCTTAACAAATTACAAGTGTGAAACCCACTTTATTTTTATGGTAGTAACCTACCACTTCCATCTTGCTTTGATAGCAGATAGATTTTAGAAGATTTAGATTAGAAAGATAAAAATTTTAATTGTAGAAAGAGATAAAAATTTATGTATAGAAAGGAGATAAATTTTAACTATGAAAGGAATTTTAAACTATGAATTTAAACAATACGAATCTAAATTTAAACAACTTAATACAAGCAGAAGTTGACCGAATTTCAACTAAATACAACAAAGATTTTTTGGATTGTGAAGACCTTATCAAAATCACTGGACTTGGCAGAGATAATGTTAGAAACTTGCTCAGAAGCAAAAGTTTTCCTACAACAAAAGTTGGCAAACGACAAGTTGTGAGCGTGCTTAATTTTGTTACTTGGCTAACACTAAACAACACCGCAAGCGAGGTGAAAAATGGCTAAGAACAAAGTTTTAACTAAAACACGCGGTGCCAATAATGAAGGCAGTATTTTTAGACGTAGCAGTGACAATCGTTGGGTTGGAAGCATTACCACTGGAGTTAATGAAAATGGCAAACAAATTAAAAAAGTTGTGTATGGACGAACTCGAGCGGAAGTTTCAAAAAAGCTGCTCGAAATTAGTGGACGAATTCGAAGCAATTCTTATGAAATGATTGAAGGTCAAACTTTTGGCGAACTTATGAATGAGTGGCTTATGGTGTTTAAAAAGTCAGCAGTAACACCCCGAACTTTTGAAGGTATTATTCGAAATTTCAAATTACACATTCAGCCACAAATTGGAAATATGAAAATTTACGAGGTCGACACCTATGTTGTGCAAAAAGTGATGAACAATATGATTGACCAAGATTACAGCGTCAACACAATAAAAAAGAACAAACATTTGCTCGCCCAATTTTTTGAGTACGCCATAGACAACAAATGGGTAACGCAAAACCCTGTTTACAAAGTTAAGGTTAGGGCTCACGACAAAGTCCACACTAATAGCGACAAATATAAAGCACTCACTCCCGAGATACGTGTAAATTTTTTGGAAGCACTTGCGAAAGATGATGGTAATTTTATTAAACCGCTTTGCATTTGTTTGATGTTTGGCGGACTTAGAATTGGTGAGGCTTTGGCACTAAAATGGGAAAATGTAAATTTTGAAAATAAGACCTTAAAAGTAGAACGTGCAATTACTCAAATCCCAAAGTTTGATAACGATGGTAAAGTGATAAGCCGTGTAACTGTCATTGCAGACACAAAAACCGCTTGCAGTGTGCGCGAGATTCCAATTGCGGACATTGTTGTTGAAACGCTCCAACGTTGGCGAGAAAAACAAATTGAAAGACAAAATACAAATCCAGATGTTACGGCTGATTTAACCGCCAAAAACGCCTTTATTTTTGCTAATGATGATGGAAGTGTAAGAACTTATTTTGGCAGTCGCAAAATTTTTGATGGTTGGAAGAAACGACATAAATTGACTAATTATAATATTCATTTTCATGGATTTCGCCATACATTTTCAAATATGCTTTTTGAAATGAATGAAAACCCCAAAGTAATTCAACAACTTTTAGGTCACCGTGATGTTAAAACTACGATCACTGTCTATAACTCAGTTGATAGCGAATATATCCGCCAGACAACTGACAAGTTTAACGAAAGAGTCAAAGAAGACCAAATGCTTTTAAACGATAAAAAAGAGAAGAAATTCTTGAACAACGCAAAGATGAGTTCGTTGCAGATATGGACGATGACGAGTTCGATGAAATTCTCACAAAACTTCTAGAAGAGCGCAAAGAACGTAAACGCAGACGTGAAAGTGATATGGAAATGTAAATTTTGCTAAAAAGTGTACAAAATAAGAAAAATATGTTATTATATATTTATATGAAAAACTTATTTTTGATAGAAGATGCAAATAAAGGGACAATTTCAATTTCACACATAAAAAATAAGAATATTATTGATTATAAGTCAAAGGCAACTTATTTTGATTTTTCCGAACTAAAAAGACTTATTTCTTTTTTTAATACAGTTGATAAGAAATTTAATAATTTAAAATTTTTAAAGCTTAATATCATATTTGAAAATAAAATACAATTTGCAGATAAACTTACATACATTTTACTTGAATGCTTGGTTTATTATGAAAAAATAGTAAAAAAAAGAAAAATGTCTCTTATTTTTAATCAATGTTGTCATAATATTTTTACTGAAGGAATAATAGATTCATGCTTAAACTATACAGAAGATGTTGTTCAATATGAGAACTTATTTAATAAAACATTAACAATGTATCATTATCGTAAAGTTGTCGATTATGATGAACAAACTAAAAAACCTGATACTGTATCATTTGTTATGGATGAATTATCTCAATTTTTACAAAATTGTGGAATTAGCAAAGAATATGCTCAACAAGCATCTGAAATTTCCGTTGAACTAATAGATAACGCAATAGAACATTCTTTATCGGATTGTTTAGTCGATATAGATGTGTCAAGAAATCCATATTACAAAGGGAATGATCAATCTGAAGAATTTGTTGCTGTTAATATTGCAATAGTAAATTTTTCTAAAAAAATACTAGGTTTTGATATTGAAAAAATGATAGAGAGTGATACCAATTTATCAGAACAACACAAAAAGCTTAAAAATATAAAAGACATGCATACTAATTATTTTTCTGATATTTATACAAAAAATCAGTTTTACATGATGTCCGCTTTTCAAAATAAAATTACTAGTAGAAAAAATTCAGTTTTGACGGGAGGAAGAGGACTTACAAGGCTGATAGAAAGACTGCAAGAATCTTCCGTTTCTAATATTTGTTATGTGGTATCAGGAAATAATTGTTTGTTTTTTATAAAAAATTATATTTCACAAGATGAGGAGAAATGGGTTGGATTTAATGAAGAAAATGACTTTAGATTACCACCAAGTACTGATTCATTAAAACAAACACCATTGAATATAATAGGAACAGGATATAATTTAACATTCGTTTTTAAAAAGGAGAATAATGATGATTAAAATAGAGTTAAAATTTGACAAAACATTGACAAGTTTAGCCGGCAATAAGTTTGGTGCTGAAGAATTTGAAAAACAAGTTAAAGAAGTGATATTTGGCGAAAGTTATGAAATAATTTTTCCTGAAAGAATAAAATATGTCGCGACATCATTTATTCAAGGATTTTTTCAAAAATTTGTTGAGTGCTTTGGCATTGTTGGAATTGAACAAAATGTAAAAATCGACTCATCAATAAATAACTTCCAAAAATTCGTTGTGGATTGTTTAGTGTGAAGAGAGGGGTGACTTAGAATGGAAATTTGTGCGCTAATTTTATCCATTATTTCATTTGTTGCAACTATCATTATTGCAATATTACAAATAAGAACAAGTATAAAAATAAACAATATAAATTTAAATTCGAACATTTGTGAAAAAATATTTGATGAGTATTTAATATCAAAAATACCATTTTACAGAAGACAATTGAAATTTAATGGAAGAGGTGTCTTAACTGGTGGCGTTGAATTTAATGAAATAATTGTTGAGATGAAAAAAAATTCATTGTATTTCAAATATCATGATGAAAAATTTTATGATAAATTAACAAAAAAACTAACAGAACTAGAAGATTATGTGACACTTCTTTTAGAAAAAATAAAAGATTCTACAGAACAATCTCAGGTTTTTAATGAAATTGATAATAAAATAAAAGAAATTTATTCTATTATTAATAACAAAAAGATCAAGGGTTAATATTTATCGTGTACCTAATGTAGTAGTTTTGGGTAGTTTTAGGGAGAATTAGACCGAAAGTTGAGGGGTTCAATTTTCGGTCTTTTTTTATGCGGGTTTTGTGTACCTAAAATGACAATTTTGTGTACCTAATGTATTTTTTAAAGAGAGTCGTGCCCTTAAAATTTGCAAATAAAAAATCGCTAAAAGCCTTTATTTATCGGCGTTTTAGCGACTTTTGTTTAATGGAGCTGGTGACGGGAATCGGACCCGTGACCCCCACCTTACCAAGGTGGTGCTCTACCGCTGAGCCACACCAGCACGAACCAAATGTTCTTACGGTTATAAATGTTTTGTTTGGGTTGATAGAGTAGTGAAGTAATTGCGTAACAAAGTAAATATTGATTTTTTAAAGTGTATAACGGGGTTTGTTGTGATAAAACATTGTGTTTTAAATCTAATAGCGATTGCCTTTTATGATAAAATGTTTTTATAAAATTGAGTTTTATAAAGACTTTTGTAGTAAACGCAGTAAAAGCAAATTTGTGTTTAAAAAGTATGAAATACTATAAGTTTTTTAAACAGCATAGGTATTATATTAAATTTTGTGGCAGCGTGTCAATATTTTTGGCAAAAAAATAAAAGAAAAACCATAAAATGGGGCGGATTTATTAAAAAAATATTTGTTTTTGGGCATAATTGTGCTAAAATGGAACTATGGAAACCTTATATTTACAGAGTAATCTACATAAATTAATACAACGTGACAAACTTAGCGGAATGCTTAACCATGCATACTTGCTAATTTCCACCGATCAAACATTGGTTAACGAGTATGCAAGATTTGTTGCGTGCGAAATACTTTGCGATAAAGCTGAACCGTGCTTTAGCTGTACAACCTGTACACGAGTAAAAAACGGAACGCACAGTGACGTGGAAACATATCCCACTAACGACAAACCAATTGTTGTGGACGATATTAATAAAATTGTAAGCGAAAGCTATATTTTGCCGTTGGAAGCGGAAAAAAAAATATACATTTTAAAAAACTTTGACTTGGCAACAATTCAGGCGCAAAACAAACTGCTAAAAACGCTTGAAGAACCGCCTAAAAGCGTTGTTTTCTTGGTTACTACCAGCAATGAAACTAATGTGTTGCCAACCATAAAATCGCGCTGTAAAAAGGTCACAATTCCGCAAGTAGAAATGCACGAACTTGAAGCATACATAACGCGTGCATTTAATAAATCGCAAGCGGAAGCAAAAGAGATTGCTGAGCTTTCGGGCGGAAGTGTAACAGGTGCAAACAAGTTTTTAAAAAATCCTAATTTAATGCAGTTAAAAAATATGTGTCAAGAAGTTGTTTTGCAGTTGAATTCTAGTGAAAATGTGCTTGCCACAGGTTGCAGAATATTAGCCATAACCAATGATTTGGAAGAGTTTTTAAACTTGCTGACCGAGTATTTGGGTGAATTAATGGCAAAATCTGCAAATGGCGAAAGCGTGGGGCTTTCACGTCGCGAAATAGGGCTTATTAGCCAAAAGGTTAACGACGGAATTAAAAAAATAAAAAGTAATTGTAACTTAAATGCGGTTTTAGACGGACTGCTAATGGGTATTTTGGAGGTTAAATATTTATGCCGAAAGTAGTTGGGGTGAGATTTAAAGAAGCGGGCAAAGTGTACACTTTTATGCCAATAGATGGGCTAGAAAAAGGTACTCGCGTTGTTGTTGAAACATCGCGCGGCAAAGAAATTGGTTTTGTTGCCACCGATGTGTACGAAGAAAACGAGGACAATCTAATATTGCCCCTTGTTTCTGTTAGTCGCATAGCAACAGAAAAAGACTTAGCAAAAATGGACGAGCTTAACAAAAAACGCACAAAAGCCATAGAGGAAACCAACAAACTCATAAAAAAATACAACTTGGATATGAAGGTTGTTGATGCATCTTTCACACTAGACGGACAAAAAGTGATTATAGACTTTGTGTGCGAAGATAGGGTTGATTTTAGAGATCTTGTTAAAGACCTAGCCACAGTGTTGAAAATGCGTATTGAGTTGCGCCAAATTGGCATTCGCGACCAAGCTAAACTTGTGGGCGGAATAGGCGAGTGCGGCAGAGAATGTTGCTGCAAAAAGTATCTAAACGACTTTGATAAGGTAAGCATTAAAATGGCAAAAGTGCAGGGGCTTTCGCTAAACACAAGCAAAATTAGTGGAATTTGCGGTAGGCTTATGTGTTGTTTGGCGTACGAAAACGATTATTACAACGAAATTAATGCCAAAATGCCAAAACTAAATAGCAGAGTAACCACTAAAGACGGCGAAGGAACTGTGGTGTACAACAACCTTCTAAAACAAACCGTAACAGTAAAATTTGTAAGCGACGATGCGGTTAAAATGGAAGAATATCCGCTTGAAGAGATTGCGGTAAAACCCGTAGAAAATGTAAAGAAATTGGAAAACAATAAAAATGAAAAACCTAATAAAAAGTAACGAGCGGCTAGATGATTTGCAAATAAACGGCAAATTTGTAATTCAAGACCCGCTAGATTATTGCTTTACATCCGATAGTGTGCAGCTTGCAAACTTTGCAAATTGCAAACCAAACGATAGGGTTGTGGACCTTTGCAGCGGCTGTGGAATTGTGGGCATTTTAATACAAACAAAACACGATTGCAAAAAAGTTGTGTGTGTAGAGCTGCAAGAAAAATTTGCCGATATGGCAAAACGCAGCATAGAGTACAACAATCAGCAAGAGTTTGTTGATGTTGTTAATGCGCCACTTCAAGATGTAAACAAGATAATAGGAACTGGCTACGATGTTGTGGTGTGTAATCCGCCATACAAAAAAACAGGGATTTTGCCAGAAAAGGAAAGCATAAAAATTGCCAAACATGAAATAAAAGTAACGCTGGAAGAGATTATAAAAGAAGCTAGCATTTTATTAAAATTTGGTGGAAAGTTTTATGTTGTGAATAAAGAAGAACGTTTGCCAGATATTTTTGTGTATTGTAGAAAATATGGACTAGAACCTAAAAAACTAAAACTGCTGCACAGTGAAAAAGGTGCGAGCGTGGTTTTGGTTGAAGCAAAAAAAGGAGGTAGAAGCGGGCTTGTAATAACCCGCAACTAATATGGTTTATTTTGTAGGAACTCCAATTGGCAATTTAAAAGAAATTACATATTATGCGGTTGAAATTTTAAATAGCGTAGATTATATTGCGTGTGAAGACACGCGCACAAGTTCGGTTTTACTTAATCACTACAACATTAAAAAACCGCTTGTTAGCTATCATAAATTTAACGAAAAAAGTATGATAGATAAATTAATTTCAGACCAAGTTGACGGCAAAAACATTGCTGTTATTTCCGATGCGGGTATGCCTTGCATAAGCGACCCTGGGAATATTTTGGTTAACGAATTAATTAAAAATGATTTGCCATACACAGTTGTAAGCGGCCCATCGGCACTCATTAATGCATACATTTTAAGCGGCTTTAAACCACCATTTATATTTATTGGTTTTTTGCCAAATAAAACAAGTGAAATAAAAAAATTGCTTAATGAATTTAAAGACATAAATTCCGCATTAATATTCTATTTGTCACCACATAGCATAGTTTCTGACATAAACTCCATACTTTCTGTCATAGGCGATAGGGAAATATGTGTTGTGCGTGAAATTAGTAAAAGGTTTGAAGAAGTGTGTTTTTCCACATTATCTAAAGGATATGCTGGTGTAATAAAGGGTGAATTTGTGCTTATTGTAAAACCAAAAGAGAACACCGAAAAGATTTTTACACAGACGATAACCGAACAAGTGGAAGAATGTATTAAAAGTGGAATGAGTAAAAATGATGCCATTAAGAAAGTTGCAAAAGAGCGTGGCGTAAAAAAAGATGTTGTGTATAAAAAAGTAATAAAAAACGATTAGTTAAAACTAATCGTTTTTTTTAACTAAATAAATTTGCAAACCCAACAGCCAACAACCGCACCAAACAAATTTGCAATTAGAGCCACTGGAATGGCATATCTAAAATGTTTTACATTTGTTTTTGCAAAATACACTGCGGTTACATAAAATATTGCTTCGCTACTGCCAGCAATTGCACAGCCTGCACGCGCAAGATAACTATCCACGCCATATTTTGTAAAGATGTTTTCAAGCACAGCAAGACTTCCGCAACCGCTAAAAGGTTTTATTAAAATCATTTCTGTTAACTCACTAGGAATGCCCAGAAAACTAAATACAGGGTTTAGTAAGTTTGCAATAAAAGTGCTAAGCCCCGACACAGAAAAAACTTCTAGTGCAATAAAAATTGCAACAATATATGGAAGGCTAGTAAGTATTAAATCAAACGAAGTTTTGCTGCCTTTTACAAAAGCGTCGTAGGCGTTTATTTTTTTAAACAAGCAATAAATTAAAATGAAGATTATAAAAAATGGAATTATGTAAGAGCTCATAATTTTTTGTCCTTAAAAATTTTCTTGCACATTTTTATTAAAACTATTCCTATCGCGGTGCTGGCGATTGTTGCTATTAGTGTGGGCAAAATTATATCTGCAGCACTAGCCGATCCGTGAGTTATGCGCAAGCTAATTACTGTGGTTGGGATAAGTTGAAGGCTGGTAACATTTAAAATCATAAACATCGCCATCGCGTTTGTAATGTACAACTGACCTTTGCTCAGCCCAGCCATTCCGTTAATTCCGCTAGGAGTACACGCGTTTCCCATTCCAAGTAGATTGCTTGTAAGGTTAATGGCAATTTGGTTTTGGGTGTATTCGTCGGTTTCGCCAATTAAGAATTTTATGATGGGCGACATAAGCTTGGCAATTTTTTTGTCTAGTTTTGTAGTTTCTAAAATGTTTAGCAGTCCAAGCCATATTGCATAAATTGCCCATAGTTTTAAGCACAAAGCAATTGCTTTTTCGCTGCCAGTTTGAATGGATGCAAACGCAAGTTCGGGGCGGTTTAATAGTAGCAGTCCCAGACCAACCACTAAAATTGCTATCCAAATAATGTTCATATGCTTGTCCCCCTTAATATTTAATAGCGTAAAATGCTTGTTTTATTGCGGTTTTAAATAATATTATTTCTTTACACGCGATATAATTTGTGGTAAAATATCATATGACAAAAGGACGTGATAAAATGAATAAAAATTATTATATTACAACAGCTATTGCTTACACATCAGGAAAACCGCATATTGGAAATACATATGAGGCTATTTTTACTGACGCGTTGGCAAGGTTTAAACGCAAGCAAGGTTACAATGTGTTTTTCCAAACTGGAACAGATGAACACGGGCAAAAAATAGGCGAAAAAGCTCGCATTAACAATATGGAACCAAAACAGTTTGTGGATAAAATTGCAGGAGAAATAAAAGAGCTTTGGGATAGAGCAAATGTAAGTTATGATAAGTTTATAAGAACCACAGATGCTTATCACGAAAAACAAGTGCAAAAAATCTTTAAAAAACTTTATGATCAAGGTGATATTTACAAGGGTTCTTACGAAGGTTTGTATTGTGTACCTTGCGAGAGCTTTTGGACAGAATCGCAGCTTATAGACGGCAAATGCCCAGATTGCGGAAGAGAAGTGGTTAAGCAAAAAGAAGAATGTTATTTCTTTAAAACCAGCAAATATGCTGACAAATTGGTGGAATATTATAATTCGCACCCAGATTTTGTTGTGCCAGAATCGCGTAAAAACGAGATGATTAACAACTTTATTAAAAGCGGTCTTCAAGACCTTTGTGTAAGCCGTACAAGTTTCAAATGGGGCATACCTGTAAATTTCGACTCAAAACACGTGGTATATGTGTGGATTGATGCGCTTTCAAACTATATTACTGGCTTAGGCTACGATGTAGACGGAAACAGCGACAAAAAGTTTAACGAATTTTGGCCAGCAGATTTGCAAGTTGTTGGAAAAGATATTATTAGGTTCCACATCATTTATTGGCCAATTATGTTAATGGCGTTGGGGCTTCCTTTGCCAAAACGTATTTACGGACACGGCTGGTTGTTGCAAAATGGCGAAAAAATGAGCAAGTCAAAGGGCAATGTGTTGTATTTTGATGACTTGGCTGATGTTTTTGGCGTAGATGCGGTTAGATATTATGTATTGTCCGAAATGGGCTTAGCTGATGACGGCTTGGTTGGTTGGGATTTAATAACCGACCGCACAAACACCGACCTAGCAAATATTTACGGAAACCTTGTAAGTCGTACAATAGCAATGAGTAACAAATATTTTGGCGGAGTGGTTAAAAATGGCGGCGTAAGTGATGTGGTTGATGAAAGCTTAATTGAAGTAGCCGCGAATGCACGCGATAAAGTGGCTGCAAAAATGGAAGCATTAAAAGTTTCAGATGCGCTATCGGAAATCTTTGCTGTGTTTAAACGTGCAAACAAATATATTGATGAAACCGAGCCTTGGAAACTTGCAAAAGACGAAAGCAGTTTAAAAAGGCTTGAAACCGTGCTATACAATCTAACTGAAACCATAATAATTGGCACATCATTACTTTCGTCGTTTATGCCAGAAACTTGTAAAAAAGTGCTAAATCAACTTGGGGTAGAAGAGCGTAAATATGACGACTTAAAAAAGTTTGGCTTGTTAAAAGAAGTTAAGGTGGCAGAAAAAGTGGATGTGCTTTTCCCACGTTTGGATATTAAAGAAATTATGACGAAAGCCGATGTTGTAAAACAAAAACAACTTGAAGAATATAATAAGGAACAAGAAAAAGTACAAAAAATGGAACAAAAAGAAGAATATATTACAATAGACGATTTTGATAAGGTTAAAATTAAAGTTGGCGAGATTTTGGAATGCAAAAAAGTGGAAAAATCGGACAAACTTTTGGTTAGTCAAATAAAAATTGGTGACGATGTTCGCCAAATTGTAAGCGGAATAGCAAAATATTATACGCCAGAACAAATGGTTGGCAAAAAGGTGCTTGTTGTTACAAACCTAAAACCAATAAAACTTCGCGGAATTGAAAGCAGCGGAATGGTTTTGTGTGCCGAAAATGGCGAAGACCTTTGTCTAACAACCATAGAAAAAGACTTGCCTAGCGGAAGCGAGATTTGTTAATGATAGACGCACACGCACATTTAATAGACGAGCATTACGCCGATGTTGACTCAATGATTAGGGAGTTTAAAGATAACGGCTTAAGTCTTGTAATATCGGTGGGATGTGACAAAGAATCCGCATTAAAAACCATTGAGCTTGCTAAAAAATATGACAATGTGTACGCGGTTATTGGGTTTCATCCCGATTATGTAGACGAATACGATGAAAGTATTTTTAAATACTTAAACGACCCAAAAGTTGTTGGAGTGGGTGAAATTGGGTTAGATTATCACACAACTAAGGATAATATAGATAAACAAAAAGCAATATTTGTAAGGCAGCTTGAAATTGCAAACGAATATGGCCTTCCTGTTCAAATTCACTCGCGTGACGCAGTTGGTGATACGCTAGAATTGTTAAAACAGCACAAAAACCTACTAAACAACGGCGGAATTTGGCATTGTTTTAACGAAAGTGTAGAAGTTTTTAAGGAAGCTAGAAAGCTAGGACTTATTGTGAGTTTTGGCGGAGTTACAACATTTAAAAACGCAAAAAAATCCACCGAAATAATTAAAAAAGCACAACTTGATGAGTTTGTGCTAGAAACCGATTGTCCATATCTAACACCAGAGCCATTTCGTGGCAAGGTTGTAAACGAGCCAAAGTATGTTAAATATGTTGCACAACACATTGCAGATGTTAAAATGACAAACATTAAAAACATAATTGATTCAACCGATAAAAATGTATATAATTTGTTTAAAAAAATAGGTAAATAATGAGTATTGAAGTTATTAAAAAACACGGATTTCAATTCAATAAAAAGTTTGGTCAAAACTTTATTTTTGATACAAATTTACTAAACGCAATTGTGGACGATGCGGGCATAAACAACACCACAACGGTTTTGGAAATTGGTTGTGGTGCTGGCACTCTTACAAAACAAATTGCAGCAAAAGCAAAGAGAGTGGTGGGTTATGAAATTGACACAAACCTAAAGCCGCTACTAAGAGAAACACTAAACGGTGTAGAAAATGCCGAGATTGTGTTTAAAGATGTGATGAGCGAAAAAACAAGCGATATTGAAGAAAAACTTGGCGACGATTATGTGATTATTGCAAATTTACCATATTACATAACAACACCAATAATATTCAAGTTTTTAGAAGAAGCAAAACGACTAAAAAGATTGGTTATTATGGTTCAACTAGAAGTTGCCGAAAGGCTTACAGCTGCCGAAAACACTGCAAACTATGGTGCAATTACGGCACAAATAAAGTACAGAGCAAATGTTAAAATAACCCGCATTGTAAAAAGAAATATGTTTACGCCAGCCCCTAATGTAGATAGTGCTGTTGTTAGAATAGACTTTGTAAAAAAATATGATATTGCAAATGAAAAATTGTTAAACGACCTTATTAAAGCGGCTTTTCAAATGCGACGTAAAACACTTGCAAATAATTTAAAATCGTCATTAAAACTAACAACTGAGCAAATAACAACATTATTTGAAAAACTAAATTTATCGCCGTCCGTTCGCGGTGAAGCCTTAGAAATAGAGCAGTTTGTAGATTTAAGCAACCTTATTAACGAAATTAAATAAAATTTAGCAATTGTTAAAATTAAAACCTAAAGTAAAAAAAACATCTAAAATTAAGGTGTAAATTAATACTTTGGGTTTTTTCATACTTATTATACATAAAAAAACAAATTACGCACTAAATTTTAAATTTGTGTTAAACATTTTTTGTTCCAGCTAATATATAATTAAATAGTATGTGTTTAGGAGGGATAATTTGGGATTTTATAAAAAAACCTTACTTTTAACAAACAAGCAAAATTTAGATAAGGGTATGGCTGTTTTTAGTATAGAAAAAAACAATAGTGGAGTATTTGGAAGTATTAAAGCTTACGATTTTAATAACAACAACCTTGTGCTTGCTATTAAGGTAAACGGCGAAAAAATTGTAAAGCAAAATGTGTTTTTAAACGAAAACTCTTTTATGTTTAAACTGGATAACGATTTTAATATAGACGCAAAATTAGGCTGTGTTTTATGTAGTCATTTAGGCGATGAGTATAAGCCTCTTTTGTGGGGTGTGAGCGGTGAAAAAGCGGAGTTTTGTAAAGATGTTGTTGCAAAGCTAAATAAACAAAATCTAGTTTTAAAACAACAGCAAAAAACACCTGAAATAAAGCCGCAAATTAACACTTTGCATAGCAGTGAAAATAGTACTATGCAAAGTGCAAATATTGCAACTCAAACCGAGCAGAATTTAGTAAAGGATAAATCGCAGCTTTTTGAAGCCTCAGACGAAGAAATTAACGAAACTATAGACAAAGAATTAAATGAGACGCAAGACTTTTTTGAGCTTATTAGTGGGCAAATAGAAGAGTTGTTTTCAAAGTATCCGTTAGATGAAAACTTGGCAAAAATTATTCCTAATTCTAAGTGGGTTAGGGTGGACTATGACAACACTGGAAAGCAGTACATATTTGGGCTTATTTACGAAAATGATAATTTAAAATATATTGCTTATGGTGTTCCAGGTACATTTGGAGTTGAACCACCAGAAGATATGAAAAAGTACAGCCAGTGGTTGCCTTGTGATACAAATAATCCAGAAATTGGCTTTTGGGTGATGTTTCAAAACTCTAGCACTGGCGAAACCGTGTTGATTGATGATATGGCAATGTAAAATAATGTGTATTAATTCCAAAAAAGGTTATACTTATATATAAATGTAAATTAAAATAATTGACTTAAACCAAATAATTTGCTAATATAATTTTGCATTTAATAATATTTCTAGATTTTTATGGAGTTAATATGAAAAAATTTATAACAAACTTGGTTTTAGTGATTTGTTTGTGTGCTACACTTTTGTGTGCGTGCGGCAAATCAGGATTGAAAGATAACCCAGCCACAGATGCCCAAATTTATGGTAATGGCGGATATGCGGTTGTGAAAGGCGATTACTTGTACTACACAAATGGCTTTGTAAGCGATTACACGACCAGCCTTTCAAACTACAAAAAAGATAACGTTTTTGGAAAAGTAACCTATGGCGCAATATATCGCACAAAACTAGATGGTTCTAAAATTTCAAAAGACGACAATGGCTTTTTAACTAGCACCGAACGCGTTGTTCCTAAAGTTGTTGGTTTTGATAATGGCGGATTTTATATTGTTGGCGATTACATTTACTATGGCACACCATATATGCAAAAAAATGCAGATGGCAAACTTCAAAATGATAGGGTTTCGTTTAACCGCATTAAAATAGACGGAACAGGAAACAAAGAGTTTTATGTTAGTGGTGAAGATGTTAAAGATATCGAATGGAAAGTATATAACTACAACGGAAACGCATATTTAGTTGTTATAGAAGACAAAAAAGTAACTTCAGTTTACTTTGAAGGCAAAAAAGTTGTTACAAAGCAACTTGCCAAAGAAACAACGAGTGTTGTTTTAAATGATAGCACAACACCACTAAACGACTTTGTATATTACACTCGTGCTATTGGTGAAGACGAAAAAGGCTTCTCAACATCAGGCAATTTGCTTTGCCGTGCAAGTTTTGTTAGCGGCACAGAAACTGCTTATGAAGACTCACAAAGCAAAGTTTTAACCTACACAGTTGTGGGGTACAGCAACAACAAAATTTATTATACAGCAAAAAATAGCATTGCTTACTTGTATGCACAAAATGCAAGTGAAAGTTTAAATAGTAATTCAAACAAACCTATTCAACTTAGCGATACAGATTATTCAAATTACTACTTCATTGCTGGCGGAAACCCATATAGTGTAGCAGCGCTAAATAGTGATAAAGAATTAGTATTAATTACAAATATAAATGGAGCTCCAGTTCCAACAGCAGTTGCTTCTAACATCTCTACAGTTGTTGGCGTTCGTGGTGACTATGTTTACTACATCGATAGCTCGCTATTAAAACGTGTTAATTTAACAGAAAGAACAACTGAAACGGTAAGTAATGTTGGTGATGCTAGCGGCAAAACATTTATGTTGTCCGATGTAAACACAGTGGATATTGGCGACCAAAACGACGATAGATTTGTTTATATCTTTGCAAGCTATACATCTGCTACTAAAGAAACCGATGCTGATGGCAAAGAAACAGAAATTAAATCTTATTATCTAAACCGCATTGACCTTCTAACAGGTGAAAAGGTTGCAGAGTTTGTTGGTGTTATGGATAAGAATCATCTTCCAGCCGAACCAACTGCCGACGAAACAACTGGCAAAAAAGATAAATGGATATACTAATAAATATATAATATTATAATATATCATTAAAATCATCACGAAATGTGGTGATTTTTTCTTTTCATTTTAAAAAGTTTAAATTCATTTTAAATAATATAAAAAGACTTTTTTAATTGGTTAATGTTTTATAAAACGAACTATAACTATTATTTCTAAGTATTTTCGACAATTTTCTAATTGCTTGTGTAAAATTTTTTAAGTTACTACAAAATATGTTGTTGGTTTGTGTTGGACAATTAATTTTTAGGTGCTAACATAGGTGTAACAAAAAAACAAAAAGGAAAAGATATAAAATGAAAAATTTTAAAATTGTAGTTGTAGATAACAACGACGAACTTCAAAAAGGCATTAAAGATTATTATGCCGCAAACGAAAATGTACAAGTGGAAGAAAATTTTAACGATGTAAATAGAGCGTTGGAATATATTAAAGCCAATGATGTGGATATTGTGATAACAGACTTAATTTTGCCCAATACCGACGGTTACAATTTAATTGAAAACCTTAAAGCAATGGAAAATTGTCCAAAAATTATTGTTGCTTCGGCAATATTTGAAGACCAGTTTATAAAGCGTGCTTTCTCGCTTGGTGTAAATTATTATATGATTAAGCCAATTGATTACAAGCTTTTAGATGTTAGAATAGAAGAGATTTTAAATAACGACGACAATATGGAACTTAGAAAGCGTCCAATTAGAAACAAGCAGCTTGAAGAGAAAATTACAAACATATTTATTACGGTTGGCATTCCAGCGCATATTAAGGGCTATCAGTTTTTAAGAGAAGCAATTAAAATGGCTATTGATAATCCAGATATCATAAACTCCATTACAAAAAGATTGTATCCTAGCATTGCTGAACGCTTTGAAACCAGTTCTAGCAAAGTAGAGCGCGCTATTCGTCACGCAATAGAAGTTGCTTGGAACAGGGGAAAAATTGAAAACATTAATTCGTTGTTTGGCGTAAGAGTTTATAGCAACAATGAAAAGCCTACAAATGGCGAATTCATTGCACTTGTAGCAGACAAAATGTTGATTGAAGGTGCTTAAAATAGCTTGATAATTATAAAATAATATTTTTTGGAAATTTTATGTAATAATTAGTTTACAAAATTATTATATAGTGTATAATAATGTAAGTTAAAAATTAAGGAGACTATTATGAAATCACAATACATAAAATGTCCAAGATGTGAATTGAATTATATTCTTAAAAAAGACAAGTACTGCGATGTTTGTAAGCAGGAAATGAAGGCTGGATGCTTAGAGGAAAACGACTTAGATGATTTTGAGGAAGGAATGGAACTTTGCCCAATCTGCAAAGTTAACTATTTAAGCGAAGGCGAAACTATTTGCCCAACTTGCCAAGAAGAACAACTTGCCTATGATAAGGACGAAGATGTTGATTGGAAATCTGTTGTTGAAAATCAAACCGAAGAAGATGACGATGATTTAGATTTGCTTCCTGTTGAGGATAATGACGAAATTAGTGAAGAAATGGACAACGCCTTTGCTAAAGACTTAGATGAAGATTTTGCCGATGAAGAGAAGGAAGAGGAAGAATATTACGATGATCTAGATGACGACTTTGATGATTCGATAAACGACGATGATATTGACGACGATGATATTGACGACGATGAAGATGACGACGATGAAGACAATGACGATGACGACGATGATGAAGACGATGATGACGAAGATGAGGATTTTTAGGTATTGAAAACCATTTTAAAAATGAGCCAATTTATGTGGCTCATTTTTTATAACCACACGCGATGCATAATTTTGGCAGAATTTGGAAATAATGCTAAAAAGGAAAGGTGGAAGTTATGTCGTATTCCGAAATAAAACAAAGCATAGAAAATATGTATGGAAAAACCGTGTTGTGTGAAATAAATAGGGGGCGAAATAAAATAGTAAAAGTGCCAATTGTTATTAATCAGGTTTATTCGCAAATGTTTACAATAGAACCGCTTGAAAAAGTGGAGTTAGACAGAAAGAGTTTTTCGTATAGCGATGTTATGTGTGGCGACATAAAGTTTTTGTAAATTTTTTATAGGATTAAGTTATAATTAAAAAACTCCCTTAATACAATATAACAACAAAACTTTTAGGGGGTTTTAATATGGCATTCGAACCAAACTTCGAAAAAATTACAGCAAGTTATAGAAAAAATTTAGGAAGTACACAAGCGCAAATTGATTGTAAATTGCCTATTTCAGACGAAGTGGATAGGGTTGTTTGTAGCAACGCAAAAGCATATGTGACAAACACCGAAATTGTGGGCAAGGATATTAATTACACTGGTTACGTTTCATTTCAAGCAATATATGTAAACAAAAACAACGAGCCTATGGCAATGGACTACACTGCGGAATTTAAAGAAACATATCCGCTAGGGCAAGAAAACACATTAGTGCCGGTTGTTGCGGTAAATGTAGTTGATGTAAAAACCGATGTTTTGGGCGGTGAAATTAGAGTTGTTGCTATTTTAGAAAGTACAATTGATGCAATATACAGCGAAACAAACAATGTTTTAGTTGATGTGGCAGGTGATAACTTTTTCACTAAAAAGGATTTAATAAATTATTCAACATTTGCTGGTGTTGTGCAAAACAAATTTGACCAAACCTTTGATGTTGAAATAAAAGAGGGTGTAAACAAGGTTTTGTCGGTTTGTCCAAGTGCTTATGTTGATGCTGTGGAAGTAAACGACAGATTTTTAACGGTAAAAGGTGGAGTGTGTATTGACGTCTGCTATGTGGCGGATAATAATATGGTTAGAACCGTACAAAACAAATTTGATATAACTCAAGAAGTTGCAAGCGATGATATAAATGTGGATAGCTTTGTACAAAGCATTCTTGCAATCGCCTACAACGATATTAAAATTACAACATCAATTGATACGGATATGGCTATTGTTAATGTGTTCTTGCCAATGCTTTACACTGGCTATGTGTTTACTAAAAATACAACCGAAATTGTAACCGACTTATTTAGCGCAACACATTTTACAAATATCAACGTAAATAGTATGCAAAATATGCAAAACTATAATGAGTTGGCTTTTGATGATAAAATTGGCGGCAATGTGACCATTCAAGACACAGAGCCATTTATAGACGAAGTGCTTGGTGTTTGTTGTGGAAATATTACACTAGCAAATTCCGAAATTAACGACGGCAATTTGGTGGTTGAAGGTGTAGCACACACTGCTGTGTTATATCAAAATAAAGAGCTTGATATGATATGTTCGGTTGAAGTGGAAATGCCATTCTCGCTATCTGCTCCTGTAGAATATGAAAACAATATTACGCCAATTACATATGTGTCCCTTTGCGACGTGTTTGCTAGGGCTAGAAGGGGTAAGGAAATTGAAGTTACTGCAAATGTTATGGTGTATAATAATTTCTTTGAAAACAATAAAGATGCAGTTATTACACTAGTTACTGAAGAAGATGAGATACCAGAAGAAGAATGTGCTTTATCTATATATTTAGCAAAAGATGGCGATACAATTTGGGATATAGCAAAAGAGCTTAGGGTTTCGCCGGAAAAGGTTATGGAACAAAATCCAGATTTGTCCGACCCAATCGCGGCTGGAACAAGAATAGTAATTTATCGCCAAAAACAAGTAGAGTATTAATGCCGTATTTTCCCTATATTTAAGCAAGTCACATTGACTTGCTTTTTTGTGTTTTAAATATAGTTTTTAAATATGAATAGTGGTGTTTAAAAAAATGATAAAACTGTATTTATTTAATAAAAACCAGCTTTTTAATTAAAAATATTGCAGATTTAATATGTTTAAGACCTTATTTTAATTATTTTTAGCCTAAAACACTATGTTTTGGTAATTTGATACATACTTTTTGACATAAAGTAAGGATTAATTATGAATTTAATGTAAATTTATTTAAAAATTAATGTAAATATGTATACTTTGTGGCTATTTAGTTAATAATCAGATAGTTTTTAGGGGTGAAATTATGAAAAAACTAATGATTGTTTTGTTTTCAATGTTTTTGGTATTAAGTTGTGCAGGTTGTGGGAGTGTTGTTGCAAAGTGCGGAGATTGTAATGATTATTTTAGAGTACATATAAGAGCAAATTCTAATTCCGATATTGACCAAGATATTAAGTATTATGTTAAAGATGTGGTGGTGACATATCTTACGCCATATTTAAAAGACTGCACGTCCAAAGATGATGTGATAAGTGTTGTAAATTCAAAACTAGATGATATAAAAAACGTTGTTGACGGTGTTTTGTGTGAAAAAGGATTTGATTATGTTTGCTGTGTTGAAATAAATAATGAGTTTTTCCCAACAAAATCATATGAAAACCTTACATTAAAGGCCGATTATTATGATGCGCTAATAATAAAGTTGGGTACTGGAACTGGGCAAAATTGGTGGTGTGTAATGTATCCTAATATTTGTTTTAACGAACCTACTAATGTGGTATATAAAAGCAAAATCAAGGAAATAATTAAAAAGTTAAAAGGGGAATAATTATGAAAAGAAATTTTGCTTTAGTTTTGGTGCTGATTTTGTGTTTGATGTCGGTTATTAATTTTTTTAACCTTAATTATGTGTATGCCGATACGACGCGTGCAAGACAAGTGCAAGAGCGTTTAATTCAATATGGATATTATTCGGGAGAAGTGAATGGATATTATGACGATGCAACAGTTGGAGCGCTAAAACGCTTTCAAGCAGATAACGGGCTTAATGTTACTGGTGCTGTGGATAGTAAAACAGCGAGTGCTCTTGGAATATATATGAGCAACCAAGAAAGCTACGATTTGTATTTACTTGCAAAATGCGTTCACGCGGAAGCTCGAGGAGAGAGCTATATAGGCAAAGTTGCGGTTGCGGCTGTTATACTAAATAGGGTTGCTAGTCCAGACTTTCCAAACACAGTGTATGGAGTAATATATCAGCCGTGGGCGTTTACTTGTACGCACGATGGGCAGATAGACCTAGAACCAGATAATGCTTCATATCAAGCTGCTCAAGATGCGCTTAATGGTTGGGATCCAACATATGGCTGTATTTATTATTACAACCCGGCAATAGCAACATCGAGTTGGATTTTTAATAGGCAAATTGTTACAACGATTGGTGATCACGTATTCTGTGTTTAGTGAGGTTTTATGGCAAATTCAATAAAAAAATTAAAAAATGCAATAATAGCAATATCGGTAGTTTTGGGTGCTGTAATAGCGGTTCTTGTCGCAATGTTAATAGTTTTTGTCACAAAGTCCAATAATTATAAGTTGCAACTGGAAAATGGATATAAAAAGAATTTGTATGAATTTGTGAGTAATATAAATTCGTTGGAAGTAGATTTATCTAAACTTGTGGCAACAAATAGCACTAATTCGCAAAGGGAATTATTGTCCAATATTTATGATACCTGTCGTGCTGGTGCAATAAATTTGGGAACACTTCCAATATCAAACAACAAAACTGAAAACATAAGCAATTATTTAAACACAACAGGCGGCTATGCATATTCACTGCTTGTTAAAAACCTAAATTCTGATGCAAAACTAACAAATGACGACCTGACAAATGTAGAAGGCTTGTATAATTATTGTTTAAGAATAATGTACGATTTAAATAGTTATTTGGGTGATGTGGAAAACCTAAGCATACTAAAACTTGTAAACTATAGCAATGGTGATCTTAGTAAATTTGATGGTGGATTAACTATGATTAATGATGACAATAAAGAAATTCCGTCACTAATCTATGATGGACCATTTTCCGATAGTGTTTTAAATAAAGAAATTAAAGGTTTGCCCGATTATGAAATTAATCAAGCAGAAGCGAAAGAATTTATAAAAAACAACTTTAGTTATTATGGAGATTTTACCGTAACCGAACTTGGTGACACAAAAGGGAAATTTGCAACATATGACTTTAAAGTAAGTAGTGAAAATGTTACGCTTTATGTTCAAATTACAAAAAAAGGTGGCTTTTTGTTAAGTATTAATTCGTTAGAAAATAAGGGCGGAACTAATAATTTAACCCTAAAAGAATGTGAAACATTTGCACATAATTATGCAAGTTTACTTGGAATTGACAATATGTATAGTGTTTGGACACAAGAAGTGGGCAATGTTTGTTATGTAAATTTAGCTCCAATTGTGGATAAAGTAATATATTATCCAGACTTAATTAAAGTAAAAATTGACAAAAAACTAGGTCTGGTAATAGGATGGGAAGCATCAAATTATGCCTACAATCATACTCAAAGAACAGTCAAAACGCCTACAATTTCATTCGCAGATGCGCAAAAAATGCTTAGTAGCGTGTTAACAGTTGAGGAACGAAATCTTTGTGTAATTCCAAATGAATATGCGGGAGAGAGCACCGCATACGAGTTTGTTTGTAGTTGGAAAGATTACACTTACTATGTCTACTTGGATGTGACAACTGGCGAAGAATTAAAAATAATGAGAGTTGTTAGTACTTCAAACGGAAATCTATTATTGTAAAAAATACAGAAATTTTGTAAAAAATTGTTGCCATAAGTAATAAAATTGTATATAATTTACTATTGGAGAATGTTATATGGATAACAAAATTTCAAATTTAGAACAACTTAGAATTCACGAACTTAGAGATTTAGCGCGTAAAATGGGTGTCCAAGCTCCAACAATATTAAAAAAAGAAGAGATTATTGAAGAAATCCGCAAAATAATGAGTGGAGAGAGCGAACCATTTACCCGCGTTTCAAAAAAAGGCAGACCAGCAAGAACAGGCGCAGATAATTTTGATGTTGTGGATTTCATATTGCCAAAACCAGAGAACTTGCACGAAGTTAACGATGAACAATTATACGACTTTGCACAAGACAAATTTTCGTATGTTTTAAATATGGAGTCGGCAAGTTACGGCAATGAGAAAAACGAACCACACGAATGCAGCGGCTGTGTTGAAGTAAAACCAGAAGGATATGGCGTGTTACACACAAAAGGTATTTGTCCATCGGATGGTGATGTGTTTATAAGCAAAAACATTGTAAAACAACTTAACTTAAAAAGTGGAGAAATGGTGAAAGCGTGGGCAAAACTAATTAAAGAGGGATACCCCGAAAACGCTTACGAAATAACACGAAAAAGCCCAGAGAGTACCCTTGATTTTGATTCGGAAAATGGTGTAAAATTAGACGGCGGTGTTAAAATTAATGATGATTTATTAGATTTTAAGCTTGGCGGACGTTATTTTATAAAAACCAACGCCGATGTGTATAGCGTTGTTCCACAAGTTGCAGATAGCGTAATAAAAAATGTGAAAAATGCAAAAGTTGTCACATTCTATTTAAATGCAATGAGAGAACGCATTAATTACAACGAAATAAAACTTGATTTTGTTCCGTTTAACAAAATGGATGATGAAATTATGATTGCTGCCGAATTGTTTTTTGAAAAATGTAAACGTTTGGCAGAGCAGGGCAACAATGTTGTTGTGGTGTTAAGTGGATTAAGTCAACTTGCAAAATCTTGCAACGCGGTGTTTTTAAAAACCAACAACTATCAAGAAGTTAGTCCAAAAACTGTGTTTGTAATTAAAAACATATTAGCCACAGCAAAAAAGATAAGTGAAAATTGTAGCATATCATTAATTTGTGTAGATGATTTAAAAGTCCCAAAAAACATTCAAGAAATGTTTGAGTTTGAAATATTGCCATTATTTTAACAAATTTTATGTACTATGCAAACTATAAATTTAATACTATGCAAACAAACAAAAAAGCACGGAATTTCCGTGCTTTTTTTGTTTTATTGGTTTATCTAAATTTAGTGTGCTTTCTTAAAATTATGAATGTAACAATTAATAAAACTACAACAACAACTGCAATTATTATAATCAACTTAGCGGAAGAGTTAAGTGGAGTAGCTTTGTTTACAGTGTAAGAAACAATAAAGTTGTTGTCTTTGTTGTAAATTTCAATAGTCCACTTACCAGTACTGTTAATAACAATATTGCTAAGTTTGTCTTCGCTTTCGCTGTTAATTTCATAACGCTCTTGCTCGCTGCCGTTAACCTTAACCAATATATAGCTTTCACCAACTTGAGAGTAGATAAGCGCCGCATTGTATTGCAAAGTAACCGCTTTAGTGGTGCTAGTGCCATATGTGTAGTTTATTGGGGTAATAGAAGGAGTTTCGTTGTTGATTCGCATACTAAATGTGAATGGGAAGTAGTCGTTTGTGATTTCGTCGTATCCCAACAATGTTATGGTGTACAAACCAGCAGTGTCTGTATCACCAGAAGTAATCCAAAGGCTGTCGTGCGATTTTTGAGTAATTAAACTTGTGATGTCTAAGTCGTTTCTAACAACTTTTTGAATTGTAAATCCGTATGCCGAAGAGAAACCAAAAGTCATTTTCATAACGTTTGGATTTAGTATTGTAAATTCGTAAACTGAAGAGTAATCGGCGTTATCTTGTGTAGTATTGCTAGCTTTGTATGCGTTAATTATTAGCTTGTAATTGCCCGACTCTTTAAATGTGTAAGCAGTGTTTGAAACAGTAGTAATAGGCGGAGCAATGTCGTTTATTTTCTTTTCAACACCATTGTGAATTACTGTTATTTCGTGACGCGTATAGTAGTCGCTAAGAGTAGGAATGTTTAGGGTTACTTCATTGTTAAAAAACCTGTTATTAATAGGGTTTTCGCCATTTGTATCAAATAAAACGCTCTTAATTAGGGTTATGCGTAATGTTTTCAAAACGTTTCCAACGCTATCTCTAACAATAAACTCGTGAACACCAGTAGAAGCAATTGTTATTGTGTAAGTTGGATCGTTGTTAGAACCGCTTGAATAGGTTTTTACATATTTGCCATTGTAGCGATGTTCGGTGAACACTTTGTTTCCATTAAATATGCCATCTGTTTCACTTCCATAGAATGATTTTATTGTTAGCTCAATTTTATCTACCTTTTGGTCGTAAGAAAGTCCGTTGTTTGTTCCAAGTTCTTTAGCAATTTCATCGCCTTTCATAGGTGGATTTAATGATGTACCGTCTGTGTAAATAATGTTTAGGTTATTAATCATTTCGCCATAAGCTGTTGTGCCTTTTATAGGTTTTACTTTTACAACTCTAATTTTGTTTAGAATAAGCGGATCAATATTATCGCCATAATTTCTAATAATATTGTATTCTAAATAATCTTCGCTGATAGATTCAACCTTTTCGTAGCCTATACCTTTGGTTTGGTCGGTGTTTATAATAACATTGTAATCGTTTATATTTCCTTTACCACTTTCTTCTAAGAAGTAGTAGTATTTAATTATATATCCATATCCGTTATTATCTGTTGAAATGTAATCTGATTCATAAGGTTCGAATGTGCGGGTGCCAGTGTCAACAACAACCGAATAATATCTGTTTCCGCTATTTTTTAGCGTGAAGTTAACACGTGTTTCGTTTCCAATTTCGTCGGTTACAATTAATGTGTATCCGCCAATTTCGCCAACTTCGTATTGATCGGCTGCTGTGATGTTTAGGGTAGTGGTTACCGAATTAATTGTTTTAACAAGTTGACCAGTTGTTAGATAATTGCTGCTCCAAGTGATGTGGAAGTTTTTGTAGTAACTACCAGATTCTACCACAGTAAGTGGAGTGTCGCTAATAAAGCTTATCACTGGTTTGCGGCTATCTATCTTAACATTGTAGGTAATAGGGTTTTCTGGATCACCAGCCCAAGAAAATTCTATAACATACTCGCAAAGCCCATTGTCGCCGTTAAAGTTGTTTAGTCGACTAAAGCCAAATGTTGTTTTTACATTGGAGTTTGTAGGGTCGCTGTTTTGTGATGTGAATATACTGTTTGTAAATGCTATGGCGTAAGCTCCAGAATCGTCTTTAATTATTGAATCAAACTGAAGCCCTTCTTCATTTTCTTTAAATGTTTTACCATCTTCACTATATTTACCAATAGCTTTTTTGTAAGTATCGCCAGATTTTTCAAACTTAATGTCATAGTAGGTGTACTCGTTTTCACCAGTGCTAACTTTAATACAATCTCTTAAACCAAAGTTAATGTTGTATAAGTGTTCGTTTATGGTGAATGTAAAATCTCTAGATGTGATATAACTTAAATTGCCTTGAATATATTTGCTGTTAAATGCAAAATTGTAACTTTCGTCGCCACCACCTACATTTTTGTAAATAGGAGTTCCGCAAGTTCTGCCAAAGTTGTCACACGCTGTAAACTTGTAGATGCCTTTACCTAAAACATAAGACGTGTCGGAATAAATATTTTCGTAGCTTGACAAAATAGTTTTTGAATTAATGTCCGAAGTTAGATATTGCCAGCCGTTTAGAGAATATGTTTGAATTGTAAAACGATCAATGAAAACGTGATCTGTTCGTTTTGGAACAGTAACAGTAAGTGATTCGCTAGCTGATGTGAATTTTAAATCTAATTCTGCATCTGGGCGGTTTAAGAACATTACAAAGTTGTCGCCAAATCTATTAGTTATTTCAATTTGATATGAGAATATCGTAATAGCATTGGTGTTAATGATGTCTTGTATAGTAACAGTAACAAGGTTGTAGAACTGATCCATACTCATAGTGTAAGGGTCGCTTACTAATGTGCTAAGCAGGGTGCCAGCAGTGAAAACAGCTCCGTTTTTGTTTGCACTGCTTATTCTTACAGTTACAAATTGATCAAATAAAGGTGACTTGTCACTGTTTGTATATGGTTTTCCGTCGTTAAACAAGTAACCGCCAGTTTCTTCGTTGGAGATTCCTATAATTGGCTGAATTCTAGAAATATCAAACATATCGAATGAAGAAACTTTAGTTCCTTTATCATCGGTTTTATTAGTGTGATAGAAGCCTACATAATTAATATCAATAGATTTATTTTCGTTTTCGCCATTATCATTAGAATAGGACAACAAATATGGAGTTAGCATATCTATACCGCTGTTTGTTATCCAAGCGTTGTAAGAACTTTTGTACGCTATATTTGCATTAGCAGATAATATGTCGTTGTAGAATTTGTAAAGGTCTGGTTTTTCTTCAATTGATTCGCGATAGTCAAAGCTGTATTCGGTTGAGTCTATACTAGCGTAATAATGGTCTGGGTTATTAATGCCATACAAAGGATATTCAACATTGTTGTAATGTATTGCAAGAGGTTCTTCGGCACCTTCTGGTTTAACTTCGCCATTGTATGTTGTTCCATAAATGTCTTTAATAATCCAATTTTCGTTTTCCTTAGTAACAATTAAATATTTGTTATCTACTTTTGCAAAGTAATATAAGTAATTGTTTGTCTTTGAGTTGTTGGTGTAATTTACACCATACTCAACTTTTTCGTTGTCATAGATGTAAACAATATAGCGGGTTAGGTTTTCTGCTTCGTCTTCTTCTATTAACTCGTAATAACCTTGTTTGAAGTCGGCAGGAAGTTTGTTAAAGTCAAATCCTTTTGTTGTTCCTGCTTCTGTAACAATATCTTGGTTAAAAATGTAAGGATTGTATTTTGTAGTGTTGGTGCGGTTAAATATTTCAGTTTTGTTGTCGCCCGATTCGTTTGGAAGATATGAGAAAACATATTTAGTTAGGTCGCTACCAATTTTTCTTAAATACATTCCAACACCTTCTGCTTGGCTGTATTTAAACTTAGTAGAGTTGTTAGCGTTTATATTAACAGCAAAAGCATAGTGTTTTAATAAATCATCTCTTTCAATTGGAAGAAGTTGAGAGTATGTTCTGCCGTTGTATTTTGTTTTGCAGTATTCGTCTAGATTAGGGTCGTTTGCAGCCAAAACTGTGTCTAGGTTGTCACTAGGTGCTTTGTTGTCTACATAAATTTCAAACGTTGTATTGTAGTAGTTTCTAATAATATTTGTATCGGAATTACCATCGTATTCTGTTACAAGATAATCGTTTTTGTTGTCGGCAGCAAAATGCACTTCTACGGTGTATCTAGCATTATCATCTGCTTTAGATAGATATCCGCTCTCGTTTCCGTTGAATATTACAAACGAGTAAGTAGGTAGGGTGCTTGTGCCGTCGCCGTCGGTAAATTTAATTACGTTTTTAACATCGGCGCCAGCAGTAATTGATGTTGCAGTTATGTTTCCGCTTGTATCTTTGCCAGTTTGTAAAATTACACTTCCGTCTTTTTTAATAACAACATCATAAGGGTCTATTTTAGCATCATAAATGCTTGCGCTTTGAGTAAATGTAAATTGCAAGAACTCTTTATTAATGTTTTTGTAAACTACATTTTTCCCTGTAGATTTTACAACATTGTCATATTCATCACGTTCTTCCAAATCAACAATACTCTTTAATACGTCATCAGCTTTTGTTTGGAATACTCCTTCTGGAGAATCGTGTTTGATGCCAAATATAAAGTAGTAGGTGTTAGGATTTGATGTGTTTTGTTCTTGAATGTCACCATTTTTTACTGAATATGTTACGCTAGAATTGTCGCTAATTGATAGTCTGTAATTTGCTTTCTTGACCAAACTAAAGTTGTTGTTTATTAAGTCGCCATATTCAGCCTTAATGCTTGTGGTTTTCGAACCATCGGCATTAATCACTGTTTCGGTTATGTCGCTGCCATCTGAAGTGTCTTGCAAACTTACAGTGTATTTAAATTTGTTTGCGTTCCATTTTTTACTAAATTCGTCGCCAACATAGTTTAGAATATTAGTTTTGTTGTCACTATTGTAACGCTTAAATAGTTTAAGATTTGCGTTGCCAGCAAGTTTTTCTGCTGTTGAATATTTGTCTATAGGAAAGTCAGATTTTACTCTTAGTTTGTTTGTATTAATTTCATCACCAGAATCTCCAGCAGCTTTTTCGTAGGTCTTTAATAGTTCAACAGTAATTCGTGGGTCGTCTGCGTTGCCTAAAATAATAGACAAGTTGTCGCCAATGCTGTTTATTCTATCCAAATTAGAACCACTATACACTAGGCTAATTATATCGTTGCGGTCTACAACATAAACATAATATCTTATAGCAAGGTCGTCTTGCAAATCTTCATAAATGCTGTCGCTTGCGTCAATGTCTTCGTTTGTAATAATGTTGCCGGTGTCGTTTGTAATGTAAACACGTTTAAATATGTAAAGTCCAAGCGCTGTTTGATTGCTACGTTCGTTAACAGTTCCCGAAACATATTTGCCATCGCTTTCGGTTTCGGCAGTAGAGTTGTTGTCGGTGCCAGTTCCAAATGGATAACCCTTAACAAATGTGTTGGCACTTGTTAGAACCTGATTAACTGTTAATGTGTCGGTTCTGGATTCAATAATGTTTCTGTTTACATCGCACAAATAATATTTGTCAATATCAAACTTGTATAATTTACCATATGTTGTATCATAAATGTAATCATCATATGGAGTGTACGATGTGTCTATTTCTTCGTTGTTTTGCAAATATTTACCCATATCAAAAGGATAGTAGCTATATGTTATTTTAGCTTTAAATGTTTTGTCGCTTAATGTTTTGTAATCATATGTAAGTTCCGAAATGTTGTAAACATTATTGTTGGAAATCATTTGAGAACTATCTAATTTTGCATCAGTGTTTTTGCCATAGAATGTTTCTTTTGCAACACTTGAGTTCATAGTAACAAGTTGGGTGGTGGAGTTGCCTATAGCGTCGGTTACCACAAAGGTGTACTGCTTGTCACCTACAAACATATCGTTAAGATTTATGTTAGAGTTCCAATATGTAGATGTGTTTGCGTTAACAAAATTTGCTTTCAATGCGTGTTTTGCGGTGTAAATTGTAGCACCGCCAGCAACATTTGCTGCGCTAGGTACAGGAGTTATTGCATACTTGCTATTGCCTTCGTACGATACTAAAGCTGTGCTTATAGGAATAAATAAGTAAAGCTCAGGTTTTCCGTCGGTGTTGTTTACGGTTTGTGTAAACATTCCGTTGTAGGCTTGTTTGTTTGAGTTAACGCTCGAAATAAACTTAGCGTAAAGGTTGTCTTTTTTATTATCGGTGTTTATTCTAATAGCTTTGTAATTGCCCCAAGAAACTAATGTGTTGCCTTCCACGGTGCCGTTTTCAATGGTTTTTTGTGGTTCGGCATTGGCTTCTTTTAAATTAGTGTAAAGCATATATGGTGTGCTTGTGTCGTAGAAGTAGTAGTAATACTCGCTATTGCCAGCAGCATCATAAAGCTTAATAATGTAAATTGCCGATTGTGTGGTTAGTCCTAATATTTGTCCGCTTGTAATTGCGCCGCCTTTAGCAGCAACATCGGCACTCACAAAGTTGTAGGTAGGGGAGTTGTTAAGGTCGTCGGAGTTGTCAAACAATTCGTTTGCAGCCTTAATTACAACATCGGTTGTAATTGCGCTTAGGTTGTTTAGCGACTCTGCATAGCGGTCATAACTATCTAATGAAATTGTTTTTATTTTAGCATACACAGGTGCACCACTATATGCCTTAAATTTGTTTGAAACAAATGTTTTCATTTCGCTAAATATGTTGCTGTCGTATTTATTGCCAACATATTTTTGCGCTGCCGAGCCAGTAACATTGTATAGCGTTCCGTTTGGTGTGGTTTGGTCTACAATAATGTATGTGTTGCTATAACTTTGTGAATTAACGCCATAGTGAATAGAAAATGTGTATCGACCTTCACTTGTAGGCATTATGTTGTTTTTAACAATGTTTCCGCTGTTTAAAACTGTGTTTTGGTCATAGCTTGTAGCAACATAAGTTACATAAACATCGCCTTGGAAGTAGTTTGGTTCTACATAGTTAACCGAAACAAAACGTGTGTTGGTGTATCGGCTGGCAGATGCACTCATTGTGTTGGATACAAATGGAACACCTTCGGTGGCAGCACCAGCGTGCGTCCTAATTTCCATATTAGGTGCTGTGTTGTCAATAACAAACATAAAGTATTGTTTTTGGTCATCATCTATGCCTCTTTCGTTGTTGTACACAATTTGCATAATGTACGCGCCAGACTTGTTAATGGTGGTTTTGTTTGTGTAATCTAGCATTATGCCGCTGGTTGTATCAATTGTTAGGGTGGTCATATTGCCGTTTTTGTCACACTCATAACTAAATCCAGTGTAGCGCATATATTTAGATTGGCTGTACGAAATGTTGCCAAAATAATTAAAGTAAATAGGTTGTAGGTTTGTAAGTGGAATGTTGTACTTAAAGTTTTCGTTGTTGAAATACAAACTTACTTTATCGGCTTGTGCAAGTTTGTTAGAACCTGTAAATATTTTTGTTATATCAGTTGTGTTGCTGTTTTTATCGTCATTAGATGGAATGACAGTGTTGTTTGTAAGGTTGGAGTAGATATTTTCATCTAATTTATTAAATGCAATAGTGTTGTTGTTTTTCTTAAACGATGTTGTAATGCCGTATATTTTTAATGAACCATTACTTAAAATTGTGTTGTTTTTATCGTGATCCATTGGTGAGCCTTTGTATACAAACAATCCATTGTCGTCATAAGCGCCATATTGCATTGTTTCTACGCCCCTAAACTTAATTGTAGTGCCCTTAACTGCATCAATAACAACATCTTTATACTTAGAACCAAGCACATCTTCTGCGCCATTTTCCACATCGGCAGGATACGAAACGTACGTTGTTGTATAACTTGTGTCGGTTCCTGCGGACATTAATCTAATGTTTTTAAATTCGTAATCGCCAAGTTCGGTTAGATTAATAATTGCATAGTAGTCCATAATTGTGTTGCCAGCGCCGTTTCTAATTAATCTGCCCGCCTTGTAATAGTCTAATGTGTTGGTGTATTCTGATTTGTTTTTAGGGTTGTAGTGCGCGTAGTTTTCTAGTGATAAGTAGAACTTGCCAGTAGATTTTTCTATGTACAAGCTGCCAATTAGATTTGCTGAACTAATAGAGTCTTTGTAGTAGTCAATAGCATTTAGAGCAGAGTTTATTTGCATTATTATGGTTTGGTCTAGAGTGCCGTCTTTGGTTATTTGCAAAACACCGTACTCGTTGTTGCTGTTAACAATGCTGCTAAATTTAGAAGTGTTTCTAATTTCAAAACTTGTAGCATAATTAGATTTTGATTGATTAAATTTAAATCCATATTCAACTCTAAACTTTGTAGCGTTGAAAATGTATGTTGGAATGTCATAACTTTGATTGTTGTAATAGTAGTTGTTGGTTCCTTTGGTTTCGTCACGTGTAACTACTGTTTCGTAAACGCCTGTGCCAACTGTTTTAATAGTGTTGAAAGTAGGGTATTCTACATATGCCGAATTTTCACTTAAATAGAACGAGTAGGTGTAGGTGTTTTTAGCTGATGCAACAACTTCGCTGCCAACAACTTTGTTTGTAGAATATGTAAATACAATTGTGTAATATCCTGTTGCGTCAAACACATCAACTGGAGCTTTGTTGTCACCAATAATTGCCTTTATTCCGTGAAGGTCAAAGTATTGGAACCAGTACATATTAATGTTTTCTTTATCTTGATTGCCGTATTTCACATTTTGTGATTCAACATTATTAATGTCTATTCTAATGCCATATCTGCTATCAAAATAACTTTCTGCAAGGGTAGAGTACTTGCTAACTTCTTCGTTTCGCAAGAAAGCCTGAACTTCAAGTGTTGCTAGTCCACTTATGGCACCTTCTTCCGCCTTTTTATCGCCAAATTGAATGTAAAGGTTTTTAATAGAAGCGGTGGTTGTTCCCAAAGACAAATCTTGTGCCGAAACAAAGTTGTCTAGCATAATTTGGCTTTCGCTTACAAATTGCGGCTTGTCTTTAATTGCTGCAGTGTCTTGATATGCTCTGCCATTACTGGTGGTCACATCAAACGACGTTCCGTTACTAACAATTCTAACACTGCTGCTTATACGGGTGGCATAAACTGATTCACGAGTTTGTGGGGTGGCAGACGCGTTTCCGTAAACATAAGTGTTGTACACATTGTTGTCTTCAGCAACAATATAGTAGTTGTTTGATGTTTCAATGTAATGAGTTAGGTTTGTTTGGGTGGCGTATGTGTTTTCTTTATAAACAACGTTTCCGCCAGTAAAATTGTATTCAAAGTTAATACGTTTTGCTTCTATAAACGCGTTGTCGGTAATGTTTATTGCGTCGGACTTGTACTCGTAGTAGTAATACAATTTTCCGCCTTTAATTACATAGTAAACATTGTCTGCTTTGCCGTAGTCAATGTAGTTGTAATCAGTGCCGCCTATATTTAATATGTCTGCGTTGTAATTGTAGTACTTGCTGCTTGTAAATACTTGATATCCAGTTTCTAATTTGGTTACATAATAATCCACATAACCAGTGTATTCAATTTTGCCGTTGTTTGGAGTAGATAACTGTCTAGAATGTGTCAATATTGTTGTAGATGTGTTTACAGCGTATCCGTCAACAAAGTCGTTAAGTTTGGTTTTGGTGTTGTCCGCTAAATAATACACATTTGTAGGCATTTCTTTATCTTTAATGTAAACCGCATAATAATCTTGTGAGCCATTAGTTAAGTCGTATCTAAATATTATAGTGTAATATGTGCTAACACCTTCAAACGCTGTTTTGTGAATAGCGTATGTTAGGTTGGTGCCTAACATAGTTGTTGAAATAGTGGCAAAGTCAGCTGAACCAGTGTAGGTCATCTTGGTGCCGTTTACATACATTTCGTCTGGTGCTGCAAATGTTCCGTTGTTTGCAATAAATGCGTTTCGTGTAACATCGTTATATCTAAACGAAACATCAATATCCAAAATTCTGCTGTTTACATAACGTATGGTTGTGTGCTTTATGGTTTTTGCGGACGTTACGTCTCCTTCATCGGTGAAAACAACTTCTTCGGCTTTAATTTCAACTTTAATTTTGCTTGTTCCGTCTACGCCTGCTACTGCTTTTGTAATGTCAATAAGTATTGGTACGCTGCTGCCGTCTTTCATTACGTACCAGCTGTTGCGTGTATCAACAAATCTGTAAATAGTGTAGCCAATAAGACTTGTATCTCTTACAAAATTTTTTGAACCATCCGTAGTTTCTGTGTAAAATCCGCCACCATACAAGTTAACATAATATTTTGTACCTGCTATGGTTACAGGGGCAAATAGGTTTGCAATGTGGTATCCTGTTTCACTATTGCCTTCATCAAGCACATTAATCATAACAACATTAGCTATGCTGTACAATGTTACATCTTTAAAGTCAGCTGCGGTATCAAATTCTTTTGCGCTAATATAATATGTTGTACCATCGTGAGTAAAGCTATATAATCTTGTAGGAATAGTGCCCACATATGCATAACTAAGAGTAGGAGATGTTGCACCAGTTGGGTAAATTAAGTCTTTAGATTGTTCAGAGCCGTTATTAAATTTATAGTTAAACGATGTAACCCCAACTTTCTTTATAGAAAAAGTGTTTACGCCAGGTATTTTGATTTCGGTTGCTCTGTTTGCGTAAACATACAATCCGTCGGCATATGCACTGCTTCCAGTTTGATTTTTCTGAACATAATAATCTACATTTGCATAAGGCTCGGCAATTTTTTCATAATATTTGTTTTCAGATGGTGTTAGGCTTGTAGAAGTATTGTAAACAATATATGTGTTGCCGTCGTCTTCTGCATAATATGTTGTTTCATCAAATTGAGATGTTGCCGTAAACGAAGCTAGGGCAGTGTGAGGATTGCCTTTGTTGTCGTTAAATGTTACGCCTGTTGGTAGGTTTTCTGCTGTTTTTGCTTGTGAAGTAAATATGCTAACAATTTGTCTATATTCGTCTACTTTGTATTCAAATACAGTGTTTGTAACTTTGTTTGTGTATTTTGCTATATATGTTACAGCTCCGCCATTTTCTTTGTAGTTAAATATTAATGTGGAGTACAGGGCGCCGTTGTTAACATAAAATCTTCCCACTTCTGGCAAGTCTACTGTGTAGTAGTCTATTGCTTGAACAGGGTAGGAGTTGTTTTCAATCATAATAGCGTTAATTTCTGGTTCGTAAGCAAAGTCTTGCATTTTGTTTTTGTGAGCCATATCAAGATACAATCCAGTATCGTGATAAAAATATTGTGTGTCAAAGTTAATAAAGTTGTTTTTAGGTTTTGTGGTTTCGTTTAGTATTAATAATCCGCTAGATAGCAATTGATAACTAAACCTTACACTAACTTTAATGTCGTCGGTTTCATCAATTTTTACATATTTTGTGTCAGTGTTAAATTGAGCACTTGTTACTGCGGTAACAGTGTATTTGTTGTTTGGTGTTCCGTCGCCAGTTATTCTAAACAATGTGTCGTTAACAAGTCTATCAATTTTAACCTTATCTGCAGCTAGCGTATATTTTACATAAAAGATTTGACCATTAATGTTAACCCTAAAGTATTTGCCCTTAACATTGTTGTCAAAATCGGTAGTATCTTTACAGTTTGCTTGAATTTCGGTGTTAATTAATATTGTTTCCGATTCGGTTTTGCTTGCGGTAAACGAACTTTCAAAAGTGTATATTCCGCTTGCTTCATTGTATCCCAACTCGTCACCTAAACTATCTATAGGTCTTATGCTACCATTGTGAGTTTTTACTCTTGAGTTTACAATGTAGTATTTTTTAGGATTGCCATCTAAATTAACAAATTCGTGCCAAGCGTATTGGTCAAGCGCGCCTTTTGTTGTGGCAAATCCAAATTGAACATTATCAACATTGTTGTTGTTTCTAATTATTGCGTAGTTAAATCCGGTTGTTTCTAGGCTGCTTTCGGTTTTCATTAACTTGTAGGCTTCACTTCCGCTTTTTACAATATAAAAGTCTTCATTAAGTTTAATGCTGCCTTTTTCAAGTCCGTTTGCGGTTGTTACATAATATCGTTTTTCATTGCTACCGTCTTTTAAATAGAATGTTTGCTCAATAAATTTGTATACATTGTTGTAGTTTGAATTATCGGTTTCGTCAATATTCATAGCAAAGTAAAAACTTTGTGTGCCTTTGTGTTGTAAGTCGTCAACAATCTTAAAATACTTGCTAGGGTCACTTACATATTTATTTCCGTCACCATAATTCAAACTAATGGTGTATTGATAATTTGAAAAAGATGAATTATCTACAAAACTACTATTAGGTTTAATCTTGGCTATATTATTTGGGTTGTCAGTGGTGTGACCATCACTAAATTGATAGCTATTGTTTATTGGGTTTGTAGTATCAACATAATATTGATAATTTGAACGGAAAACAGTGGAACCATTTATTGATAATTTACCATAGCCAGAACTTGAGTAATCAACTGATTCGTCGTCAGTTGTGGTAATTGTCTCGTTGTTTGTTATGGCATTAAATAATCTACTTACCGTGCTTATTTCTTTTCCATCAGCGCCTTTAAGTGTAATGTTAGTAACAGGGTTTTGTCGTCCTGTATTTTTATAAAGTTTAAGAGTGTTGCCATTAATATAGGCTGTGGTTGTTTCTGTTAGCCCAGCATTACTAACGACTTCGCCGTCATAAAGATAATAATCTACTCCGGCAATTTGAATTTTAAATTCTCTATCAGTGCCAGTGCCAGCGTTAACAAAGTAATCTTTGTTAGCTTCGTTTGTGTCTAATCCAGGGAAGTTTACTCTGTAATAATAATCTCCGCCACTCTGAATTGCTGGGATAGGGTAGATGTTAATGGTAAAATTGGAATTCATTTTATCCTTGGCAAAAGTTTTTTCGCCAGTGTTTGGAATGTTGATTGCGATATTTGCTGATTTAGAATATAAGTAATTAGAAGAATCGCCAATATTTTCGTTTAGAACATAGTACTCATTATCTTTAACATTCGCTTTGTTGATGTCTGCTTTTGTAAAATTTCTTGAATCGGTGCTATTTAAATATACTTTATAAGTGTCATCATTTTTTAAGCCAATAGTGTAAGTAATAGTGTTGCCAGTGTTGCTAGCAATATTTGCTGTGTTTGAGTCAATTTCGTATAGGTTAACGGCATTGTCGGTTCTAATATAATATGTTTTGCCGTTTAGTGCGTTAGCTAAAGCATAATACTTAACACTTTCTATAATAAAATTAGGGGTGTCTGTTGAAAAAGTTATTTCCGTTTCAGAATTATCTGCTGTTTTTGTAAATGTTACTTTCTTTTCGTTTAGGTTTATTGAGTAACTATAACCACTAATTTCATCTATAGTAACGCATAGGTCTTTAAATACAGATTCGGTGTATAAATTACCATTATAATAATAGTACTTTTCACCAAAAACATTTATGTATTCTTGTGAAATGCCTTCGCTAGCAAGTCTTGAATGTATAAAAATGTTTGTAATTGTGGTGGTTGCTGTTACATCGGTGGCAGAAGTGCCATCTTGTAGTTTACGCATTGTTATGCTGCCGCCAGCAGCGTCAATTTTTTCATAAACAAACTTTTTAGAATTGGTTTCGCCAGTTCCAGGTGCAATAGTAACATAAAGATCCTTTCCGTCAGCGCTTTTTGCAATCTCTTTCGTTGTTTTATCCATTAAAGCATAATAGCCAGTTTCATTAAAAGTGTAGCGTTTAATGGAGTTACTATAAGTATTAACAACATTAATTGTATAATTGCTAATAATGTCGTAATCATAAGTGATAGGGTTTGAACATTGCAAATCGGAGTAAACTCTTCCGTCTTTACAATAGTATGTTGTGTTGTTGTAGTTAAATAGGTAGATGTTGTTGTTAATAATGTATTTTTTACCAATTACAATGCGTGCTGGGGTTCCGCCACCGTCTTTTATGAAACTATATTCCAAGGTATTAACGATGACGTAATCTTCGTTTAGTATTTGAGTACCATCTTCTTTCATATAATAAGTGGTGTCATTATGAGTAGTGAACTTATAAAAGTTTTCACCACCGTGACTCTCTGATGTAAGTACGCATGGTTCGCCAATAACTACCGAATCAGATCCTACTACATAATATTTTTTAATCGCATCGAAAGTGCCAGTGGTTGTTAATTGTAGTATGTCGGATGCAGTAACATCGCCAGCCGTTTTAAGTTCTGTGCCACTAACATAGTAAATAAGGTTTTCAACATTTATGTAGTTAATAACACTTTTCTCGTACAAAAACTGACCATTGGTTATTCCGTTGGCGGTTTGGTCTACTAGGGTAGAGTAAAAAGGAACGCCCGCGGTGATTGGGTCAACTTCTGCCGCATAAGCGCGCCTAATTTGCTCGCGTTTGCTTTCGGTCATTAAAAATGCGCCGCCCACAACTGACAGCGTTAATGCAAAACCAAGCATAATATTTACAAAAATATTTTTCATTCTACTTTTTTTCATTTCAACATTCTCCCATTTGTTCATATTTGCATATCACAAATTTTTACGACAAAATTCTACTTTGTCTTACATATTTTAGCACAATAATTTTTTTCCACCAAATAAATAATTAATATATATTATATATTTTTATATTTAACTTTAACTTGTTATTTTATTACAAAACAATAATTAATCTTGCGTATGGTGTAGCGTGTGCTTGTGAAATGAATAAAACCATATATCCCGTGTCCCCTTGTAAGGGGAAGGTGGTAGCCAACGGCTACCAAAGGGTAGTCCAGTAGTTGCACGAAATTTGTATATCTCTGTTCACTTACTCATATTAGTGTAAATGAAAACCGCATAAAAACAATCTCGCCCAATTCTCATTGCAAAAATGTAAATAATATAAAAAAAATGTTAAAAAACATTTTGAGATAAGTAAAATTTGTGATATTATCATAACATAAAAATGGAGAAGCTCGCTTGGAGGGTAAATTAAAATGAATAATTTTATGTTAAGTTTAATGATGAAATTTGTTGGTGCAGACGATACTACCAAAACAACAGAACCAGAGTGGGTGTATAAGATTATAAGACCAATTATTAATGTTTTGAATAGTTTGTTGGTTCCAGTAATTATACTACTTGGTGTTGCAGGTTCTATTTATGCTATTGTGCTTGGTGTACAATATGCAAAAGCAGAAAGTGCAGACAAACGTGATGAAGCTAAAAAACGTCTTATTAACGCCGTTATTGGTGTTGTAATTATGTTGGTTGCATTAATTGCTATGAAAATATTCACAGCCAATGCAGACAGTATCTTCGGTTGGATTAATGATAGTGCAGACCCAAAGAAAAACAGCTAATAGAAATAGCATAAACAAAAAGTCAATTTTAAACAATTGACTTTTTTTATTTGTCAAAACACCTATAGTGTGTTATTATATAGTAAATAATATGTAATTTTTAAGGGGATAAATATGAATTTTCTTGGCAAAATGTGCAATTTTTTGCTTGAAACTACAGCTGACACACTAGAAAATAATTATAAAAATTCGTGGTTTTATGACATTGTGGGGCCGCTAGTAAAAATTTTGGATAGCTTGCTAGTTCCAGTAATTATATTGCTTGGTGTGGCAGGTTCTATTTACGGCATTGTGCTTGGTGTAAAATATTCCAAAGCAGAAGGTGATAAGCGTGAAGAAGTAAAACGTCAGCTTATTAATGCGATAATTGGTATAGTAATATCGCTTATTATTTTAATTGCTATGAAAATTTTTGTAAATCAAGCTAAAAATGTTGCTGGCTGGATATTTGATTCGGCAGGGATTAGCCCTAATGGCGGAGGAAAGTAATATGGTAAACTTTTTATCGAGTGTTTATTTTAAGTTTTTATGTGCCGACGCTCAAACAGGCAACCAAAGTCAAGTAGCGAGAGTGTTGTCTACTATTCAAGATATGCTACGTGATATACTTTTGCCTTTCATTATTGTTGTTGGTGCTGCTAGTGGTATTTATGGTATTTGGCTTGGAGTAAATTATTCTAAAAGTGAAGGCGACGCTAGGGCAGAAGCAAAAAAGAGAATTATTAACTTCCTTATAGGTTTGGTTTGTATTATTGTGTTAATTGTGTTGTTGGCGCTTTACACAAAATACGCCGATGGCATAATTGCTTGGATAGATAAAGCAGTTGAAACAGGTAGAAAGAAATCATAGTAACTTACTTAATTTGTTGGTGAAAATTATATTACAAAACAATAATCACATCTAGTTGAAAGCTGGTTATTTAATATAAATCAATAAAATTTATGTAAAATTTTAGTACTATGCAAACAAGTAAAAAAGCACGGAATTTCCGTGCTTTTTTGTGGTTTTATTACCAGTCAATAATAATTCTATATATCTTGTGTCCACTTGTCTGAAGTTTCTACAAAAGAAGTTTTGTTGGTTGAGATTAAAATAGACCTTATACCCTGTGTCCACTTGTAAGGGGAAGGTGGTGTGCGAGTCTTGTCCGCACACCAAAGGGTAGTCCAGTAGGTGCTAAAAATTTGTGTATTATGTTAACTTAGCGGTCTTAGTGTAAATAAAACCACATAAATACTGCAGTAAATATAACCCACAAAACTGATATACAAACCGAACAACCCTTTGGTACTAGCAGACCAAAGGTCTGACTGCGTACCACCTTCCCCTTACTAGGGGTGACACGAGATTTAAGGATTTATTTTAATAGGTTAGTCACATATTGCTTCACTCCTAAAAAGCATTTGGTTTTTGTGAATATCAACTGGGTGATACTGGCTGGTACTATGCAAACTAATGAAAAAGCACGGAATTTCCGTGCTTTTTTGTGGTTTGTTATAATTAAATTTAATTCCGCTTATCGGTCAAGATTATCCTACCAGTCAAAACTGTCTTTTTGACCGTTGTTTTGTTGTCCTTGATTCAACACGATGTTGTTACGGCGTTTTATATCGTAGAACAAAGCGTGTTCGTTAAAGGTTTTAGGTAGTGTGTTATCTGGTGGAGCAGGAACCATATCGTAAATTGAAGCAATGCTTTGCTTGCCATATTTAGGGTCGTCCCAGTTACGAATTTTGTAGGCTGGAGTAAACACGGCTCTAATAGGTGGCTGTTTTAGAATAGACACAATAAAGTCGTCTTTTAGGCTGCCAAGCTCGTCAGGGTAGATAAGTGGACGTGAGTCAATTTGAAGCGAAACATTGGTTGTTTTGTTTTCCTTACCTTCCTTTCCGGGGTCTTTGCCTTTGCTAATAGATGTGCTTTCGGTTTCAACCGAAATGTTGCCGCATCGCTCGCTAAATTTCTTTTGTGTTTCGCGGTCGTTGGATGCAATGTAAATGTGGATATTGCAGTTGTCTTCCACGGTTCTAGCAACTTCTTGACCGTACTTAATGGTAAGCTGTGCATACGATTGCAAAATTAGCAAGAAGAATATTTTACGTGAACGAGCAACCGTAATCATAGCGTCAAAACCTTCTATTTTAGGTAGGTTACCAAACTCGTCTAGTAGGAAAAATACTTCTTTAGGAAGTGCGCCACCGTGCTTTTGAGCAATGTCAACAAGTGTTTTGTAAAGCTGTGATATAAACATTGTTGCAATAGGATAACGTGTTTGTTTTTCGTCTGGAATTTTAATAAATAGGGCGGTTGGACGGTCGCAGAAATTGTTAAGTTCCATTTCGTTTACGCTTGTGGCATAACAAATACCCATATCACTAAACAAACTCATACGGTCGGTAACAATACCCATATAGCTGCTTGCGGTTTTTTCATTGTTGGAAATAATTTGGTTTGCAAGTTGTACCGAAAGCGACAATTGGTCACGCCCTTTAAAATAATCGCAAAGTGTTTTAATTGTGTTGTAAGGGTCGTTGTCTTTTGTGTTTAAAATTTTACTAAGGTTAAAAAAGTTAAACCTTTCGCGCGTCATACCAAGCTCTGGTTTTTCGCTGTCCTCAAGCATAGCAATAAGGGTGGCGAGAACCATATCTTTAGCACCGCGCTCCCAAATAGGGTCTTGCTGGCTCACAACAGGACATAGGGTGTTACAAATGTCACGCAAATCTTCAAATGCTTCGTTTTTAAGGTTTTGCTGCAAACCGCCTAAATAACTCTGTAATTCTGCGCGGTTTCCAAATGCAAAGCCTTTAAACTCGTACCACTCGTTGTAGTAAACACTGCTTGCAAGGTTAAGCCCAGTTTTTCTAGGGTCTTCACCGCGGTGAACAACAACGTGCTTAGGTAGGTTTATGGCTTCTTGATTAAGGTCGTACGCACGACTTAGCGGATTCCAGCAAGTGCTTTTAAAGGGTTCTCTAAGGTCAAAAACCAGCACATTGTAACCAAGTTTTTTAAGTTTTTGGCTGTGGTTACTGTAAATTTCGCCTTTTGGGTCACTCACAACAAAACACGGATGTTTTCCGGTTTCGCTTAATATCTGCATAACTGGGTCAACAAATTGTGTGGTTTTACCACTACCAGTTGTACCAATAACCAGTGTGTGTATGCTAGGATACATATTTACGTGTAGTTTTCCACCTTTATACTCGGCTCTAATAGGAATACCAAGCTTCTTACTATTTTTAAGCTCGTTGTAATCGGAGTACATATAGGTAGGGTTGGTTACAAGTTCCTTTTCGGTTAGCCAGTGTGTGTCGTAAAACTTTTTAATCTTGCCCTTATTAACAACTTTTGCCCCGCTGTTGCTTGGTTTTGCCTTGTCCAAACTCATAAGCTTTATCAATAACAACAACAGCATTGCTCCACCAAATATAAACAAAAAGCTAGAGCTGGTCATGGAGTTGATGTCTAAGCCTATTTTTCCGGTATCAAAATACCCAACAACTACTAGCGACGCTAAAAATATTGCCGCTATTATTAAAATCAATTTAATCGTACCGCCAACAAACTTTTCGGCAAAACTCTTGCTTTTTTTATCTTTTTCGTCGTCCATATTTCATTCCCCTTATATTTTCTACATTGTGGCTTTAAAAATCCAACACTTTTCTACAATGTACTATTAATCTAATATGTATTATATTAAAAATAAACCATATTGTCAAAAAAATAACATCACTTTCTAATTAATGTGCCGCGTTGGGAAGTGTGAGAGAACCCATAGTCCCTGTGTCATCCCTTGTAAGGGGAAGGTGGCACGCAGCTGGTGGCACGACAAATATGATAGAATAAATCCTTAGACCCCGTGTCCACTTGTAAGGGGAAGGTGGTACGAAATCGACACGCAGTGGAGTGAGTACCAAAGGGTAGTAAAAAAGTACACGAAATCTGAGTGTTATATCAACTTACTTGGTCTTAGTGCAAATAAAACCGCATAGCCGCTGTAGCACATATAACCAACAAAACTATAGTATCT
>CAKVHA010000007.1 GCA_934747775.1 uncultured Clostridia bacterium
GACAAGCCTGCCATGTTACACCCTTAAGAACGCCGTTTTTGTCTGTCATTACGTCCTTAGTGTACTGGTACTGCCTATTCATTCGTTTTAACACGCTATCACAACCACTTTGCAAGCTAAGGTGAAATTGTGGGCAGAAATTAGGCATATTTTTTAAAATATCTAAAAGTTCGGGCGTGATTACATTTACTTCTAAACTACCCAATCTAATGCGGCTATTAACACCATAAAGTTGTTTCATTAACTCGCCCAATGAAGGCTGAAAACTGCTAATATCAATGCCAGAAATTACAATTTCTTTGCATTTTTTAGAAAGTTCGTTTGCTTCTGTCACAATGTCATTAATAGCTCTGCTTCGGCTTCGTCCCCTAAGATATGGAATTAAACAATAATTGCAAAAATTGTTGCAACCATCTTGAATTTTTAAAAACGCGCGATTGTTTTCTGTGATTAGTGGATTAGCAATACTTTCGTAGCAATTTGGCACATCAAAAGTTTTAAATGTTTGATTTTCAATAATATCTACAATATTTTGCTTGCCTTCTGTTCCTATTACACTAAAAACATTTGGCTTATCTTTAAATTGGTCAATATTGTTTTGGCTGGCACAACCACACACAACTATTTTTGCGTTTTTGTTGTGTTTTAGGCATTTTGTTATGTATTGGCGGCTCTTTTTTTCACTTTCGGCAGTTACGGCACAAGTGTTTACAATATACAAATCCGCAACATCACTATCCGATAATGTGTAGCCACTTTCTATAAGCTTTGCCGTAATGGCGTCGCTTTCATATTTGTTCATTTTACACCCTAAGGTGATTACTTTAAATGTCATAGTTCCACTCACCCATTTTGTACATAACCACGCTTGTTAGGGCTATTGCGGCGGTTTCGGCTCTTAAAATGCGCTTGCCTAGGCTAATACTAACTGCATTTTGTTTGTTAGTTATCGCCTTGCACTCGTCTTCTGAAAAACCACCTTCGCTACCTACAATTATTGCAACCTTATTGTTGCTAGCTAGTTGTACATCTTCTAATTTTTTTGTTTTTTCGGTTTCATTTGCAAAAATTACAACATCAAAACCTTCAAGCTCTGCCACCATTTGGCTAAAACTTAGCGTTTTTTCTACAATCATAGGAATGCTGCGTTTGCACTGCTTTATACTTTGATTTGACACTGTTTGAAGTTTGTCACACTTGTTAAATTTATCCTTACTTGTAATGTAGCGGCTTTCAAACGGAATAAATTTTGTTACGCCAAGTTCGGTTAGTTTTTGAACTATTAGGCTCATATTTTCACTTTTTGTTAGTGCTTGAAACACGGTTACGTTGCAATGCGGATTATATTCGTTTTTATATTTGTTTTTTATTTCCAACAATGTGTTGTTTTTAGCAATTCTTACAATTTTACACTCGTAATCGTACTCGTCACCACAAACAACAATCACGCTTTCACCTTCTGACAAACGCAAAACATTTTTTAGATGATTATGTTCTACGTCATCTAAAACAATTTGATTGTTATTAAAATTTTCTTTACTTGCAAAAAATCTTTTCATATCTAAATTATATATCAAAACATTTAATTATTCAATTGTATTTTTGTTAATGCTGGAAAAAAATTAAAAAAACACATTAGCTTTAAATAAACTTTGCTAATGTGCTTATAAATTTGCTTTTTAGACTACATAACAGTTATATCAGTTTTTGATTTTGGCAAAATATCTACAGACGCTACTTCTTTTTGAGTTTTTGCTTTTTCTGCAACACGTTGAATTTTACCATATTTATTTGTTGCAACAATCATATTGCGGAAGTTTTTAACCGCGTTTGTAGGCTTTTTTTCGTCTAAATAAGCCAAAATATTTTCGGTTTCTTTTGGATTAGAAACAATATATTTTGAATAAAGAGTTGCAAACAAATCACCATTTTGTTTTAGGTTTTCTTTATTTAAAAAGTATTCCATAGAATTATCTTTTCTAATAAACGCCTGTAATGAAAGTTGCAAATACTTCTTGTTTGACAAAACACAATCAGTTAAAAATGGGTCATTTTTTAAGTTTTTAGCACCACTTAACAATGCTGCTCTTTTTACAATCAATTCAGGTTTTTGTTCTATTGTTTCACAAATAAAGCGGTCAAGAAACTTATCACTAGCTTTCATACTGTTGTAATTAAAATATGGAAAAGCTTCGTTTGTAATGTAATTACATACTACAAGAGCTGTCTGGAAATCTTTTAACACATCACTTGACGCATTTTTTAACACATCAACTGCACCATTTTCTACAATTTCGGTTACAACTTCTGTATCTTTTAGATTGTCTTGGCTTAGCATAACATTAAAACCTTTCCAACTTCTTGACTTTAAAAACAAGTGTCCACCTATTCTTTCTAAAACAACTTTATTTCCTGATTTACTTTGGCTGCTTTCTAATTCTTTTAATCTTCTAAGTAATGTTCTATTTGTATATGTTCTAATATCTGACATAAATTCTCCTTACTATTTTATTTAAATTATTATACCATAAAAAAACCTTAAAAGCAATACGTATAGTCAAAAATCCCCATCAATACAAAAAAGCGAACCACTAAGGCTCACTTTTTAAATTTATCAACTTAATTTTTACTTGGAACTAAATATGCGGTTTGGCTAATAAGCTTGTACATTTGATATTTATCGTTTTTAGTAACATTTTTGTCGTCATTGGTGTTTAAGTTATTCATAGCGTGTGCTACTGAAATTGGGTTATCTAGTGCGAAAGTTGAAAAAACATCTTTGTAGTTTTGTTTTGCTGTTTTGTTATTTACAACATCAAGCATAAAACTTTTTTGACACATACGGCGCATAGCAACGTTCAAAATGTTGTCGTTTGTTAAAACAAAATCGCAATATCTATCTGCTTCGCGTTCTTTTAAATAACTCATACGTTCCAAAACAATTGTTGGGTCTGTAAATACTAGCGATATAATGTGTTTTTCTAATGGAACATAAGACTTGTTTGCAATTTCGTTGTAGTCAAAATAAGCGAAAGTGCGAATGTTTTGGTCTGTAAATTCTTCCATTGTGAAGTAATCGGACAAAATTCCGTGGCTAGCGTATTTTAAAACATTTGGTGCACCTTTACAAACAATATCCATTAAAATTTCGCGGTTTGATAGTTGACCTTTTGTAAGATAATAGTAATCGTTGCCCCATTCTGCTGACCCAATATAAACCTTATCATCTTTTTCTTTTAATTCTACTTCGTGTGTATTTTCTAGGTATTTTCCTAGCAAATAATCACTTTTTGCGTTTGTGTATCTCATAATAATTCTCCTTAGTTAAAGAATAACACACTTAAAAGCAAATTACAATACCAAATTTTAATTTTTTAACCATAATTAACCACAAAAAAAGACCTAAAGCAATTTGCTTTAAGCCTTTAAAATTTATGGTTTTTTATTTAATATTTTTTAAGTCCTTAGTGTAATTTTTGTATCTAGTAAAATTATCATCACCAAGACTATCTTTTAATTTTGTTAGCATTTCCTTATCGTCACGCGACAATTTTTTTGGTGTTTCGGCAACAACAGTTACTATTAAATTGCCAACCGCACTAGAATTAAGGTTTTTAATTCCTTTGCCTTTAAGTTTGAAAATAGTGTTGCTTTGTGTAAGCTCTGGAATTTTTAAAGTTGTTGTTCCCTTAGGAAGTGGAATTTCAACTTCGCCGCCAAGCAATAATGTGTAGAATGGAACATAAAGTTTTAAGGTTAAATCGTAGCCGTCACGCACCAAAATTTTGTGAGATGCCACTTTTACAATAATATGCAAATCTCCATTAGCTCCACCGCGCGAACCAGCATTGCCCTTGCCGCGCATTGTAATAACCTGACCATCATCAATTCCTGCTGGAATATCCACGCTAATTTGGGCATTAACACGCTTTTTGCCGCTGCCGCTACAATCACTGCACGCTTCTTTAACAATTTTACCTGTGCCATTACAACGTCTACAAGGTCCAGTTCTTACAACTCTGCCAAACAATGTATTTTCGGCATATCTTGCTGTGCCAGTACCGTTACATTCACTACAAGTTGAAAATTCTGTGCCATTTTTTGCCCCAGTGCCGTTACATTCGCTACAAGGTTCTACCCTATTTACATTAAATGTTTTTTTACAGCCAAACACAGCTTCTTCAAAACTTAAACTAATTTGAACTTGAATATCGTCACCACGAAGCCCAGAGCCCATATTTCCGCCGCCACCAAAGCCAGAAAACATATTAAAAATGTCGTCCATATTAAAGCTGCCACCAAAGCCGCCTGCTCCGTTTCCAAATCCGCTAAACCCAGCACCAGCGCCGTCTGCCGAACCAAATTGGTCGTAATTTTTACGCTTTGTTTCGTCACCTAGACACTCGTATGCTTCGTTTACTTCTTTAAACTTATCAGCCGCTTCGGGATTATCTTTATTAAGGTCAGGGTGATATTTTTTTGCTAGTTTTCTATACGCGCTTTTAATTTCGTCGGCGCTTGCATTTTTATCTACACCCAATGTTTCGTAATAATTTTTAGCCATTATTATATCCTTTTAAAATGCTTTAAAGCCGCTAGATATTGTGTTATTGCGGCTTTAAAACTAAAATTTATTATTTGTTTTCTTTATCTTTTTTATCTGGGTCTTCTACAATCACTTCGTCGTCTTTATTTGCGTCTGGGTTTTCTGCTTTATGCTTTTCGGCTGCAGCTTGATAAAGTTTTGTAACAATAGGTTCGTTTTCTTTGCTTAATTCTTCAATTGCGGCTCTTAGTTTGTCAATATCGTCGGTTTCAAAGTCTTTTTTAGCCTTTTCAATTGCTTTTTCTAGTTTTTCTTTATCTTCGGCACTAATTGCGTCGCCGTTTTCTTTTAGCATCTTTTCAAGAGCCAAAACTAGATTTTCAGCGTCATTTTTGGTTTGAACCAATTCTTTACGTTTTTTATCTTCTTCAGCGTGAGCTTCGGCTTCTTTAATAGCTCTGTCAATATCTTCTTCTTTTAAGTTTGAAGATGAGGTAATTGTAATGTTTTGTTCCTTATTTGTGCCAAGGTCTTTAGCTTTTACGCTAACAATTCCGTTTGCATCAATATCGAAAGTAACTTCAATTTGTGGAACTCCACGTGGAGCTGGTGGAATATCGTTAAGTTGGAATCTACCCAAGGTTTTGTTGTCTTTAGCAAATTCTCTTTCACCTTGCAAAACGTGAATATCTACACCTGGTTGGTTATCAACTGCTGTAGAGAAAATTTGGCTTTTCTTTGTAGGAATTGTGGTGTTACGTTCAATAAGTTTTGTAAATACACCACCTAATGTTTCAATACCTAGCGAAAGTGGAGTTACATCTAGTAGCAACACGTCTTTTACATCACCAGCCAAAACGCCGCCTTGAATACAAGCACCAATTGCTACGCATTCGTCTGGGTTTAGTCCCTTATATGGTTCTTTGCCAGTTTCTTTTCTTACAATTGCTTCTACTGCTGGGATACGTGTAGAACCACCAACTAGCAATACTTTATCAATATTTGAATATGTTAGTTTTGCATCTTTTAATGCTTGACGCATTTTGTCTACTGTTTTGTTTACCAAGTATTCGGTAATACTGTCAAATTTAGCACGAGTTAGCTCGTAATCTAGGTTTTTAGGGCCGTTGCTATCAAATGCAATAAATGGCAAACTGATGTTTGTTTTTGTTGTTGCAGACAAATCAATTTTGGCTTTTTCTGCGGCTTCTTTTAATCTTTGCATAGCAAGTTTGTCGTTGCTTAAATCTATGCCATTAGTGTTTTTAAAGTCGTTAATTAAAAGTTTCATGATTTCATTATCAAAGTCGTCACCACCAAGGCGGTTGTCACCAGCGGTGCTTAATACTTCAAATACGCCATCGCCAATTTCCAAAATAGATACATCAAATGTACCACCACCTAAGTCGTAAACCAATATTTTTTGGTTTTTGTTTTCGCCCTTATCTAGGCCATATGCTAAAGCTGCTGCGGTAGGTTCGTTGATAATTCTTAAAACATCAAGTCCTGCAATTTTACCTGCATCCTTAGTTGCTTGACGTTGACTATCGGTAAAGTAAGCGGGAACAGTGATTACTGCTTGTGTTACTTTTTCGCCCAAATATGCTTCAGCGTCGTTTTTAAGTTTTGTAAGAATCATAGCAGAAATTTCTTGTGGAGAATATTCTTTGCCGTGAGCCTTTACTTTAATGTTGCTACCCATTTCACGTTTGATACTAATAATTGTGTCTTCTGGGTTTGCAATAGCTTGACGTTTTGCAATTTTACCTACAAGACGTTCGCCATCTTTGTTAAAACCAACCACACTAGGGGTTGTTCTGTCGCCTTCTGCGTTTGCAATAACTGTAGGTTCACCACCTTCCATAACTGCAACACAACTGTTTGTTGTACCTAAGTCAATACCAATAATTTTTCCCATAATTTAAAATCTCCTTCTAAACTAATTTTTTTATATTTAATTTGACATTTTTATAAGAAAACATCAATAAAAATCAATATTTATTAATTTTTACCACACTGTGGCGTATAACTCGGTCGCGTAATTTAAAACCTTGTTGATACTCTTCTAGCACAATTCCTTCGGGTTTTGTTTCGTCTTTTCCTGTTAGAATTGCGTTGTGGTAATTGGGGTCGAACTCTTTGCCTACAGCATCAATTTTTTCTACCCCAAGTTCGCTAAATGCGGCTAAAATGTTGCCTAAAATTAAGTTTAAACCCACCAAAGTTTCTTCGTCTTTAATGTTTGCTTTTGCCTGATTAAAGCTATCTATTGCTGGCAACAACTTTTGCACGGTTGAAACCACGCCGTTATTAAAACTAATGCTTGAAATTTCGGCGTTACGGCGTTTGTAGTTTTCAAACTCCGCCTTAATCCTTTGGGCAAGTTCTAGATATTCTTGTTCTTTTGAAGCACATTTTTGCTCATTGTTTTTATTGCAATTGCAATTTTCTATGTGTTCGTGGTTCTCGTGATTATGATGTTCACAATTACATTTATGTTCTTTTGCCATTATCTTCTCCTTTAACATTATTTATTTCATCTACAACATATTTTAGTGCCGATGCTATTTTTGCATAATCCATTCGCTCTGGACCTACTACGCCTATGCTTGCGGTTATGCCGCTTGGCATTTTGTAGTTGGCTTTAATTATACTAAAGTCGTTTATGTTTTCGTCTTCGTTTTCGTCGCCAATTGAAAACACAATTTCACTATCGGTTTGTTCGTCAATTTTGTTAATAATGTCCTTAATTTCGTTTTCGTTTTCAACCACTCGCAAAAATTTCTTTGCATTGCTTAGGTCTTGCATTTCGGGATTTTCAAGTAGTTTATCGGTGCTACCCTTTTCAACTTTTAGTGTGCCATTTTCTACAAAACCCACAAGCACATTAATAAGCTGGCTAAATAGTTCGTTAAAGTACTTTATTTGATTTTTAAACATTTGATTGTAATAATCAAAATTTTCAATCATATCCGCAACCTTTTTGTTGTAAAAGTTGTTGGTCAAAAACTTGCTTGCGTCTTTACAATGTTCTTCCGTTACGCCATTTTCTAGGTGGATTGTGTTGTTTATAATGCCTTCGTTGGTTTGAATTAACACGAGCGCCTGACCAGTGATAAGCGGAATTACATTAATTGCCTTAATCACAAGTTCTTCGTATCCTTTTGCCGAAACAAAAACCGGATATTCTACTATTTCGCCAATTTTTTTGGCTAAGCAATCTATGGTGTCTAGCAAAAACGAACTTCGGTCTTCAAATTTTTGCTTTACGCTTTTTAACATCTTTTTATCAAAATTTCCGCTACTAATTAAGTTGTCTACAAAGTACCTATACGCCTTTGTTGTGGGAACTCTGCCCGACGATGTGTGCAATTGCTTTAAGTATCCCAACTCTTCTAGTGTGGAAAGTTCATTTCGAAGCGTTGCACTCGATAGCGTGCTAAACAAGTTGTTTTGAACTTTTTCGCTCGTTATTGGCAACGCGTTTTCAATATAACTTTCTACAGCACCAAGCAAAAGTTGTTTTTTTCGCGGACTTAATTCAAAATCGTTGTTATCCTTCATTTTGCCCCTTTTAGCAGTTGTAATTTATAATTGTTAGCACTCTTTCTTTTAGACTGCTAGCAACATTCTAGTACCTATTATATGATGTTGTCAAGTGTTTATGACAAAAATTTTTAAAAATTTTGTAGAATTTTTTTGTGCAAAAAAAAACACCCTAAACAAATAAGGTGTTTTACTATATAGTATATATGTTATATTACTTTTTCTTTTTTTCCATAACTGGAACTTTTAATTTCATTTTAAATCATTCACCACATAAACAATATGTTTATTATTTAACTATTGGTTCGGACTTACTTGCAACAGTTTTTGATTGAGATTGTTGTTTAATATCGCTAGCAGTGTTTTTATATAACCACTCAAAATAATCATTATCTCGTTTTTCTAATTCTCTATATTGTTTTTTATTTTCTCTAAATTTTGCTAAATAATTGTTTGAAAGCTTTGTGTTAATATTTCCGCAAACCATACACAAAAATTCACATCCTTCAGCGGCATAAGCATAAAACAAACTAGCTTTATCAAAATAAATCTTTTGAGCTTCTTGTTGACCTTTTTCATATCCGCGTTTAAAGTTTTCTATACTAACGCCTGCTTTACAGTTTTTTATTGCTTCTTTGTCAAACCAGTCTTCACCTTCTCTTTCGATTTGTTCTGCAATTCTATTACATCTGTTTATCATTTTTTCATTATCTTTAATAAATTTTCTTAATCTAAAAGTTTCTATAATTCCCATAATTTTCTCCTGCTTGTTTAGTTTAAAAAACAAGGTAAATAGCCTTGTTTTGTTTTTAATATAAAATCTTACCTTCTATTAATTTGTTTATTCTTCTAATTTTATCGCAACAAGAAAGATATTTTGTGCGGCATTCTTTGTGATTTTTTTCATCTTCTTTTGTTTGATATCTGCTTGCCAAAATTTGAGCATACTTCATTTCAGCATTAACATATCTTGACTGAGCAAGTTTAAAGTAACTCACGCTTAATTTTAGTTCGCCCCCAAGTTTTTTATCCACTGCCCTTTCATAGTAAGTGTCACCTTTTTCTTTTTCTTGAATAGCATCTTTACGAAGTTCTTCATTTTCACACTCAGTGCTATATCTTATATTTTTAATTTTTTCTTCGTTAATTACTGTTTTAACTTTCTTTTTCATAGTATTTTCCACCATTTTTTTTAGAGTTTAACACGAAAAATCTACTCCGTCAAGACTGATTTTAAAATATTTTTGTACTTTTTTTAATTTTTAATTAACTAACAATTATTTGCAGCAATTTTTGGTGTTTTTTTAAAATAAAAAACCTTAAAAACTTTCTTATCTAAAAATTAAAAAAGTTTTTAAGGTTACAAAACTATCTAACGTTTGTATTTGTTTTTTTAGCAAACAATTTTCTATTTTCTTTTGCTTCTGCTTTTTTGTCCTGTTTTTCTTGTTGTATTTTCTGTTTGATATGACCTTGTCTAATAACAGCTTCACCAGCAATATTTAAACAATCAAATGCTGTTTGGTTTTCCTTAAGTTTTACTGCAATATCTTTTGCTTTAAGGTACTTATAATGTGATTTTACATATAATGGACAAGCTTGTTTATAAAGTTTTTTAATAGTTTTTTTATCACAGTTTGATTCTTCCAAAGTTATTGCATCGTTTTGCAAATTTGTAGCCATAGAAAAATCATCATAAGCACTATTTATAATTTTTTTCATTTTCCAATTTCTATATTCGTTTATCATACTATCCCCCAATATATATAAAGTATAGCAAATTTTAAGCCAAATGTCAAGGATTGTATTAATGACGCTTTAATACACCAATTCTAAGATTATTTTGTTTAACACATTAAAGCCATTATCGGTGAGTTTTAATGTGTCGCCATTTACAGAAATTAGCCCCAATTTTTCAAATTGAGAAATTTTGTTTGCCTTTAATAATTTAAGGTCTATATTATAATTCTTTTTAATATAATCAAAACTAATGCCGCTTATGGTTCGAAGTTTTAACATAACATACTCTTCAAATAAATCATTGTTTGTTTGTGGTTCGCTAAGTTCTATTGCTGAGCCTGTGTCTTTAATAGCCTTAATATATTCGTCTATGCCGCTGTAATTGTAAAAGCGTGTTGTGCCTAAAAAACTGTGAGCGCCAGCGCCAAAGCCAATATACTCCACCATTTTCCAGCAATTTAGATTGTGGCGACATTCAAAACGCGGTTTTGCAAAATTACTAACTTCGTAGCGACAAATGCCATTTTGCTTTAAAAAGTCATTTACATAGTCATACATTTTTAAAACTTTAATTTCTTTAGGTTGTTTAATAATTCCATCGTCCAACATTTTCTTTATTGGCGTGCCGTCTTCCACTATTAGGCAATAGGCGCTAATGTGTGGAATGTTGCATTTAATTAGCGTGTTAAGTGTTCGTTTTACATCGCTTAGTTTTTGTGTAGGAAGCCCAATCATAATATCCGCATTAATGTTGTAAAAGCCATTTTGCTTTAATAAATCAATAGCAGCTAAAAAGTCGCGTTTTGTGTGAGTGCGGTTTAATAATCTTAAAATACGCTTATTATCCGATTGCAAGCCAACACTAACCCTATTTATGCCTGCGTTTTTCCACTCTAGCACTTTATCAAAAGTTATGGTGTTGGGGTTTGCCTCTATGCTGATTTCGCAATTTTTATCCACATTGTAATTAGCTTTAATTGTTTGAATTATGCTTACAATTCCGCCGCTTAAAAAACTGCTTGGAGTTCCGCCACCAATATAAATTGATGTAACATTATATTCGCTAAGTTTTTGCTTAGAGTTTTGAATTTCTTGTATTAACGCCTTTAAATAGTCTGGCTGCGAACTTTCGCACCCCACATATGAATTAAAATTACAATAATTGCACTTTGAAAGGCAATATGGAATGTGTACATAAATACCAAGTTCTTTCATTAATCCACCTTTAGAATGCTCATAAATGCTTCGCTTGGAATTTCAACCGAGCCTATTTGACGCATACGTTTTTTACCTTTCTTTTGTTTTTCTAGTAGTTTTTTCTTACGAGTAATATCGCCGCCATAGCATTTGGCCAAAACGTCTTTTCGTAGTGCTTTTATTGTTTCGCGCGCAATAACCTTGTTTCCAATAGATGCTTGAATAGGAATTTCAAACAACTGACGTGGAATAACTTCTTTTAGTTTTTCCGCAATTGCACGACCGCGCTGATATGCTTTATCCTTATGAACAATTAACGACAACGCGTCACAAACTTCGCCATTTAAAAGCATATCTAGTTTTACCAGGTCGCTTTGCTCGTAACCAATAATCTCATAATCTAGGCTGGCATAACCTTTGCTGCGGCTTTTCAACTGGTCAAAATAGTCAAAAATTATTTCGTTTAGTGGCATTTTGTAAACCAACTGACAGCGGTGAGGGTCAATATATTGCAAGTCCAAATGTATGCCACGCTTTTCTTGACTTAAATCCATAAGCGCACCCACATACTCTGGTGGAGTAAAAATGTTAACCTTAACCATTGGCTCTTCCATATACGAAATACTTTGTGGTTCTGGAAGGTCGCTAGGATTTGAAATTTGCAACACTTCCCCGTTTGTTTTGTGAACTAAATAACTTACTGTTGGAGCGGTTGTGATTAAATCTAAGTCAAACTCACGCTCTAAGCGTTCTTGAATAATCTCCATATGAAGAAGTCCCAAAAAACCGCAACGGAAGCCAAAGCCTAGCGCTTGCGAAACTTCTGGCTCATACTCTAGCGAGTAATCGTTTAGTTTTAGCTTTTCAAGTGCGTCTTTTAGGTCGTTATATCGCGAGCCGTCTACGCAGAATATTCCACTAAACACAACTGGTTGCACTTCTTTGTAGCCTGGAAGCGCTTCGGCTGCTGGGTTGTCGGCGTTTGTAATAGTGTCACCCACTTTGGTTTCGGACACAGTTTTTATGCTGGCACAAATATATCCAACATCGCCAGCACTAAGCTCGTCGGTTTCTTTAGGATTTGGGCAAAATACGCCAATTTCGGTTACATCAAACACCTTGCCTGTGGTGAAAAACTTAATTTTTTCGTTTTTGTGAACCTTGCCGTCAACAATTCTAACAAGACACACAGCGCCTTTAAAGTTGTCGTAATAACTATCGAAAATTAGGGCTTTAAGCGGAGCGTTTTCGTCCCCCTTAGGTGCAGGAACTTGCTCTACAATTGCTTTTAAAACAGCTTCTATATTAGTACCTTCTTTTGCACTAACAGCTGGGCACTCGTCGGCAGGAAGCCCAATAATATCTTCAATTTCTTTACGTGTTTCTTCCACATTAGCGCTTGGCAAGTCTATTTTATTAATAACGGGCAATATCTCCAAGTCGTTTTCTAGTGCCAAATATGTGTTTGCAAGAGTTTGAGCTTCTACACCCTGTGTTGCGTCTACAATTAAAATTGCTCCTTCACAAGCGGCAAGCGAGCGCGAAACTTCGTAAGTAAAGTCCACATGACCTGGGGTGTCAATTAGGTTAAGTTCGTACTCTTCGCCTTTGTATGTGTATTTCATTCGGCTAGGTGTAAGTTTAATTGTTATGCCGCGTTCTTTTTCAATATCCATACTATCTAGCATTTGGTCGGTCATATCACGTTTTGCAACAGTGCCAGTAAATTCCAAAAGCCTATCCGCTAGCGTGCTTTTGCCGTGGTCAATATGCGCTACAATGCAAAAATTTCTGATGTGAGATTGTCTATTAGTCATATATTACTCCATATTTTATAGGCTTATTATAATATATTGCGGGCTTTAAAGCAACATAAAATAATAAAATATCAACATTACTACGCTTTTACAAACTACTTATAGTAATAATTTGGTCGAAAAAACTAAAATACAATTAAAGATTTGGACAATTTTCACAATTTTGGTTAAAATCACTAGTAAAAAAAATTTTACTTTGCTATAATATAACATCTAAAAAGAAAAATTGTATTCAAACCATTTGTTTGAATTTTAAGGATATATATGAAAAAAGTTGATAATTCTAAGGCAGAAGTTAAGCCTGTTTTAAAAAAGATTCCAACCAAATATGACGACCGCAAAACCAAATTTAAAAAGTTATCTAAAAACAACGAACTTAACGAGATTAGACTTAAAAACGACTATATGGATAATGTTTTGCAACATAGCTGGCTAATTGACAACTACATTGCCAAATTTGGTCTTGTAAGTGAAGATGCTCCCGAAAACACAATTAAAGCATACAAAAATGCTGTTAAAAAGGGCTACCCTATTTTAATTCAAGTTCAACTACTTGATGACGGTGAAATTGTTTGTTTTAATGGCAAGGTTTTAAGCACTACCACCAAGGCGAGCGGATATCTAACTAAAATGAGTTTGGATGAAATTAAGGAAATAAAAATTGGCGAATCGCAAGAGTCTATTCCTACCTTGCAAGAAGCACTAGATGCTATTGCTGGTAAAGTTCCCGTTGTTATTGACATAAACAACGATGGCACAGTTGGCAAGTTTGAACAAAAAGTTGCCGATATGCTAGACGATTACATAGTAAAACACAACCTTTTTGATAGTGTTGCTGTTATGAGTTTAAACCCATACACCCTTGAATGGTTTATGGCACAAGCACCTTGGTTTCCAAGAATTTTGCGCAGCGGAAAGTTTAAGGTTAAAAACTATGGCAGTATAAAAGCTAAACACCTTACAAAATTAAAACTTTTTAAAATTGCTTTGCCAGACTTTATTTGCTACAATGCAAAAGACCTTCCTTGCAGATATGTAAAGCGAGTTAAACCAGTTTGCGTAATTGCATATAATGTAAGAAACCAACAAGAATATATTGACGTTGCAAAATATTGTGACAATATTGTATTTACAGGCTTTGAACCTAGCATTTAGTTGCTAGGTTTTTTTACGCTTTATTATTTACAAAAAAACGCCCTATTTTTTACGATTTAAACGCCATAAAAATAAGGGCTTAAAAATATATCATTGCCATAACAAGCAATTAGATTAAAAAAAAGTAGTCTTAAAATTATTTAAGGCTACTTTTAATTTATTAAATAAACACCAAAATTACAATACAGAATAACAAGCAAACTACGCCAACGCATTTTATTGTAACCAATGTTCGATCGTTATCTGCAATGAAATCGGTCTTTTTTGCAACTCTTGTAATGCGACGTGCTAAAATTATTAAACAAACACCAGCAATACACAAAAACAACGCAACCCACACTTGTGGCATACGAAGAAATTTTGAAAAACTTTCCAAGTTTGTACTATCTATTGCACTAAGTAAAAAATTAAACATACTTTTACTCCAATTTACCAAATTTGATTATATTATATCATTATACCTTTATAATTTCAAGTCATTTTTTAAAATAAAACCTATATTTTTATCCATAATAATCCAAAACATTGCCAGCTAGCACCATTTTAGGCAATTTTGAATATAGTAAGATTGTATTGACAATGGAGGTTTTATGAAAAAAATATCAATATTTTTGGCGGCAATTGTATTTGGATTTGCGTTTTTTCTAACAGGTTGCGGCGGCAAAAACAACACAATTAAGGTTAATGAAGTAACTCACTCTGTGTTTTATGCCCCACTATACATTGCCATAAACAAGGGCTATTTTGAAGAAGAAGGGCTAAAGATTGAGTTAACAAATGGCGGTGGCGCAGATAAGGTTATGAGTGCCCTAACCAGCAAATCGGCAGACATTGGCTTAATGGGACCAGAAGCAAGTGTATATGTTGTGAAGCAAGGCAAAAAAGATTTGCCGGTTGTGTTTGGTCAACTTACTAAGCGCGACGGCTCGTTTTTAATTGGCAGAAAAAACATTGAAAACTTTACAGTTAGCAACATCACTGGTGGCAGAGCAGAAATTGCGGAGAACGAACGCCCAGTTATTTTGGCGGGCAGAAAAGGCGGAGTTCCTGCTATGACGCTTGCTTATATGCTAAAAGAAAATGGGCTTATAGACGGCAAAAACATCACCCTACGCTACGATGTTCCGTTTGATAGTATGACGGCAGCTTTTATAGGCAATGTGGGCGATTATGTAACCGCATTTGAGCCAGCAGCAAGCGCAATTGTTAACGAAGGCAAAGGCTACAATCTAGCGAGTGTTGGCAGTTTATCGGGCGAAATACCCTACACAGCATTTACAGCAAACGAAAGCTATATAAAGAAAAACCCAGACAAAATAAACAAGTTTTTGCGTGCAATTATTAAAGGCTACAATTATTTAACAACCGCAAATGTAGACGAAGTTGTTACTGCATTAGAGCCAAGTTTTAAAGGCATAAGCAAAGAAAGTTTGAAAGCCGCACTTGAAGCGTATATTAGAATTGACGCGTGGAGCAACAACCTAATGATGACCGAAGTTAGTTATAACAGACTTTTAGATATTATTATAGACAATGGCGTGCTAACAGAACGCGTGGAATTTAATAAAGTTGTAAACAATAGTTATGCCGAAAAAGCTTACAACGAAATTAAAGCAGAAAATAAATAGTTTTAATAATTTAAGACCTTAATTTTTAGGGTCTTATTTTTTATGCAAAAATGTTATATCATAGCCAAATTTTCGCACAAAAAAGTGATACTTTAAATATAATGAAGTAGAAGTTATGCGTATTTCATTAAGTTTTAAATTAGCGTTTAAAATCTTTTTGTAATAGGTGTAATTTTAATACATTTTTAGGAAGTAATAATGGCTATATTAACACTAAAAGATGTTTCGCTAACATACTTTTCTTTAGACGGCGAAACAGAGGCTATAAAAAACATTAATTTTAGTGTGGAAGAAGGTGAATTTGTGAGCATTGTTGGGCCTTCAGGTTGCGGCAAAACGACAATATTGTCGCTAATATCGGGGTTAATAAAGCCTACTAGCGGCAGTATAAAATTTAATGGCAGCGGCAAAAACGACTGCGGATATATGTTTCAAAAAGACCACCTATTTGAGTGGCGAACAATTTTAAATAATGTTTACTTGGGACTAGAAATTCAAAAACAAAAAACTTTAGAAAATATGGAATATGTAAATGGATTGCTAAAAAAATATGGGCTTTGGGCATTTAAAGACAAACACCCTAGCGAATTGTCGGGCGGAATGCGACAGCGTGTGGCACTAATTAGGACAATGGCACTAAAACCAAAAATTATGCTTTTAGACGAAGCTTTTAGTGCGCTTGACTATCAAACACGACTAAATGTTTGCGACGACATTTCTAAAATACTAAAACAAGAAAATATCACTAGCATTTTGGTTACGCACGACATTAACGAAGCTATTACAATGAGCGACCGCATTATTGTGCTTACAAAGCGCCCTGCCACTGTAAAGACCGTTCACGATATTGATTTAGCAAAATTTGGGTCGCCGCTAGATAGGCGAAACGTGCCCGAAGCAAACAAGTACTTTGACATTATTTGGAAGGAGTTGCAACAATGAAAAACATTTACTCTAAAGAATATCAAAAGTTTTTAAAGCAAAAAAAACAAAAGTCGTTTGTAATTGTTGTTATTCAAATTAGCATTTTAATACTTTTTGTGGGACTTTGGGAGCTTTTGGCTAGGCTTAATGTGATAGACAGCTTTATTTTGTCCTGCCCTTCAAACATAGTAAAAGTTGTGATTGATCTTGCTAAAGACGGAACACTTTTTATGCATATGTGGACCACATTATATGAAGCACTGGTTGGTTTTTTAATAGCGACCGTAGTAGGCACACTTGTTGCTATTTTACTATGGTGGAACGACACAATATACAAAGTATTAGACCCATATATTGTAGTACTAAACAGCTTGCCTAAAATTGCACTTGGACCTGTGCTAATAATCTGGATTGGCGTAGGAACAAAAGCAATTGTGGCAATGGATGTGCTAATTATGGTGGTTATTACAACTCTTAGTATGCTAAACGCTTTTAGAGCGTGCGATAAAAACCAAATTATGCTATTAAAAAGTATGGGCGCTAGCAAGTTTCAGATACTAACAAAACTAATTTTGCCAAACTCATTATGTGACTTTATTAGTGTGCTAAAAATAAATGTGGGGCTAACTTGGGTGGGTACAATTATGGGCGAATATTTGGTTAGTAAAGCTGGGCTTGGATATCTTATTGTTTACGGTGGTCAGATTTTCAACCTAGACCTTGTTATGGCTAGCACCGTATTGCTTTGCGTTATGGCTGGGCTAATGTATATGGTTGTGGCTGCCATTGAAAAACGATTTAACAAAAAACTTAAAAAGTAACATTAATTTAATGTAGCCTTAAAAAATCCCTAGTACTTTTTGCTAGGGATTTTTAATTTGAACTTTGGTGCGAATTATTTTATAAATAAATATTAACCCCACAATTCCAGTTATAAAATAAACATAATTTACAATAACATTAAAGCCAAGGCACGAAACAACAAAAACCAATAGCAAGTTAACAAGAACATTTAATAGTTTGTTTTCTATAACATCCTTAGAAATGTTTAGCATAGAATAAATGCAACTAAGTAGCGTTGTAAGCAAACCAAGCCACACCGTAACAACCATAATATAGCCTAGCACCCTACTCTCGTTAAACGCAAAAGTAATAAGCGGCATTATGCTAGAAAAAATGTCTGTTTTTGAAAACATTATTGTAAAGCTAATTAGTAAAATTAAAATTGTAATTATAGCTGCCGAAATTGCACTGGCGGTTTTAATTTGTTTTGATGTGTAATTTTTGCCAACGCTAATTAAAAACATTGCGACAGTGAGAAAATTAAACGAAATATATCCTGCAACATTTACAAAACTAAGCACTGGCGAATTTATTGTTTGAAAATTAATGCTTGTTCCAAACTGGTTTAAACCAAACAAAATAAGCACAACAAACGACACAAATAGCATTGGGGATACTATAAAATTAAGTTTTTTTATTCCCTTAACACCCATTAGCAAAAACACACCAGCAATTGCAAGATTTATGGCTAAAAAATGCGGAATTGAAAGCATTTGACCTATTACCTTATTGCCAGCAAGCGTACTGCCGCTTAAAAACGCCAATGTGGAATACAAAAGCATTTTATAAGGTTTTTTTAGTTTAAAATTGCCAGCATATTTGCCTATGTACAAGCATTGCTTTATTAACACAAACATAACTATTCCTGTTGCAACTGCGCTAGGAATGGCAAGGTAGCCAAATCTACAAAAATATCTTGCTATCTCTTTTCCACTTGCAAAACCCGCACCCACTATGCTTGCTACAATAAAAAAAATTAATCCGCACACTTTCATATTTAATAATATGATTTAAAGTGTACGGATATTATAAATTAATTTTTGTAAATTAATCTGCCGCAATGTTCACAAGTAATATAGCCATCGCTGTTTAGTTTGTTAAGTTTGCTGCTGGCAAGTTCCATACGGCAACCATAACAAGTTTTTCCGTCTAATAAAGGCACAAAAACTGGGAAAATATTATCAGCTTTCATTGTTTTATATTTTTCCAACAAAGCTGGTTCTATGTCTTTTTCTAAAGCTTTGCGTTGTGCTTTAAGTTCGTTGATTTTTGGCTCTACGGCGCTAATAGATTTTTCGTAGTTTTCTTTACTAGATTTGTAGCGTCCACGCGCTTTTATAACATTGTTTTTAGTAACTTCAAAGTCTTTTAATAATTGTTTTGCTTTGTTTATAAAAATGTTAAGATTACGCTCTATCATATATAGGTCACTACTCAAAGCGTTAATTTGGCTGTATGCTTCCCTAAACTCTTCTTCGGACTTATAATCTGCCTTAGCTGTTAGCTTTTGAACCTTGTTTACATTATCTTCGTAGTTCTTTTTTAAATTAAGATACTCTTCAATAATTTTTCCAGCCTTAACTTCCAAGCCATTACTAACATTTTGTGCGTCTTTTACATACGCCATCATTTTGTTCATAACTTCTTTTTCTTCGCTAGCGTTAACTTGACGATTAAGTTTTTTAAGTTCCATATCAATTTTTTGATATTGCAAAATTTCTTTCATTTATTTTCCCCCATTTTTTGTAGGCTTTTTTAATTTGTTTTAGTTGTTTTTTAACTGCCAAACGTTTAAAGAATGGCGCTTTTGTAATAATATTGTTGCATCTTTTATCTAAAAAGTCAAGATACTCTAAAAAATCGTGACTTTTACTTTCAAAATTTGTAACACCAAACTGCAAATAAAATGCGGATATATGCTGTTTTTTGTTGGTTTTTATAACTTTTAAAACATTATAAAACATATGCCTATCTTTTACAATTTGGTCTTTTATAATATTGTAGCCGTGACTAACTAAAAACTTTTTTAATGCTATTTCATTGTTTTGTGGCTGCAACACAAAGTCCGAAATATTTGTGGTGTTGTTTGAAAGTATTTTAATTATTTCCAAACCACCCATTCCAGAAATAACAACTTCTTCAATGTTGTGTTCCGGCTTTATTGCTTGCAAGCCATCTGCCACCGCGTAATCAAAGTTGTAACCGTGTTTTGTAAGTAATATTACAGCCTTTTGCACACTAGGTTCGCTAATGTCGCTAACAAACGCGTAGTCTATAAGTCCGCTTGCAAACAAGTCGTCTATAAGTTTTCCGTGGTCGCAACCAATATCTGCCACCCTACGCTTAGAAACATAGCGTTTTATTTTTGCTAGCCTTGGTGACAAAGTTTCTAGCCTAGTCGTCATTAAAGTCCTGCAACTTTTTACTACGACTTGGGTTTCTAAGTTTTCTTAGCGCTTTAGCTTCAATCTGACGAATACGCTCTCTGGTTACATTAAACTCTTTACCCACTTCTTCTAGGGTACGTGGGTGGTTGTCGTCTAGACCATAGCGAAGTCTAATAACCTTTTGTTCACGCGGAGTAAGTGTTTCAATAACAGCCATAAGTTGGGCTTTTAAAATGTCTTGAGCGGCACTGTCGGTAGGAGTTTTCATACTCTCATCTTCAACAAAGTCACTTATTTTGCTTTCATCTTCTTCGCCAACTGGGCTTTCTAGCGAGATTGGGTCTAGGGCGATTTTTTGAATTTCGTTTACACGTTGTTCGGTTATGCCCATTCTTTCGGCAATTTCGGCATTAGATGGGTCACGGCCTAATTCTTGAGTAAGTTGTTTTGAAACACGCGACAACTTATGAATTGTTTCTACCATATGCACTGGAATACGAATAATACGTGCTTGGTCGGCAATTGCACGAGTTATGGCTTGACGAATCCACCAAGTAGCGTAGGTTGAAAACCTAAAACCTTTTGTAAAGTCAAATTTTTCTACTGCTTTAAATAATCCTAGGTTTCCTTCTTGTATTAAATCCAAAAAGTGCATACTGCTGCGGTTTACATATTTTTTTGCAATACTAACCACAAGTTTTAGGTTGCGTTCGCAAAGTTCGTCTTTTGCGGCTTTATCACCTTCCAAAATACGTTTTGCTAGTTCCACTTCTTGCTCGCTTGTAAGTAGTTTTACCGAGCCAATGTCTTTTAGATACATTTTTACAGGGTCATCTACTTTAACATTAGAGATAATATCCTTAAACTCTTCGTCCTTAATAATTTCTTCGTCTAGGCTTTCTACTGTTACGCCTTCTTTTTGGAACATATCTATAATGTCTTTTAGTTCGTCGCTAGATAGATCGTATTCAATAAGTTTTGTTCCTAATTCTTCTTCTGTTATGCTGCCGCGCTTTTTTGCGGCTTTAAGCAAATTTTGCACATCTTTTTGTAGTTTTTCTTCCATAAGTTCCCCTTTATTTTTTCAACCTTAAAGTTATTTCGTTCAGTTGTTTTGTGAGTTGTTTTCGCTCTTCCATATCGTTGGTTGAACGAAGTTTGTTTATTAAATCTTGTTGGCGTTGTTTTAGTCCAATGCTAACAAATGTTTTTACACAGTCTAAGTAATAGCGCTCGTTGTCGTCGCTATCTAAAATTTCAAAAGCAATTAAGTCCGACAAGTCGCTGTTGTTTTCAACATCAAAGTTGGTGTACATTGCGCTTATTATTGGCTTTTTGCCTTCTTTATAACAATTTTCTATGTATTCATAAACTTTTAAGTAGTCGCTATTTAGCAGGTTGTCCTTAATATTTTCGTCCAAAGTTGCGTACTCTTTTTTCTCTAGCAGTGCTTTAAGCACAAACTTAACCGCTTTAACATAGGCATTTTCCCTAAGTTCAACCTTATTTTCTTCTGGCTTTTTAACTTCTATCACTTCTTCGGTGGTGTTGTTGTTTAAATCCGCTCTAAGAATAGATTTTACAATTCCGCTAAAATCGCTAACCAAGTTTAAGTAAATATCTTGTTCGCTTTCGGTTGCAAGCTTTTTAATTACATTAAGCGACTCAGATACAAACATCTTTTTCTCTTCGGGTCTATTTAAATTGTAATCGTTTGCATATTTTGTTATTAAGTATTCAACCCAATATTTCGCGCCCGATGCAAGCTCGTAAAATGCGTCTTTGCCATACTGGTTTACATACTCGTCGGGGTCTTGTCCGTTTGGAATTGTCATAACAAACACCTGCAAACCTTCTTTAACCAATATTTCAATACTACGCAAAGTAGCCTTAATGCCCGCTCCGTCGCCATCGAAACACAACACAACCTTATCGCAAAAGCGTTTTAATTCTTTGGCGTGAATACCCGTTAGTGCTGTTCCCATTGTGGCAACCGCGTTGCGGATTCCAGACTTATACAAGGCAATTAAGTCCATTTGCCCTTCTACAATTATAATCTCATTAAGTTTTTCTACTTGTTTGCTCTTTTTAACAATGTTTATGCCGTACAAACACTTGCTCTTGTCAAAAACCAATGTTTGGGCGGTGTTTCTGTACTTTGCAAAATCCGCTTTTTCTAGTATTCGTGCAGAAAAGCCAATTACATTGCCATAGGTGTTAATAAGTGGGAAAATTAGCCTTTTTGCATAACAATCGTACAATTTTCCTTCGCTGTTACGCTCACAAACACCAGCATCCACCATTTCTTGTGCGGTGTAACCAAGTTTTGATAAATACCCCACAACTTCGTTCCAACCAAGGCTATATCCTAGCCCAAACGCGGTTATTATATCGCTGTCCACATTGCGTTTTGTAAGATACTCTAACGCAACCCTACCTTCTGGCTTGCGCAAATTTTCAAAATAATATTTTGCCGTATCGCGCAACAACTGATAGATTCGGTCAACTTTTTTCTTTTTCTCCGCAATACCATTATCAACTGTAAACTCTGGCATTTCCATTCCTGCGTAATCGGCTAAGGTTTTGCACGCGTCGTAAAAGTCAACATTATCGTACTTTTCTATAAACTTTATTACATCGCCACTTGCGCCACACCCAAAGCAGTGATAAAACTGCTCATACTCATTAACCGCAAAAGACGGCGTTTTTTCGTAGTGAAACGGGCAACAAGCCCAATATGTTTTGCCTTTACGCTGTAAGGTTAGATACTTTGAAATGGTGCTAACAATATCATTGCTATTTTTTAGTTTTTCAATCCACTCTTGCGAAAAACCCTTGTCCATTTTTTCTCCTTAAATACATTTTCTTACACCTATTTATACAAAATAACTTTTAATTTTCCTTTATTTTTTTTATTAATTACACATATTATTTAGGTATTTGGGCTTTTTCATTAAAAAAAATACCGTTGTGTAACAATATCTTTCGCATTGGCAAATATTTTTGAATCGCAAGGCTAAATTTCATTATAAACAAAAAAGAAAAGCCGTATTGACTTTTCATTTTGATAAATGGTGTGAGTGGGCGGAGTCGAACCGCCGGCGTTTCGCTTAGGAGGCGAACCCTCTATCCTACTGAGGTACACCCACATAAAAAATTGCGGTTGTTTTTAAAATTAAAACACAACCTAATATGACCTTTGAAGTATAACACAACGGGCGGTTTTTGACAAACAATTATGGTGGATTTTAAAAAGTTTGTGGACGTTTAAATAGCAAAGTAAATATAATTAATAACAGCACAATAAAAGAAAAAATATTGTATACAACTTGCGTACAAAATTTACATACGTTGAAATTGTTATATTAAAGTTTTGGAATTATAAACATTGCCAACAACATTACAGCTAAAAATGCTTCCGCACACATATTTGTTTCTCCCCTTTTTTAAACATTATATCACAGCAAAACAAGTTTGTGAATAGTGAATTTTTGAGTTGATTAATTTTTTTAGCGAATTAGAATAGCAATTTAAAATATTTCAAGATTAACATATTACTTTTTGAACACAATACAGTGTCGCTTCATAAGAGCATTACGGTGTTATTTAATGGTGTTTCATATCAACAAGTTTTAGTTTTATAGGTGTGTATTTTAAAACAATATGGCCAAGCAAAAAGTGGCAAAAACAAATGAATTTTGTTGATCTAAAAAATGCGGACAAAATAAATTTACAATATCTGCTTGCAAAATACGCCCATATTAAGTAAAATACTAGAAAATAAGGATACAAAATGGAATTACCAAATAATTTTTTAAACCGAATGAAAGAAATGCTTGGCGACGACTACAACGCGTTTTTACAATCATACGAAAGTGAAAATAAAATGGGGCTACGCTTTAATCCGCTTAAAAACACAAGCGGAATTTTTAGTGATCTAAAGCCAATACCTTGGGCAAAATATGGCTACTATTACACCGACGACTTAAAACCTGGAAAAAGCGTGTGGCACGACCTTGGACTGTACTACATTCAAGAACCAAGCGCTATGAGTGTGGCAAGCATTTTAGCCCCAAAACCAACTGATTATGTGCTAGACCTATGCGCTGCACCCGGTGGAAAAAGCACGCAAATTGCAGCACTTATGGAAAACCGCGGACTACTAATATCCAACGAAATCATCGCAAAACGCGCACTAATTTTAGCGGACAACATTGCTAGACTTGGCTTTTCAAACACGGTTGTAACAAACGAAACACCAGATAATATTGCAGCCAAGTTTGATGGTTTTTTTGATAAAGTGCTAGTTGACGCGCCTTGCTCTGGCGAAGGAATGTTTAGAAAAAATCCAGAAGCAACAACCGAATGGAGCGAACAAAATGTGGCTATGTGTGCTGAAAGGCAACTAAACATTTTAAACACCATAAAAAACACACTAAAACAAAACGGCATACTAGTGTACTCTACTTGCACATTTTCAGCTCAAGAAAACGAGCAAGTTATTGAAAAGTTTTTACAACAAAACCCAAACTATAAACTTTTAGACATAGACCACACACATTTTTCTTGTGGACTAATTAAAAACACCGAAACTGGACTAAAAGACATAACAAAAACAGTACGAATTTTTCCACATATTACAGGTGGCGAAGGTCACTATGTGGCAAAAATGATAAAAACCGATGAAAGTGACGACAACTCAAAGCCATTAAAGCAAAACATAGACAAAAAGTCGCTTGAAGTGCTAAACGCATTTTTTAAACAAACCAAAATAACTTTGCCTATCGGAACATATTTAAATTTTAACAACCACATTTATATATGCCCAGCTGCCACCCCTAATTTGGACAAACTAAAAATTCAACTTGCGGGACTATATTTAGGCGAAATTGACAAAAACAAAAACTTTATACCTAGCCATAATCTTGCACTATCAACGGGATTTAACAACAACTTTAACCAACCAATTTGCAACAAAACACTAGAACTTAATGACAAAGAATTTGCTGACTACATAAGCGGACTTACGATTTCAACATCTTCCCCCCTTGTTGGCTGGACACTACTAACACACAACGAAAACCCAATCGGCTGGGGTAAAATTTCAGGCGGTCAAATTAAAAACCACTATCCAAAACATTTACGTAGAAATATAACTTAAAAATTGTCTATATGATTTATAAATTAACTATTTACTAAATTTTAGATTATTGATATAATAGCTTTTAAAAGGGAGAAATTATATGAAAGAACCACTAATTTTAGACGGAAAAGCAACATCCAAAAAGATTGAAGCGCAATTAAAAGAGCGTGTGGAAGCGCTTAAAAAGAAACTTGATTTTGTGCCAAAACTTGCAACAATTATTGTTGGCGATTTTGCTCCGTCGGTGACTTATGTAAATATGAAGCGTAAAGCGTGCGAGCGTGTAGGACTTGAAAGCCTTATTATTGAAATGCCAGAAAGCACAACAACCGAACAACTAGAAAAGAAAATTAAAGAACTTAATGCGAACAAAACCATATGTGGAATACTTTTGCAACACCCTGTTACTAAGCAAATAGACGAAAGAAAATGTTTTGACACTATCGCATTAGAAAAAGATGTAGACGGTGTAAATTCGGCATCATATGGCGGAGTCGTTATGGGGCTAAACAATTACAAGAGTGCTACTCCACTTGGAATAATGACCTTATTAAAAGAATATAACATAGAACTTAGCGGAAAACACGCGGTTGTTGTGGGCAGAAGCCCAATACTAGGCAAGCCAATTTCGGCACTACTTTTAAACGAAGATTGCACGGTTACTGTTTGCCACCGCAAAACCAAAAACTTGCCAGAGATTTTAAAAACTGCCGACATTGTTGTGGGTGCCGTGGGCAAGCCAAACTTTATTAAAGCCGACTGGATAAAGACAGGCACTGTGCTTGTGGACGCTGGATACAACGAAGGAAATGTGGGCGACATTGATATGGAAAACTGCAAACACAAAGCAAGTGCTTACACCCCTGTTCCCGGTGGTGTTGGTCCAATGACTATTGTTTCACTAATGTCACAAACTGTTGACGCTGCCGAAAAAATTGCTAATAAGGAGTATCTTAGGCACTTCGGACTTGAAAAATAATTAATAATAAAAACCACTTTTAAAGCCAATAAAAAGGCAAATTTAAAGCGGTTTTTTTATTTAACCACTTATAACACTGTTTTTTATTTTACAAATTTAAACATATATGTTATATTGTGATTAATATTATATTTTTAGGAGAACTAATTTGGAAAATAATCCTAACAACAAATTAGAACAACAGAAAGTTCTGAACACTGAAAACACAACCACCACTCCAAGAGTCGAAACTGGTGGCAGTACTGAAAACAAAACCAGCAATAGCGTACAAAGTAATAGCGAAACACGAAAAGAAAGTCAAAACATAAACGTGGAAGAAAAACCACAAAATGAGATTGACAAGCTTACAAAATACTACAATCTAAAACAAGATAAGCCGCGTGCCAACGCAATTGTTTTAATGGTTTTAAGTATTGTAGCTATGGTAGCGAGCATTGTAATCGGATTATATTTTACAGTGTTTCTTGCGGCAAGTGTTTTTGGATTTGATACTGGCAAGCTGTTTGACAAAGGCATAAACACACTTACTTTTGGTCTATCGGGTTTAATGGGAGCAATATTGTACATTGTAGGTGGCACGGCGATAATTTTATTAATTGCAATTACTTACACATATGCGCTTGGATATTTTAAGTTGTTTAAAAACCTTACAAAAACAAAAAATCAGCCATATTATGTTGCGGCATTTAACGGCACACTAATACAATCTTGCATTTGGTATTTTATACTTTTTGCTTTGTCTATGGTGCTAACTTTAATTACTATTAGCGACAAAAGTCTCACAATTAGCCTAATTATGTTTGTTGTGCTTACCGCAATAACTCTTGTGTTGTTGGTTGATGTTGTGGTTGAGTTAATAATTGGACGTGTAAAATATTCAAAACTTGCCGATCAAGAATTAAAAACCGCAATTAAAAAAGAAGCTCACGATCGTTACAAATTGTATTTGTTTAAAAACGGCAGCAGAATTGAAAAAAGAAAAACAAGAAAGAGGTGGTTTTAATGAAATTACTTGAAGTGTTATGGCCATTTTTTAAAGGCAGAGATAGAAATGTTGTGTTGTATGAAGACTTTAAAAAAGAGCGCCCAGACGATGTGCCAAAACTAAAACAGTTTGGTGTAAAAAGCATTATATACTCGGTTTTAAGCCTTGTATTTGGTGTGCTTTGTGTGCTAGGAATTATACTTTGTTTACAAAGTGCAAACTTATTTTTCCTAATTTTTGGAACAATGTTTATAATTTATCTTACAGTTGTGTTTTGCTTGGTTGTAAACATTAAAAGCATTGTGTGTTGGGTTTTACAACTTAAATGCAACAAAAAAGCCATTGGTTGGATTGCTATGGCTTTATGGATTGTATGCACAATTTTAACCATTGTTTTGCCACTTTTAATTTTGGCTAACATTAAATAAAAATTTACATCAATTAGTATAAACACCCTACTTTATGCGAAATTTTAAACCGCATAAGCTTAGATTAGTTTATATTAATTGATGTTTTTTATTATTAAAAATTAGAACATTTGTTTTATAATTCTACACTAAAAACATTGACTTTAGTGTGATAATTTGATAAAATTTTATAGTAGAAAAAATATCTAATTTGCTGTGTTTTTAGATTAAATAACACAAAATTTTAGTTTGAATAACAAAAAAAACATAAAATTTACTGCATTTTTTAGACAATTTACAACTTTAAAAAGGACAATTATGGATTTATTTGAAGGAAATATAAAACAATATGCGCCACTTGCGGACAGATTGCGCCCCACTACTCTAGACAATTTTATTGGTCAAGAACATTTGGTGTATCCTAACAGCTTGCTTGTGCGTGCAATTAAGGCTAGCACTATTGGCAGTTGCATTTTTTGGGGTCCACCTGGAACTGGCAAAACAACAATTGCAAACATTATTGCAAACTCGTGCAACGGCATTTTTAAAAAACTTAACGCTGTAAGTTCGGGTGTTGGCGACGCGAAAGAAATTATCTCACAAGCAAAAAGCACATTACAGTTGTACGGCAAAAAAACATTTTTGTTGTTGGACGAATGTCACCGCTGGAGCAAGGCGCAATCGGACTGTGTGCTAGAAGCTATTGAAACTGGCTGCATTGTTTTTATTGGTTCAACCACTGAAAATCCTTACATTAATATGACTCGAGCAATTGTTAGCAGATGTCAAATTTTTGAATTTAAGCCGCTTAGCAAAGCAAATGTTGTTAAGGCGCTAAACAACGCTGTAACCAACAAAGAACAAGGTTATGGAAACATTAATGTTAAGTTGTTGCCAGAAGCTAGCGAACACCTTGCTTGGGCAAGCGCTGGCGACCTACGCAGCGCCTACAACGCGCTAGAGCTTGCGGTTAAAACCACACCAGCCAATGCTATGGGCGAAATTGTTATAGACAAAAAAGTTGCGGAAGAATGTATTCAAAAGCGCGAGATTAGTTTGGACGAAAACACAAGTTTTGATATGCTTAGCGCGTTTTGTAAAAGTTTGCGTGGAAGTGATGCTGATGCGGCGCTATTCTGGGCACAAAAATTGTTGCTTAGCGGGTTTGACCCACTAATACTTGCAAGAAGGCTGGTTGCTCACGCAAGCGAAGATGTGGGAATGGCAGATAGCAACGCGGTTTTACTTGCGCTTAGCGCTTTGCAAAGTTGCGAAAAACTTGGAATGCCAGAATGCAACCTTACGCTTTGTCACGCCATTATTTACATTTGTGAAGCCGAAAAAAGCAACAGCGTTTGTGTTGCTATGAACGCAGCAATGGCTGATGCGGAACAATACAAAGATGCGGTTGTTCCCAACCACCTTAAAAACCACCCAACTGGCTACAGTGACGGACACGGAAGTTATAAGTATCCACACGATTTTGGCGGATATGTGAAACAACAATATTTGCCTGATGTATTAAAAGACAAAATATATTACAAGCCTTTAAACAATGGGCGCGAACGCGGAATGACACGTAAAAAATACGACAGCCGCGTTAAAAAGGGATAAAACTAGCAAGAAAAAACCACCTGTAATAGGTGGCTTTTTTATGTTAGCATAGCCGTAAGCGGAGTTCTGTATTAAACAATCATCTATCTAGCATTGATGTCGCCATCAATTTCAAGCGGTGTAACGAGAGTCTGCCGAGCAGGGTTATAACAACTCTCTACCTTGCACCAAGTGGGGTTTACAAAAATTGTAGTTACCTACAAAGTTGGTGTGCTCTTACCACGCCTTTTCGCCCTTACCAAGTAAACTTGGCGGTATATTTTCTGTTGCACTTTCCTTGGGGTCGCCCCCACCAGCCGTTAGCTGGCACTATTGCTCTATGGTGCTCCGACTTTCCTCAGGAGTAATTAGCTCCCGCGATTGTATGTCTATCTAACAACAATTAGTATATCATAATGTTAAAATTTTGTCAAATTATCTAGCAGTTACATTACAGATACAGATTGACGTTTTACTGGAATATCAAGTAACAAATTGCAAAGTTCGTCGTTTCTTTCGCTTTGTTTTTTAAGTTTGTCATCGGTTTTTAGCATATATTTGCTGGTTTTTAGTGCAGAATAAACATCGTTTACAGCAGATTTACTCTTTTTAGAAACCTTTTCGCCATTATAAATAGCAACTTCGCATTTGTCCTTAATATCTCTAATAACGTCTAAGTATTTGTTTAGCTCGTTTTTGTATTTTTCGGATAACGAAACATAACTATCTTTGCCCAAAGTTCCAAGTTGATTTATTACTTCGTCCACTTCTTGTGCTTTTGGCAAAACCTTTGTTTTGTTGTATTTTTCAATAATGCTGTTTGCTTTTTCAATTAAAGCTTTATTCCCAAATCTGCCCATTACACATTCCATACGGCGTAATCTAAAGCTAATATATGGTTTTAAATTTTCAATATCCTTAACTGTAAGTTGGTCTTTATAAAAGTCAAACAATTTTCTAAAGCCCTTATAACCTGCGTCGCCAATTTGAGCATCGGTTGAATTTAAGTAGTTAAGCTCCTTAAAATCATTTTCTTGTAAGTCGTACTGATTATCTACGCTTTCATATTTTTTGAAGAAATCAATTAACCCTAACTTACTTTGTTTTTGTTCTGGCAATCTTAAGTAAGCATCCAAAACTTTAGCGAAATCTGTGTCCAAAACTTTTAGATTGTCTGCAAGAGTAGTTTCTTTGTTTATGGTGTAATACACGCTATTTTTTTGAAGCGCATAGTTTAACATTTGCGAAAAATATTTGTCTAATTTTTTGCAATCGTAGTCGCCACACAACGAAATAATGTCTAATAATTTGTCTGTGCCATTTGATGTATAAGCTTTAATTGTTTTTGCAAAACCTTTTGCACACATAACATTGTGGTCATCGCGATAATACTCTCTCGCCTTTACCCTAACATCTTTTTTGCCATACAAAAATTTGTCAAAAACTTCATCTGCGTTTTTAGCAAATTTTAGCTCATTATCAAAACTTGCAGCAAGTGCTTCGGCATAGTTAATACGGCTCATTTTAACAACATCCAAAAGTGCGCTTGGGTTTAAAATTTTGTTGTTATCAATAAAAAACTTGGTTTCGTCATTCATTTTTATCAATCTCCTAATTTAGTTTTATTATACTATCACACTTTACTCGCAATTTCAATAGCCAACGGCATAAAAAAAGAAGAAATTTTAAAAGCAATATTACTTTTTTAATTCCTTCGAAATTTATACTAATTTATTATGGCTTAACTAATGGTAATACTAAAAACCAAAGCATCGGCAAAGTTATAGTTTTTATTAGGTCGAAATTTTGCATACAATGTGGTGCTTTCACTTAGTGTTTTTGATGTATCCAGCTCAACACCATTTTCGTCGGTGAAATAAAACTCCACTTCCCTGCCGTTTTGTATGTTAAGATTATTGTCTAAAATTATTTTTTCTAGCGTATCAGTAGCTCTGGCAGAAATGTTTGTTTTTCCAGTATACACAGGTGCATCGGCTTTTAAAATGCTCCAATTTAGCAGCTGATATTCCGATTTTAAAACTTCGTTGTTGTCGTTTATCCATACATATTTTTTAGGGTTTGTAAGTTTTAATTTAACCGAATAATCGCCAGCGTCGGTTTGATTTGAATAAGTTACAACTTCATACAGTTGCTCTGTTTTGTCCGCATTAAAAGCGTCTTTTTCTAGCTCGCTTTTTATGTCTACTTCTGTTCCGTCGTAGGTGCAAGAATACATCTTTGGAACACACACTGTTAGCGGATTAACCTTAATATCGGCAGTAAATGTTAGTTTTGAGCGTTTTGCGGTTACAATAAATTGGAATGTGCCGTACGCAGTTCCGTCATATGTACAGCTAACAGTGTAGTCAGCTTTCATTAAATCTTCCCACTTGTCGCCAGTTTTTTGCTTTACAGTAAGTTTTTTGTACACGCCGTCACCAACGGTTATTTCGTTTTCATAGCCGCTAACACTTAGCTCGCCAGCAACAGTTGTGCTACCACCAGTGTTTGGCTTTTCTTCATCCGCGCCGTTATCGGTGTTTCCGCAAGCGGTTAGCACAAAACAAAACGCTATTAAACTTAAAACAAGCAAGTGCTTAAAAAGTTTTTTCATTTGCAACTCCATTTTTCTTTATAATGATATCACATTAGATGTAATTTTCAAAATAAATAGTAAAATTATTTTATGTAAAAAAGCTATCTATAATCATTGCAGTGTACAACTTGCCGTAATATTTCAAGCGACTTTTTTTCGAGCCTACTAACATAACTGCGGCTTATATTTAATTTAACCGACACTTCTCGCTGCGTTAGGGCTGGGTTTCCATTAAGTCCATATCGCAAACACATTATGGTGTACTCCCTATTAGACAAATGTGACCTTAGCACTTCTTCCAGTTTTTTACTAATTAGCATAGAGCCCACAATTTGCTCCACATCGCTATCTGGGGCTTCCACAATGTCTAATACGCTAATTTCGTTGTCGTCTATATCATTTAGCAGTGTATCTTCTACACTAACGCAGTTTTTGTGCTTTTTATTTACTCTAAGCAGCATTAAAATTTCATTTTCTATACACCTAGCGGCATAGGTCGAAAACTGCGTGTTGTGACCATACTGATATGTGTTTATTGCTTTTATCAACCCCAAACTGCCAGCACTTATTAGGTCGTCCGCTTCTTCTGTTCCGCCATACTTTTTAACTATATGTGCCACAAGTCGCAAGTTGTGATGAATTAAAATTTCTTTTGCACTTTCGTCTTTTTTATCGTGAAACCGCCTTAAATACTCGGTTTCTTGGTCGGCGGTTAGCGGTTTTGGAAACGATGATGTTTTGTTTACATACGCCGTAAAAAACATTACTTTTCTTAAAAAAGCACTAAAACTTTCAAATATCATTTAACACCCCTCTATTTTTATATATATGCGAAGGATGTCGAAATTTGCTTGTACATAAAAAACAACCGCACTAGAATTTACTTTTACTAATGTGGTTGTTTTTAAAATATTAAATTTATTTACAAAATTTATACGATATTATTTGTTTACTTGCTTTCTTAAAATGTCGCCTTGTTTTAGTTGAAGTGCGGTTTTTATTAACAACTTTTGTTGAACCTGATTTGCGTCCAAAACTTCTGCACCATTTTCATCGGTCATACGTTCAATTAATATTGTTTTGTTAAAGGTATCGTTTGGCGACAAAACTTCTAGCGTGTCACCAACTTTAAAGCGGTTTCGCATTTCAACCAACACTTCTCCGTTTTTAGCATCGGCTAGCACCACAGCCATAAACTCGTGGGTTTGAACTGGCATACTGCTTTCTAAACACTCCTTATCGTAAGCGCCGTAATAAAATCCAGTTGTATAGCGGCGATGGCTAGCTTTTTCTAGTTCTGCCACCAATTCGGCTGGGCAAACATATTCTCCGCCCTTTTCTAAAATATTTAAAGCACGACGATACGCGTTAACAACCGTAGCCACATAATATGGGCTTTTCATACGACCTTCTATTTTAAAACTTGTTACACCAGCATTTTTTAGGTCGTTTATATGCTCAATCATTTTTAGGTCTTTACTATTTAAAATATATGTTCCGCGTTCGTCTTCTTGCATTTCTAGGTACTCGCCTTTGCGGTTTTTCTCACGAATACAGTACTCCCAGCGGCAAGCCTGAACACAAGCGCCGCGGTTGCTGTCACGCCCAGTAAGATAATTTGAAAGCAAACATCTGCCAGAATACGAAATACACATTGCTCCGTGAACAAACACTTCTATTTCTATATCGCTAGGCAAATAGTCCCTAATTTCTTTAATTTCATTAATACTCAATTCACGCGCTAAAATTATGCGTTTTGCGCCCATTTTTACAAACTGCATTGCAGTGTATTTGTTTGTTACGCTAGCTTGCGTGCTAACGTGAATATCCACATCTGGAGCATACTGTTTTACAAAATCCATAACGCCAATATCGCTAACAATAACCGCGTCAACCTTAATTTTGTTTAAAAAACTTAAGTACTCCGGTAGCCCAGAAAAATCGCCATTATGAGCCAAAACATTAATTGTAATGTATGCTTTTTTGCCTAAACTATGGCAATATTCTACACTTTTTTCAAGTTCGTCTAAATCAAAATTTTCCGAAAACGCCCTTAGTCCATATTCCTTGCCTGCAAAATAGCAAGCGTCGGCACCAAAGTAAAATGCGGTTTTTAATTTTTCCATATTGCCCGCTGGGGCTAAAAGTTCAATCATTTTTTCTCTCCAGTTTTTTTAGAAATACAAATTCCGTCTTCAATATCTAGCACTTGGCTAGTATATGGCGGATTGTTTACTTCTGCCAAATATTTTCGCAAATTCACAACAATTGTGCGATAACTGTGCGGAACAAATTCGTCGCCATTTACCATTCCCCTAAAAAGCACATCGTCAGCAAAGATAACTCCGCCGTCGTTTAGCAAATTTGTAATAGTGGGCAAATAATTTATATACTGCCCTTTTGGACCATCTAAAAACACAAAATTAAACCTTTTGTTTTGGTTAAGCAAGTCTTTTAACACGTTTTTAGCGTCGCCTAAAATAAAGGTTACGCGATTACTTAAATTTAGCCTACTAAGGTTTTGTTTTGCCAAATTTTGACTGTTTTCATTTAGTTCTATTGTTGTAAGATTTGCATTACTCGCCAAAAGCATATTTGCTGCCGAATAACCTATTGCTGTACCTATTTCCAAAATCTCTTTAGGCTTAGTTTCTCGTATTTTATCTAGCAGCAATTGCAGTGTTTTGGGGCGAACAATTGGCACTTTATTTTGTTCTGCTTGTTTTAAAATTTCTTCCATTTTATTTTGTTTCCATAATAATTGGAACAATCATAGGTTTACGTTTCATACGTTTGTAGAAAAAGTTTGTAAGAACTTTTTTAATATTTTGCTTAATTAAGTTCCAATCCTGTGTTTTAAAGTCACAATTTAATATTGTGTTAATAATTAAATCTTTTGCTTCTTCTATAATTTCGGCGTTGTCTTTAATGTAAATAAAGCCGCGCGAAATAAGCTCTGGTTTGCTTGTTAGGCTGCCGTTTGCTTTGCTAACTGTAAGCGCAACAACACACATACCTTCTTCCGCCAAAAGCGCTCTGTCGCGTTGAACAGCGCCGCCTGCTTCGCTAACATCAAAGCCGTCTACAAGTCTAATTCCAGCTGGAATCGTACCAGATTTTTTAATAACGTTTCGGCTAATTGAAATGCTGTCGCCAAGGTCTGGAATGATTATATTTCGTGGATGAATTCCAAGTTCTTGCGCAAGTTTTGCGTGTGCTTTTAGGTGTCTAAATTCGCCGTGGCAAGGCACGAAAAACTTAGGTTTTACAAGACTTAACATTGTTTTTAGTTCTTCTTGATATGCGTGACCAGAAACGTGAACCGAAGCAAGACCTTCGTATATTACGCTTGCACCTTTGCGGTACAATTGGTTTATAACTTCGTTAATATTTTTCTCGTTTCCTGGAATAGAACTACTACTAAAAATAACATAGTCGTTTTCATTTATTTCAATTTTATTAAACTGACCGTCTGCCATACGCGACAATGCGCTATTTGCTTCACCTTGGCTGCCTGTGCACAAAATTAATGTTTTATCATCATCCATTTTGTCCACATTGTTTACATCTCCAAGTAATTCTCTATTAAATTTTAGCTCGCCAATTTTGCTTGCTGTTTCGCAAACATTTAGCATACTTCTGCCTGTAAACACAACCTTTCTGCCGTATTTTTCGCAAAGGTCTAGCACTTGTTGAATACGATGAATATTAGATGCAAAAGTGGCTATAATAATACGTTTTTGCTTATTTTGTGCAAACAACCCATCTAGTGTCGCACCAACTTTTGCTTCGCTCATACTGTATCCTGGGCGTTCGGCATTTGTACTATCGGCTGTCATAAGCAAAACACCTTTTTTGCTTATTTCTGCCAAGCGGATTAAATCCATTGGGTCGCCGTCTATAGGTGTAAAATCTATTTTAAAGTCGCCCGTGTGAATATACACGCCAATTGGTGTAGTTATGCATAGTGCCATAGAGCCGCTAATGCTATGAGTTACTTTTAAAAATTCAATTGAAAAACAACCTGCTTTAATTACTTGTTTTGGTTTTACAACGTTTAGTTTGCAAGCAACTTTGCGGTGTTCCTTAAATTTGTTTTCAACAAGGGCGCAAGTAAGTTTGCTGCCGTAAATAGGCGCTTTAATATCTTGCAAAACATATGGCAATGCGCCAATGTGGTCCTCGTGACCGTGTGTTAAAATAATTGCACGGATTTTGTTTTTGTTGGCTATTAAATAATTAATGTCTGGGATAACTAAGTCTACACCCATCATTTCGTCCGATGGGAATGCTAAGCCCGCATCAATAACAATAATATCGTTTTGGTATTCTAGCGCCATCATATTTTTGCCAACTTCGCCTACGCCACCCAAAAACGACATTTTTAAATTTGCTGGTTTCATTATATATTTCTCCTTTTATTTTTATTTCAAAAACTTAAAATAAAAGCAAAAAAGGCATAAAAATAAATTGCCTTTTGGCTTTTAATTGTTTTTAATTATGACAACATTTTCTTATAAACCCACTGAGAAAATGTTTTTGTAACTGCATTTAATATACTACACTTTTGTCTATTTTGCAAGTGAAATTTGTATATATTTTATTTTTGGGCATTTTAACCCTATTTGTTCGACAAAAAAAATCACCAGCGTAAAACTGATGATTTAGTGAAAATTTTATAATTCTAAAGTTCTTTTCAATGCTAAACATAGGTTAGTTTGACAAATTAAATATGAAAATTTAAAAACACTTTTAATAAGAAAAACAACAATATTTAGATACAAACAACAAATTTAAGACAATTTACTAACTATATAATATATCGTTGGTCATAAAACTTATCGGTGTATTCTCTTGTTTTGGGTGCCATAACATTATATGGATCCAAATAATATTTTGCACCTGTTGCGCTGTAGTATGCAACAAGACCAAATATGTTGTTTACCAAAAGCGATACTGGAATGGTTATTATTAACCCCACGCCATATGTAAACACACCACCAAAAACGTTTAAGAAAATTAGTGTTAAAACAACCGCAAACGAGTTGGCAAATGTTTGACCGAAGCGGCGTTTTGGAACAACAAAGCCATCTTTAAGTGCAGCAAAAACCTTGTCGTTTTTAACAATCATTGCAGGAAGCCAACCGCAGAAAAGAGTGTGTTTTAGCGAGCTAATTAGGCAATATCCAATTAAGATTATAAATGGCGAAACAAATATAAACGCTCCTCCCAATTTAAACAGCCTTAGCGAATACAAAAACAAATATGTTATGCCAAGATTTAAAGGAAACACTGTTATTAGCCTTACCAAAACAAACGAAATGTTCTTTTTAAAGCTTTGTGCCATAGAACTTAAAAAGCCAAGTTTTGTATTGCTACTCATATAATAGTCAACAACAATTGATGTTGGCATATTGTAAAAATTAAGCAGAATATGTCCAAGAATAAACAAAATAAACCCAAAAGACAACACCGAAAGGAAAATGTTTGCAAGGTTTTCGTTTACAATTGCAATTAGTTTTTCAGAACAAATGCCAATTTCCATAATCAGTGCTTTAAGATCTAGCGTGCTTAAAAAGTCGGAATACACCATATCTAATCTTGCAAAAAATCTTTCGTTTACCAACAGATTGAAAATTGGAATAGCAACCACAAACGATAACCCGCCAATAATTAGTGCCGAGATTAAAAAATACAACATTATTTTAAATATAAGGTGACCATTAGAAAACATCAACCTGAAAGTATTTTTATAAAGCATTTATGTTACTCCGTATACAATATTTAAAATTAGTATACATTATAAGGTTAAAAAAAGCAATAAATAGCACAAAAAAAATAAAAGAGTATGAAAAAACATACCCTTTTATGATTTATTATTCGGTTTTGTTTGAGTCGTCACTATGTGTTTCATTGTTTGTATCCAATTGGTCGTTTGAGTTTGTATCACTACCAGCGCCAGAGTCGGAATTTGTTACTATTCCCAAAACAATTAAAACACCACAAATTGACATAATTACATTTTCTATTGTTGTGCTTTCTATATGAAAACCCAAGAGTTTGCCAATACTTTCCACCAAAACAACCACTGCACTACTTAGTGCCACCCAAAACGCATAGGTTTTAACTCTGTTCTTTAGATCCATCTTGCTGCTCCACAGGCTTCAGTTTTTCAAGTTCTATTTTAATTTCTTCCACATCATCTTTAATTTCGGTTACAACTCTTAACGAGTTTCCAAGCGCGTCTATGGTTTTTTGATACTTCTCTTCGCGCTTTTTACTGTCTTTTAGTTGGAAAAACAACAATATTAAAAACAAAACCGCCCAAATGCCATTGCTAATGGCAAGGTTAAATATTTTCTCCCACATTTATTACATACCTTTTAATAATTTCATTATTTTTTGCCAATTCTGCTTGGCTAGTAGGTAAATCGCTTAAAAAATTATTAACGCAAGCCTTTGCTCTTTCTATTTTGTAATCATTAACAACAGTTTCGCTATACTCATCACCAAATGTAGGAACACATTCCATAATGTCAATATTATCATAATTTTCCTTAATGCTTAAAAATTGGTTTTGGTAATCTAGCTCGCTATTCTTCACTTCATCATCTACAACTTTGCACTTTTTATCAACTTCCAAAATTAATTTGTTTAAGTCGTCCAGTTCGCTTACATATTTTACAGCATTACTTAAATCAAAATCGGATATCGCCTTGTCTTTGCAAATTTCCAATGACCCTTTCTTTATTAGCAACTTTTCACGAGTCACATTTACATCATTCAAACTTTTTTCAATTTCGTTTGCTTTATCCACTGAAAAAGTTGTTTTGCAAAACTTTGGCACATCGTTTGAAATGTTAAGTTTTTTAATAACATTACAAACCTTATTTAATTTATTTTCAAACATAGATTTTTCAATTGCATCATATGCAGTTTTATTAAAATCATCTGTCATAGCACATTTCATATAACCTAATCCACCTTTTTCAAAAAAATTTTTCATTTTATATTTTTCAATAATTCTAAATGTTTGTTCAACCATAACCACCTAATGATTAAATATCAATTGTTTTGTAAACATTACTGTTTCTAACCAAGTAAATTTTATCGTCAAAAACGAAGCCAGCAGAATAATTGTAATACATATTTTGCGACACCTTGTTTATGCCAGTAGAAACTTGAAGTATAACAATTTCTACACTGTTTAAATCGCATAAAATTATGTACAAGTTTCCGCCTACATAAAAAGCTGAAACATTTTTTGCATCCGATAAAATAGAATAAACAGGCATATTGAATGGTGACGCCATATTTAAATTTACATCAACGACCAAAACATTATTTTCACCCTTGGCTATAAACTTACTTGCTGGCGCATCGCCATTAATTGTTTTAACTTCGCTGATAGTGTAGTTTTTTAAACTCTCCACAACACTTGTTGACGATACAGTCATATCACTGGCTATAGTAGCAACATATGTTTTACCCTTTGAAACAAACACTACATAATAGTTTATACTTGCCACAGGAACAACACACGCACTCATTGTATCCAATTCTGTCACAACAACTTCCAAATTCGATGTTTGATTTTTTAGATACAATTTATTGTTTTTCGCATATAAAATTAGCAAATTTTCTTTTTTAGAATTTGCGTTATAATTATACGCAATATCAAAGTATTTGACACTATTATTATACTTTATGTCACAAAAGCCACTCAAAAGGTTTGATACACCCGAATAAGACTTCACTTCACCCAATATCGCAGAAATTGAGTTTTCATTATATGTTAACAAAAATTCCTGTGGTTTGATATCTACTTTTCCACACAGAGATATGTTTATATTCTTAATATTTTGACCGCTTTTAATAATGAAAATTTCCAACACATCTTCACCAGAAACATTAATAAATTCGTTTACAAAAACAAAACTAGAAAATGTTTCGTTAAACACATTTGTGCCATTTATCTTTATAGTAACTTGCGCATTAGTGGAAACATATGCGGAAATATTTAACATAACCACATCACTTTGCGACATTAATTTAAGTTCTTTATAAAAATTTCCGTCAGTGCAATTATAATGAAAATTTACTTTTTTATCTTCAAAAATCGTGTCGTTTTCTTCCAGATTTTTTCTAACTAATTTTTGAGTATTATCATACACATAGTCAAAAGCTGAATTATTCATAAACACCTACCAGAAGTTTTGCTTCACTTATATGTGCTGTTGCAGTTTCGCACTCAATTGTTAAATTAAACTTTTTACCTTTTACATTTACAGGTATTTCTTGCAATGTGTTTTTACCGCTTACTTTTATTGTTTTAAACTTGTCATCATATCCCACTTTTACCGTAATATTAGTGGCGGTTTTAATAAATAATTTTTTACATATTTTTGTTTTGTTTGGTAGTGATGCGTCTTTGTAATATGTTTGCCACATCTTTTTTACTGGGTTATCTGTTGCATATTCACCAGTAAAATTTAGTTCTCTAATAGAGCTTGTACCAAGTTTGTACGACACACACAAAACCAAGTTTGTTTTGTATCCCATAAGCATAGATAAATCGTGCAAAACGATTCCCCTATTTACCAGCACTCTTTCATTATCCAAATCAACACATAAAACTGTATCATTAGGATAATAATTGTTACCTTGAGCACCAATATTTAAACCGTCGCCAAACTCCATAGCGCACGCAACATAATAATATCCATTTATATAAACAGCTTTTGCACCTTCATTGGTTAATGTTTTAAACAATCGATTAATTTTTAAATCGAGCTTTTTTACCTTCAAACCATTAAGAGTATAAACACCATCTTGACTCATAAACACCAAACTTGTTCCCGCTTGAACAATTGTATTTCTTAGAATTATCTTTGTTCCATTAAAAACTGGCTCTAATGTGATTTGTTTTTTGCCTGTGTAATTTACAAGCCTATAAATTCCGTATTCACAAAATATATATAGATAATCATCATAACTTACAAGTTTAACAATATTGCCAAGTTCCGAAGGAATTGTTATTGTTTTCATTTGCGAAAGATTAGCTATAATGTTGTGCGGATTTAGATCATTACAATAATACACAACACGTTTAATGTCTGTGTTTTTCACAACAAACACAAAGCCAGCGTGCGAAACCACATCATAAATTCTATTTTCTGTACTTACGTTATATGTAGTAATATTATAGTTATCGTCAAAAACACAAAACTTACCTTCAGCAGAAAACAAAAGGTAATTAACATAGTTATAGGTGTAGTTTATAGTAATTGGTCTAACAGCAAACTGCGTAATTGAAGTATAACCTTCTTCGCTTAATGCTTTTAAATAACATCGTTTTAATGTGTATGTGCTAGCATCTAAAACAAGCATTATTGTTTCTTTTTTGCTTAGTGATGAAAACGAGTAAAATTCAAGTGGTTTGTTGTAATCAAATTCTTTTTCATTAGCAACAGTTCCGCTTGTTTGAATTGTGAATTTCTTTACACCAAGACCTTGTGTTAACACCCCATTAAAATAATTAAAATTATATCCATTACAAGCACCTTCGCCATTAATGGTTTTTCCGTCATCATAATTTATTCCTTTAGAAAAATCTGAAAAATCTAAAATTTTTTCTAAGGTGGAAAATGTTTTTTTAGCCATAGACTACTCCCACCTTCTACGTTTTAAATTAGCACTATGACATATCTTTTTTGCATTGTTTTTTACATTTTCTATTTCAGTTTCAAATTTGTTTTGCCATACATTATATTCATCAATATTACCTTTTACAAACATATATTCCGAAACAACACCATACACAAATATCCTTTCGCTTACACCGATTGGAAATGTCGTAATATTGTCATTAATTGTCACACCTTTTGGCAAATATGCGTACTTTATGACAATATCGCATTTGTTTGTGACAATACCGCTAGGTTTTAGTGTGTATTTCAAAACTTCATTTTTTGTGTTTTTTACGCTTATAATATTAAAAATTTGTAAAGTTGATATTTTTGAATAAGGCAAAACATCATACGTGTTATTAATTTGAAATGTGTCAATCAAATTAAAATAATTTGTTGCAATGTTTTGTTGAACAAGATTTATACAATCTATTATAATATCTCGTTCTAATATTTCTTCGCTAGTTAATGTTATTGTTGCATCATTAGATGTTATCCTACTATACAGGTCTACATTTTGTAATATTTCTAATACTTTTCTTATAATACTTTTTACTTCCATTTTTTCTCCTTTTTACATCCATACACTTTTAAATACGTTTAGTGGATCGTTTGATTTTTTATTAGAGTAATCTAACAATTTTGTTGTTTTATATTCATTTTCACTTTTAACTTTTTCTAACATTTTTAACTTAATTTTTTCATTATGTTTATCAATTTTTTCAATACTATTATCGTTTTGATATATGTTTTTTAGTGTATAATTTATTACTCTACCATCTAGCGAATTATATGGAAAAGTTAATATATAACTTAAACTACCATAATTGCTGCTATGTAATTCAAACTTTTTTGTGGACAAATTATATACAACATAAAAACTATTGTTGATTTGTTTTAATCTAGAAATTACATCAAACACATTGTCGTTAATTTTAATTTTCATTCAATCTCCTAAAAAATTTAGAGGGTGGTAAGACCCCACCCTCTAACTATTACAAACTAAGATAGCGTAATGCCACTTATTCTTACTTGACCATATGGTGCCGAACAAATTAAGTCGCCATATTTTACAAGTGTTGCATTGTAAGCTGCATAACCAGCTTTTTGAGTTAAGATGCTTCCGTTTTCATCACACATCCATTCCCAATCGCATAATTGATGGAATACGAAATCGTTTGTGTTTAGCAAGTACATTTTTCCTTTATCAACTAGTCTATCGGAAAGAAGTGGAGTTCCATAGAAGTCATACGCTTTAAAGCCACCCTCAATTTCCATTGTTTGAACAGGCTTATTAGCAGTAATTAAAAGACCTTGATATTTTCTTCTAACCGCTGGATCGCAAACAATAAAGTTAACTGGATTTCCTGAATTTGCTTCGGCAATATCCATTTGTTCAATAATTGCAAGTTCGCTAATTGCAGCACCTAATGTTTTACTTACGCCACTAACAAAAGGGTTTGCAGATTTTGTTAAACCATAAACCGAAGTAACAGATGAATCAAACAAAGCATCAATACCAGTGATTTCGTTGTTTAGTGAACCGTGGACAACAAAGTACATAGATCCTTCTGCAACATCGGTTAATGAATTTTCTTTATCAAAAGTAATTTTGTTTGTAGCTCTATCTACCGATAAAACTGTAAAGCCACTACCGCCAGTAGGAATAGTGCCATTGCTTCCATCACAAACATCTAAAACCATACCCTCCAAAATGCCTTGTGCGTTGTTTACCGTTAATGTTTTCTTGTCGGTGCTAATGCCACAAATCTCACTAATATATCCTTTGCCATTGCCGTACAACATACGAGCCATATTAAAGCTGCTTGCTTCAATTAAGCGTTCCATTTCATCGTTTAGCAAATTAACAAAAGCACCTGCACTGTTTTGACTTGCTCTAATTGCCTTGTCTGAAATTTCAATTTTGCCGTAAAGGTTTTTAAGAGTGCTTGTTAGGTTTACATATTTTGTGTTGCCAGTTGCAGGAAGTTCGCCAGTTTCGCTAGTAGCAACAATTCCGCCGTTTATCCCAATAGGTGCTAACACTTTAATTTCTTTACCATAAACGCCCTTTGTTGATTGTTTTATTTGAGCGAAAAATGGATTTGTTTTTAAATTAAGCATATTGCTTAATACTCCAAGATACACTGTTTTTAGTGCACTGTTTGCTGTAGTAAAATCTACCATAAAATTTTCTCCTATTTAAACATTTTTTTTGCCATTTCACCTGCTTCATATACATTTTTAGGAGCATTACAACCAGTCGCCACAACATTACCTTTTGTGCCGGTCATAAGAAATGGCGAGTTATTTAGTTCTTTTAAATAGTTATTTAAAATGGTTTCTTTTGCGGTTTTAGATAACTTTTCCAAAAGAAACTCATCATTGCTTACATTATTTAAAAGACTTGTGTAGTTGTTTTCCAAAACCACTGCATATGCCATTTCTAGCGGGGATTTGCCATTTGCAATTTCCTTGTCACCAACAATAACATTTGCAATTTCTTTAGAAAACTCTTTAGCTTTTGGATTTTTTGTGAAAAAATCGTCAAGCTTTTGTTGCCAGCCGTCAGTTTCAAAAAACGGTGTGTTAGCATTGTCGTTTTTTTGCTTTGTTAGTTCGCTTAGCTGCTGGCATTTTTTTGTAAATTCAACCTGTAAAGCATTGTAAGAACTTAGCAAGCTTTCACTAGACTTGAATTTACCAAGTGGAGAGCCTTCCCTTAAGCCCGTACTTTCATTTTCAACATCCGCCGCTGCGGTTAAAGTGGCTTCGTGGTTTGGTTGTTCTCCAATATTTTTAATGTTTTCCATAATTATTCTTCCTTTTCACTTTGTTCTTTTTTTAATAATTCTTTATGTTTTTTAATGTGGTCTACAATCACTTTTTTTAATTCGTCTTTATTTGCCAACTTATTAAACTCCTTGCCCAAAACATAACAAATGTGCTCGTTTATATGCAAAGCATGGTCGTCTATTTCACTAGGCTCTTCCATAACGCCTTTTTCAATAAGGTCATAATTTTCAACATCAGCTCTGTTTATTTGCAATGTTTGTGCGTCTTGCATTGTTTCCCACATTCCAAAACCTAACTGCTCCAAAAGTTTTTGACGAATTGAGTTTTTTAAAATGCCGTTTTCGTCGTTAAATAGTCCAGACTTAAATAGGTCAAAAATCATGTTTCTCCTTTGGGCTATGGTTTGGTTTATTTCATTTTCGGTTTCAAACACAACATCTTCACTAGTAATGTTGGAGTTGCTCCAATGCAACATTTCTACCTTGCCATTTTCATCTACTAGCCTAGATATGTGCGGCAAAATGGCAAACTGCTTGTAAAGTCTTAAAATGTGCTTTGCAATTTCTTTGCAAGCATTCTTAATTTGGTCGGAAACCGTAGACAATTTTGCTTCGTCTTGTTCCACTAAAAGTTCTAGCGCAACGCCACTAATGTTTCCATTTGAAGCAATTGTGGAATTTAGTAAATCAGATACGCCGCCAATATTTGTAAACTCTTCTAGCAAATACTCTTCTTCTTTTTCTAAACTGGTTGGAACCGCTTCGTTTGGCAAAATTTTAGGCAAATTTGCGCCTTGACGATACACTAGTACTTTCCCTGGTGACAAGCCTTCATCTTCTAGACTCTCTATATCCACCGAGCCATCTTCAACAGCCAAAACACCCAAACTTAGTCTATTTAAAAATTCGTGTTTGCGGTTTTTAACTGCATTGAATGCGCGTTGAATAGGAATAAGTCGTTCAATAACACTTGTTCCCCAAAAACTATTTGGAGTAATGCTAGATGTTTGCTTTATAAACGGATAACCACGCTTACCATCAATGGTATTAACATATGGCAATTCACCAATATACACAAGTTTGTCGCCAGCAATAATAGTGAGTTTTCCATTTGGATTTTTTGTTGTTGGGCGCTCATATTTTTCAATAACAAGCGCTTGATTTTGAGATTTTTGTTTGGTCACACCAAAACTTGTTGCGCCATATCCCAAACCGCCCAAATTTGAAATATTACCCATGGAATATGTGCTAAATTCGCCGCCGCTAACATCTACGCCCCACATATCTTTAATATCTTCAATGTTCATAGCGCGAGCGTGAATTATGCTTTTTTGGTCTTCAATTTGTGATATCGCACAATTTTCTGGAAATATTTCATATGGCGAAACTACCGCAATATCAACTTCGCCTTCGCAAATATTTCTGCCAGTTTCGTCGCGTTTTACAACACGTCCTTTTGTGTTGTCCCATCCAACCTTATAAAAACTGGTTCCACAAATTTCACTCCACATTGTACCTTCGTTTAAAATTCTGCTTAAATTTAGGTCAAAAGATACGCTTTTAAGCAAGTTTTTACTTACTTTTGCACACCCAACATCGTGCGGATCATCGGAAAATGGCAAAACCGTAAGCGACGGTCTAACGCGGTTTAATTTTGAGAGCCTTAGTTCAATAATTGGCGCAATGTGGTTAAAAACTTCGCGTTCTTGCCAAAAATATTGCTTGTTTTCGTCTATCATTTCGTTTAGTCCGTTAATGTAACAATATTGATTCCCCATTAAAAAATTAATATTAAGTCCCCACGCTGTTTCGTAGTTTTTCTTTTGTTGTTGACGCTCTTTAAAATCGTCTAAAATTTGTTGTACAATTTGTTTTTCAATTTCAGTGTTCATATTTTTTTCCATTAATTATTCTCCTTATTTTTTAAATTTATTTAAAATATTTTGCGGGCTTTTTGGGGCTACAAACTTGCCCATTTCAAAATACAGATTTTTAAAACATTCTTCACACAAAAACAGCTTTATTGTTGCCTTTTTCTTTACTACATCAATTTCATAATCGGACAAATTTTTATTGCATTCGCCCGAATTGCAAACAATGTTTTTCCTAGTTTTTTTTATCATTTTCTTCCGCCTTTTTAAGTAGTTCTATTAGTCGTGTTCGCTCCGCTTCTAGTTTAGATAAATCCATATCTTTAAATTCGTCGTCAGCCGCATCTCGTTCCATCATTATTTCAATCGCGCGAATTTCTGGCGGATAATACTTTTTGTTGGTTTTTCGTTTTAATAGCGTAAAAGCCTTGTCCACCATCCCGTACTCTTCGGCAACATCTTCTTCTGAAAACCCAGTGGCTCTATCGTACAACGCTTTTTCTATTCGCTTTTGTTTTTCATCTTGTTCCATTTCGCCGCTGCAACAACCTCCTATACATTTTTTCTTTATCTTTTTCTATAATGCTTTTTTCCACAACCTTAACACCTTCTGGTTTTGTCATAATGTAATATCTAAGTTCGTCTAGCGAGTGGTCGTCTTTTTTTATTGGATTTTCGCCACTGCCCCAAAAATAACTTTTAATTTCCCTAATCATATTTGTGCAAGTTCTAAATATAAACAGTCGTGACCTACCGCAAGCATTTTTAAAGTAACTTTTCACCCTATTTATTCCGCTAAACAAATCTTTATTTACGTGCGGATTAACCATAATGCCATAGTCCGCAAAAAGTTCTGTTACGCTTTTTTCACTTGCCAGCGTTTTCTGATTTGCCGCGCTATCTATTAGTGCTTCAATGTAGCCCATGTGCGACTTTTTCCAACCCAGCCGCTCCGATATAGCTTTAATACAGTTTGCGTGATACTCAATGTTTCTGCCTGCTTCATAGTGCTCAGCTATAACATACACATTACCATCATAATCGGTTGCGTACCAGTGTGCCGAAAGCGGATTGTTAAGCCCTGGATCGATGCTAATTGTGTCGTACCACTCTTTGGGAACATTAAATGGATCTATAACATTTACATTTTCATCAAATTCGTTGTAAACCATTCCGCCATTTCCCACAAAAAGCCCGTATCTACGCGACTTTAATTCATCCGCACTAATCGATGCCGAAAACGCTTCTACTTCCTTTTTATTTAAAAAAGGATTGTCCGCCCATTCCATATGAATATGCCAAACTTCACTATCGTTTAACTCGTTTAAAAATATGGTGTTATACACCCACGTAAGACCTTTTAGCGGTGTCATTGTTCCAAAAATTTCGCCCGATTTATCTAGTACACGCATTTTACATTCCAAATACACATCAAAAGGCGGCTCTTCATCAAACCACACAAAATCTAGGCTTGTTCCTTGAAATTTTTCACGACCTTGGTCACAAGTTTTAAATGAAATACGGCTTAATCCACCAAAAACATTTTTTATTATTATGGTGTCAATTACCCCCATATCCAGATTGCTTCGTTTGCCGCTAAGCATAACTATGTCTTCTATCCAATCTTTATTTAAGTAATACAAAATTTTACTTTGCGCCACATCGCGCTGCACTTGTGTAGATAGCGACACAACCCAACCTTCCACATTCGGCTTATTTTGTTTGTATGGGTGAATTCCACGCGCAAGCCATATTGCTTCCACCGCACCACACTCGGTTTTGCCACTGCGGTTTCCGCCAAACACCCAGCGATTTTTTTTGGTACATTTGTGAAACATCAGCTGTTTTTTATGCACTTTTTCGCCTGTGTTGTATTCAAAAATGCGGTTGTTGTTTTTGTAGTTTTCAATTGCAATATTAACCTTATTTAGCCGCTTTTTAATTTCTTCAAGTTGCATTTATTCTCCTTTTTACAAAATTTATCAATTTTCTACAAAATACATAATTGCACGCATTTTGTTTATTTTTAAATTAGGTTTAAAATTAAAATATGAAAAGGTTTATTATATTAATTTCGGTGGTTTTATTCGCCGCTTTTGTTCCTATCACCCTTTGCGAAGATAATAGCTTTGCTATGATTATAAATGATTACACTTGTTTGTATCGCACACCCGAAGCCAACAACGATATAAAAAACATAATATGTGTTATGGAAAGCACATATTATGTTGAAATACTTCATACTTACAATGAAGAATATTATAAAGTTAACTACAATGGCGTGAGTGGGTATGTTTTAAGAAAATGTGTTAAAAAGGTAAACGGAGCGCCAAATAATCCATACCCAAGCAATGTAAAATTAAAAACCGTTAACAACAATATTTATTTACGCACAACCCCAGCAAAAACCAACAACACGCTTAGCATTATCCCTGCCAGCACCGAAAGTTTGGAATTTGTGGGATATGTTTATGGCGAACAAGTTGACGATTTTAGGGACAACATATGGTACTATGTAAAATACTTAGACATCTACGGATATGTGTATGGTGAGTACATTGCCGAAATTTCCGCAATTCCAAAAAACATAGAACAACTAAACTTTGTAAACGACGATTATGTTCAAGTTAAAAACCCTCTTTCAAATGGAACTTGCGCCATAATTGTAGGAGTTTTAACACTGCCTACAATGTTAATTTTGCTACTACTTTATAAAAAACCAAAACCAAATAAAAAGTTTAAAGAACAAGTAATTGTTGTTAAAGAATACGACGAAAAACTTTAATAAACCATATTAAATTCTCTAATTACATTTTTAAAGAATTTGTATTTAATAATGTCGTCATCAAAATCGCATTTTACTTCTTTACAATTAGCTTTGTATAAATGCTTTAACCAATTTTCACCGCAAAACATTTCTTCCAATCTCTCCTTGGAATACCCCATTCCCATAAGAGTTTTTGTAAAAATGTCAAGCGCGCTATTTTTCACCCTAAAAAATGTTCGGTCGCTAATATGCATAATGTTTGCAATGTCTTCATTTTTTACGCCATCAATATAGCTTAGCGCAAGCACCTTTTTATATTTTAATGGCATATTAGAAAGCACATCTTCAACCAGCACTTTAAGATTAATTAGGTTTATTTTTCTGTCGGTTAGCTGCATCACCGTGTTTGCGCAGTCATACGCACTATTAAACCTTGCGTTGTTGTAAAAAGCCGACGCAATGCTCTTTTTTACAACCAAATCATCTATACTATTGCTTAGTGCCTCCAAGTATTTATAAACCGATAAAATTGTTTTGCTCCAGTTTCTCATTTTTCCTCCAAATTTTCATTTTCCATATTATAATGTACAAAATTTTGTTTTGTCAAAGGGTTGTGCCATATTTTTGTAAAAAATGTTATATTTTGTACAAAAATGTCAAATTTTGTCAAATTGTTCTATATTTTTAGAACATCTGTTCGAATTATATGCCGTTAAATGTGACAACTGTGTGTCATAATTAAAAATTAGTATTAGTCAAACTGCACAAAGTTTTTTGTTTTGGACTAAATCAACAAAAAAAATTTTTTAAGCAATTTTATTTGATTTATTGATTACTATTTTTTATAATATAATTATTATTATATATACTACTAAAAACGGAGAAACTTATGAAAAAATTTAGGTTGGTTTTGTTTGGAATAATATTGTGTGCATTGTGTTTAATGCCACAAATGTTTGTAAGTGCAAGTGTTAGCGAAGTAGACACCTACTATCCTAGCGGAATTGAAGACTATGTTGACCTTAACAACATTAGTTGTTTTGAAATTAGCGGCAACAAAATATTTTACGCCACTAGCAACAACGAAGTTTTTGAATATGATAAAACCACACGAAAAACATTAAAACTTAACACAGGCACAACAAGTACAGTTAAAAACATTAATGTTGCTGGCGAATATGTTGTTGTGTTTGCTGGAAACAATTCCTTTGCTTTTAATCTTAATGACACATCAAAAAATGCCGATGTTTGCACTATTAGCAGTTTTAATGATGCAATTGTAAAATATGTAAACAACAAGTATTATTATATTTACACCACTGCAAACGCAGGCTCATCGGTTGAACTTAATGTTGAAATTTATAACGACCTAACAAAAAATCAAAAAACCACTAAAAAGTTTAGCAACTTAGAATATGTGGACGGCGCACAAAAATATTTGCTTGCTATGAACGAAAACTTTATTATTGCTGTTACAACATCGCGTGACAAAATGTATGTTTTTGAAACAAGCCAACTAAGTAGCACCGAAACCACACTTACCCCACTTAATAACGCAAACGCAGAAAAAAACAATTTTGACCTAATAACCGCCGCAACTTCGGACACCATTATAAACACAAAAAGCGTGGATATTTACAACAATCATATGTTTGCGTGCTTTGATATTGGCGAAAACAGCAGCAAAACAAAGATGATAATTGAAGCCACAATTGATAGCGAAAGCGGAACAGCAGCCACAATTTCGCGTGATAATCTTTCTGGTGGCGAAAACTTAATAGACTTTATGATTGTTAAAGACGGAAATTTTTATGGTTACAGCAAAACTAATTGCGACATCACACAATTTTCGTACGGCAACCCTATGGTTAAAATTAAAGCCATTATTGCTGGGAAAGGCAACAACATAGGTCGTTTTAAAGGCGTAACAAGTGTAACATATAAAGCTAATACGCTTTACGTAACCGACAGCGGAAACAGCCGTACACAAGATGTTAGCACCACCGCTGTTCACGAACAAGTTTATCCAAGCGGATACTCTTGCAGCGAAGTTGTTGTAGATAAAAACAACCAAACATACTTGGTGTTATTTAATAGCCAAAATTCGTTTTTGTATAAAAACTATAGAAACGGCGTAACACCAATTGCAACAGTAAACAACGAACAAGTTGTTAGCGTAGACATAAACATAGACGGTTCTATTTTTATGCTAACCGAAAACAATATTTACTTATACAAAAACAACACCACAGCGGTTTCCCAATCTATTTCACTAGCGAATAACAACAGCAAAATTAGAGTTGGCATAGCCTACCCTACAATTTCGCCAACCAACATAAATAGCGTAAAAACTGTTAGCGCTTTGGCAGCTGCTGCAAATTTATATGTAAGTTCCAACAACACAATTTATAAAATCAGCACTCAGTCGGGCAATATTTCCGATGTCCATATGACCTACGACAGCAACATTGTTGACTTTAGAATAACCACTAGCGGCAAAGTTGTGGCATTGCTTGAAAACGGAAATATTGTTTCCAGTAATTGGGGCGATACCAGCGAGAGCGAAACTTACAAAACACTAAGCGGATTTACTAGCCACAAATGCTTTGATATTGACCCAGTAAGCGGATACATTTATATTTACAACGACAACCGCAGTGCCTTTGAAATTATAAAAGACGAAAATTTTGTTGACGCTGGAAACTTTGGCACATATTATGACACAAACAACGCTAGCCTTTCGGCAGGTGTTTGGAAATATGGAACATTCCAAATTGGAACACTTATTTACGACCACCCATACTATATTGGAAACTACACTAAAATCACCGCAAGCGGTTTAAACTGCATTGTAATTAGCACGCCAGTAAAAACAAACACTAGCGGCGAAATTGAATATGGTGAATTTACACTTGTGGGATATTTTGATAATGGCGTTTTAAAAACTGGCTACATCGAAACAAGCAAGTTTGCAAATGGTATTCAAACAATTGGTATAACTAACACCGAGTACACTCTTCGCTCCACAAACAAGAATGTTAGTGTGTATAAATACCCTACAATCTGCCCTATTAACAGCAAAGCAAATAATGTTGTTTATGCTACTCTAAACCAAGGCGAAACCATTACAACAATAGGCAGATACCCTATAAAACTAGATGAAAACAGCACAAACGACTTTTATATTGTAACCTACAAAAATGCAGGTGGAAGCGTTACAGGATACGGATATATTTACTCCACTGATGTTGTAAAGAACTCCAATATTTCAAAAACAATAAAAACCAACGCTAAAATAAACATTTTTGACAATTCAAAAACCGTTACTGTTTACACCCAACCAGATGAAACTTCGGGCGTTGTGACATACTTAACTCACGACTACAAAGTAAACGCAATAGATTACAACAAACAAAATCCGTTTACAAAAATCACCTTTTTAGATGCCGACGGACAAGAACGCGAAGGATATATTTCAACAAAATACATTAAACTTAACGGACTTTCTAGAAATATGATTATTGCAATTGTTTTAATTGCTGTAGACGCTGTAATTGCTGTTGTTGTAATAGTTTTCTTTAATATTTATCGCAAAAAACAAAAAGCAGAAGCCGAAAAAGAAAATTTAGAACATAATAGCATTGACGCGGAAATTAAACAACAACCTAAATCTGTTAAGACCAAGGAAAAACAAACCAAAAAACAAATAGATACAGATAAAAACAACAATGATACTGATAACTAAAAAATACGGACAATAATTTGTAAAATTAAAATTTGTACATTAATTAATAAAAAAATAATAGCATTTATTTTTAAATGCTATTATTTTTTGTTGTATCAAAACACCGCTATCTTGCCATATAGTTTTCGTGTTTTTGATAGTTGTTAATACCGTCATATAACTCGCTAATATTAGCAACTTTTGCAAGCGACACTTCATATGCAACTCGTTTTTCAACTTCGCCGTTTTCAAGTTTTTTCTCATATTCTCTACTTTGAATACGCCCGCTTGCCTGAATTTTATCGCCAACAGCTAAGCCTTTCATAAACCTTGCATTTCTGCCCCACGCAATGCAAGGAAGATAATCACTTTTGTTGTAATTTCTATTAACAGCCAAAAGCACGTCACAAATCTCGCGCTTAAATGGCGTTGTTCTAAAAATGGGCTCTTTACAAACATAGCCAACAATGTCTATTTGATTTGGATTAACATTGGGGTCGTATGGTGCAATTTCGCGAATAAACATTGTAAGACGCAATCTACTTTTATCGTCTTCCATTTTGTTAAAACTTCTAAACTGCCCTTTGCCAGACATCATATCGCCTTTTTTTAGATTGTATTCGCCTAAAAGTCGCTCGCTAACTGTTACTGGGATAACATCAAAAGCATCGCTTAATCGCATAACCTTAAGGTTGAACTCATAAAAGCCTTCGTTAAACATTTCGTGGCTGTACTTTGGTTCGTCAACAATTTCGCCTGACAAGCTTACTATATTATTATTTAATTGTTCGTAATTCATTATTATCTCCTTAAAAATGTGCTTAATATTAGTTTTTTCGTTGAATACCCAAATTGTCTATTTTGTAATCACTTTTGTAAATAAGGTCGCCCACCGAAACAAATTTATAGCCAGACGTTGTAAGGCGCTCTAAAATTAGCCTTAATCCGTCCAAAATATTGTCGGAGTTGTTGTGGCACAAAATTATGCCGCCGTTTCCAATTTTACTTAGCACGCGGTTTAGCATTTGCGTGCCGCTTAACCCTTTCCAGTCTAGCGTGTCAACACTCCATTGTATGGTTTTTAACCCTAAATCGGTTGCAGTATTAATAACAGCGTTGTTGTAGCTGCCATATGGAGCTCTAAATAGTTCTACTTTTTTACCTGTAATATTTTCAATTTTCTCTACAGAAGTAGTAAGTTCCATTTTCATTTGTTCCGCACCAAGCGTTGCAAAATCAGGGTGAGTATTACTATGTGTACCAATCTCAACTCCTTGCTCGTTAATTGCCTTTACCATATCGGGATATTTATCTACCCAAAAGCCCACCAAAAAGAAAGTTGCGTTAACATTATATTCTTTTAATAGGTCAAGTATTTTTAGTGTTTTATCAGCACCCCACGCGCTGTCAAAAGTTATTGCAATCTTTTTTTCGTTTGTGTCTACTTGATATATTGGAACTAACCTAGGAACTTGTCCAAAATATACATTTGCCGATGCCGAACCCGCAAAGTTTAGCGACAACATTATAGCCACCAATAATACGCAAACAGCTAAAAACACACTACGCTTTTTTAATACAAGAAATTTCATTTTTGTACCCCTTAATTTTAATACATTATATTTTTTTTGCTAAACATTTAACTTAGCTTAAAATGCCGCATAAGCAGTTGTTTTGTAGAATTTTAAAACATTTTAAACTAAACTAATTTACACATAACATAATATTTAAAATATCTACTAAAATATGACTACAAAAAAGAAAAAAGTTATTTCAAAATGAAATAACTTTTTGTTTTTAATATCGAATTGTATTTAATTAATCAACAACATATTTGTATGCATTTACAATATCTAATACTTTGTGTGCCTTTTTAGATTTTGTATCTTTTACTGGCAATTGTATTGTTTTGTTTGCCACAAATTTTAGTGATTTATCGGCGTTTTCATATACATAACTTGTGTTAGGGCTGTATTTATCTACCAACAACACTTTGCCACTGCTTATTATTTTTGTTCCTTTTCTGTTTCGAGCACTTTCTGGAACATCGGTGTATTTTAACAATGTTGCACCGCCTTCGTTTGTGATTAATACAAATAGGTCAGATTTATTAACTTGCATTGCACCCACAACAAAATCGTCGTCATTTAAAGCAATACTCTTAACACCAACGCTAACCCTGCCACTAACAGCAATATCGCCCTTTTCGCAAACCATAGCATTGCCAAACTTAGTAAACACGGCAAGTTTGCTTGCGGTGTTATCTAGCCCAACATACACAACTTCGTCGCCATCTTTTAGTTTGATACTAGCAATAGCTTGTTTGCTTGCAAAATATTCTTCCACCTTGCTTAGTTTTACCATACCAAACTTAGTAACCATAATAATAACATCATCTTTGTTTTGTTCGGTTAGTTCTAGCACACCCACAAACTTATCGTTAACATCAATTGCACTGCATAGCGAATGGATATAGCTACCTTTATCTTTATATTTAGTTTGATTAATCTTGCCAACTTCCATTTTCACGCACATTCCTGCGTTTGTAAAACCATAAACCGTTTTGCTAGAACTTGTAAGCAAACTTGTTTCTGGAATTTCATACAATGTTGCGTTTACAGCGCTAAGTTCTTTTGTTGCAAGGTTATAACTTTTTACACTAACAGTTTTGATTGTGTTAATAGGTGTTGTAATTATATGAACTTCTTCACTATTAACATCTTGAATTTCGGTTTCTTCTATTTCGTCGGTCGCTTCGCCAAATAGTGATTTTCTGCCGGTTTTGTACTTGCCAGCAATCTCCAAAATTTCTTTTTTAACAATTCTCATTTGCATTTTTGGACTCTTTAAAATTTCTGTGTATCGTTTAATTAGGTCTTTTAATCTATTTAATTCGGTTTCTAGTTTTGTTACTTCTAGGCTTGTAAGACGAGCCAAACGCATATCCAAAATTGCTTGTGCTTGAACATCGGACAATGAGAATGTGCTCATCAATGTTATTTTTGCGTCAGTAACATTTTTGCTGGTTTTAATAATTCTAACAACTTCGTCAATGTTGTTTATAGCAATTAACAAGCCTTCTAAGATGTGCTCTTTTTTAAGTGCAACTTCAAGGTCGAACTTTGTGCGGTTGTAAATGACCTTTTGTTGATAATTTACATAATACTCCAAAATATCGCGCAAGCTTAGTAGTTTTGGCTTGCCGTCGGCAATGGCCACCATATTCACATTAAACGATGTTTCCAAATCGGTGTATTTATATAGCATATTAAGTATTGCATTAACACGCGCGTTTTTCTTTAATTTAATAACCGCACGCATACCACTTCTATCCGATTCGTCTACAATTTCGCTAATATATGTTAATGTATCTGTTTGGTCACTTTCTTTAAGTTTAACAATTTTTTGCAACAACTGAGCTTTATTTACTTGATATGGTATTTCAGTTATAACAATACTCTTTTTATCGTTATCACCACTTTCAATGTGTAATTTTGCTCTAATTATTAGCTTGCCTTTTCCTGTTTCGTAGGCTTTTTTAATTTCACTGCCTTCCATAATATAGCCGCCTGTTGGAAAGTCTGGGCCGGGCATTATGGTTAACATTTCGTCGGTTGTTATATTGCGATTGTCAATGTATGCCCCAACAAGGTTGCATACTTCGTTTAGGTTGTGAGTAGGAATATTTGTGGCAAGACCTACAGCAATTCCGTACGCGCCATTTACTAGCAAGTTTGGAAATCTACCAGGAAGCATATCGGGCTCTTTGCACGAGTCATCAAAGTTAAAACTCCAGCTAACAGTGTTTTTTTCAATATCTCGCAAAAGCTCTAGCGCAATAGGCGCAAGTCGCGCTTCGGTATAACGCATAGCAGCTGCGCCGTCGCCGTCCACACTGCCAAAGTTTCCGTGACCCGAAACAAGCACTTCGCCCATATTAAAGTCTTGCGCCATTCTAACCATAGTATCGTAAATACTGCGGTCGCCGTGTGGGTGATATTTACCCATACAATCGCCCACAATACGTGCGCTTTTTCTAAATGGTCTATCTGGCAACACACCAACCTCTAGCATACTATATAACACCCTACGTTGAACAGGTTTTAATCCGTCTTCAACGCGTGGCAATGCTCTATCCATAATAACAAACTCGCTATATGGAAGCATACTATCATGCATAACTTCTTCTAATGCTTTTGTTACAACTTGATCCGATGAATATTTACTACTATCTTTTTTCGTCATTATTTATTACCTTGTTCTTCAAATTTTGATACCTTATTAAAGTTTGCGTTTTCGCTAATGTATTTTTTTCTAGCATCTACATTGTCGCCCATCCACGTTGTTATCATAAGCTCCGCTTCGGCAATGTCGTCCATTGTTACTTGAACTAGCACCCTGTCTTCTGGATTCATTGTTGTTTCCCAAAGTTGTTCAGCTGTCATTTCTCCAAGACCTTTATATCTTTGAACACTATATCCAGCACCAACTTGCTTGGTTATTGCATCGTAATCGGCTTCATCGTAAACATATTTAATTTTGTTTCCTTTATATACTTTATACAATGGAGCAATACCCACATAAACGTGACCCTCACTAATAAGCTCACGCATATACCTATAAAAGAAAGTTAAAAGTATCGCTCTAATATGCGCACCATCTTGGTCGGCATCGGCAAGAATAATAACTTTGCCATATTTAAGGTTGTTTATATTAAAATCTTGCCCAATTCCTGTGCCAAGCGCACTAATTATTGTTCTAATTTCTTCGTTTTCAAGCACTTGGTTAAGTCGTTTTTTCTCTACATTAAGCGGTTTGCCTCTTAACGGCAAAATTGCTTGGAAAGTACGGTCACGAGCTTGTTTTGCACTTCCACCAGCACTATCGCCTTCTACTATAAACACTTCGTTTAGCATTGGGTTTTTGCCGGTACAGTTGCTAAGTTTTCCTACAAGGCTATATGTGTCTGCATTGTTTTTTTGTCTTGTAATCTCTTTTGCGTGTTTTGCTGCCTCTCTTACTTTTGCAGCGCCTTTGCCCTTGTTTATAATTTCATTAACCGTGTCTTTATACGATTTTCCTTCTAATAGTTTTGTTAGTTCGGCATAAACAATATTTTCAACATCATTTTTTGCTTCTGGGTTTCCAAGCTTTGTTTTTGTTTGACCTTCAAACTGCACGTTTTTCATTTTTATTGCAAGTATTGCGGTCATACCTTCTCTAAAATCTTCACCCAACAAGTTTTGTTCTTTTTCTTTAATAAACCCTAATTTTCTACCGGTTTCATTAAACACCCTAGTTATTGCGCTCTTAAACCCAGTTTCGTGAGTTCCACCTTCACTGGTAGGAATATTGTTAACATAACTAAAAATATTTTCACTATAACCATCTGTATGTTGTATCGCAAGGCTTAGGCTTAAGTACTCGCCCTTGCCTTCCAAATATATTGGTTCTTTATATAATGGTGTATTGCCGTTGTTTACATATTTAATAAAATCAATAAGACCATGTGCATAATTATACACATATGTCTTAAAACCGTCTTCGGTTGGCTGATTTTTATCTATCAAAACAAGTTTTGCACCCTTGTTTAAAAAAGCCAATTCTTTTAGGCGTTTTGCAATTATGTTTACATCAAATTTTGCATCTTTAAAAATTAGCGGGTCTGGTTTAAAGGTTACAAGCGTGCCAGTTTTTGTGGTTGAGCCAATTTCTTTTAGTGGTCCTTGTGGAACACCACCACTCACCTTTCCACCTTTCGAAACCGACTTAAATTTAATAGAATAAATTTTGCCTTCCTTATATACTTCCACATTAAGCCATTCAGATAGCGCATTTGCAACGCTAGCACCAACACCGTGAAGTCCGCCAGAATAGGCATAGTTTGAATTATCAAACTTTCCGCCCGCGTGCAACTGGGTAAATACAACCTCCACACCGCTTACTTTAAGCGTTGGGTGTTTGTCTACTGGAATACCACGACCATTGTCTTCAACCGAAATAGAGTTATCGGGATATAGCGTAACAGTAATTGTGTCACCGTGTCCGTTTGCAACTTCATCCATTCCGTTATCTACAATTTCCCAAAGCAGATGATGCATACCTTTTTCGCCAGTTGTGCCAATGTACATACCGGGACGCAACCTAACCGCGTCTAAGCCCTGTAAAACCACAATATTCTTACTATTATAACTCTGTTCCATAAAACCATCCTAAAAAAATTACATCTACCGATATTATATCACATTTTGCGTTTTTTTGTAAAATTTATAACAGCTTTTATGAAACATAATATTTATACAATTTTCTGTATATTTATTCTAAACATAAACTCGCATTATTCTACATAAAAAAACATATTGTTTTATAATGTTAAATAAAAGTATAGGTTTCTACATATAAATATATTAATGGAGAATAATATGAAAAATATAATATTTTGCGGCGGTGGCACAGCTGGTCACGTGATGCCAAACATAGCAATTATAGAACAATTAAAAGGCAAGGCAAATATCCACTACATTGGCGGAAACGGAATAGAAAAAGATATTATAAAAAAATATCCATACATTACATATCACGAAATAAGCACAACAAAATTGGTCAGAAAATTCACATTAAAAAATTTAGCTATTCCATTCAAGTTAATGGGGTCTATATGTGAATGTAAAAAACTTATAAAAAGAATAAACCCCGCTGTTATTTTTTCAAAAGGCGGGTTTGTTAGCGTTCCGGTTGTTTTAGCTCACGGCAAAACGCCTGTTTTAGGCCACGAAAGCGACTACTCTATGGGGTTAGCAAACAAAATAATATATCCACATTGCAAAACAATGTTTTTTACTTTTTCAGACACAAAAGAAAGATACAACAAAAAAGGCGTATATTCTGGCACGCCAATAAGGTCGGATATTTTTAATGGAAACAAACAAAAGATATTAAATAAATTCAACATTAAAAACAACCACCCTATAGTTCTTATTGTTGGCGGAAGCACTGGAGCTACAGCAATTAATGATATAATAATTAAAAATTTATCTGTCTTAACAAAGAAATACAACATCATACACATCTGTGGCAAAAACAAACAAAGCAGCATAACTCATCAAAATTATTATCAAATTGACTATGCAGATAATATGGGCGATTATCTTGCAGCGTCCGACATTGTTGTTTCGCGCGCTGGTAGCAATGCAATATTTGAGTTTTTAGCACTGGGAAAACCGATGATTATAATTCCGCTTCCATTAGATCAATCACGTGGCGACCAAATACTTAATGCAAAATATTTTGAAAAAAAAGGTTGGGCAAAAGTGATTATGCAAGAAAACTTAAACTCAGCCACACTACTTAAACAACTAAATTCAGTTAAAAAAGTAAAAACCGAAAGCGTATCACAAAACGCGTCAAAAATAATTGCGGACGAAATTAAAAAATATTTAAAATAAATTTTTTACACAAACAACTTTAAATCATTGCAACAACATTCACACTAAAATATTACAACAATACGACATATTTTAAGGCATTGCAGTAAAAAAAGCAATAAAATAAATTAAACACCATTAATTTAAAAATTAGCAACAAATTAAATTACATTTCAATCCACTAAATAACGCAAATTTTTAATTACAAATATCGAACATATGTTTGACAAATAAAGTGTTGCGTGTTATTATAATTGTATGAAATTAGATATCGCCATAGGTATAATTATTACGCTTCTTAATAAAGGCAATGTTAGCAGCAAACAACTTGCCTACAAATACGATGTATCCACACGAACAATTTACAGATACATTTCTCTACTTGACACCGCTGGAATTCCTATAACAACAAAACGCGGACGATATGGCGGAATAGAAATTCTAAACACTTTTAAACTTCAAAATATGTTTTTAACAACTCAAGAAAAAATGACTTTAATTATAACTTGCTCACTTATAGAAAACAAAAATTTGCGCGACACAATTCAACGAAAATTGTTGCTTATATAAAATAAGGCATTAGCAACACAATAATTAGAATATTATAAATACAATTAGATTTTACAAAATCAAATTACTTACAGGTTTACAAAAAGTCCAAAAACACAAACAAGAACAACACTAACAAAATAAACCAATGGCAAAAAAACAAATCAATAAAATAAAGAAAAAACACAGCCTACTCATTAGGTTGTGTTCTTGTATTTTTATACAAGGTAATAAATATTTATAAATTGCATCATTTTTTAAATTTTGCCAAGTTTGTAGAATTTAAAACTTGAGTTTTGTAATCAATTTGATTTGCATTTTCCAAAAAGTTTTGCCTTATGGCATATGTAATTATATCATTTAAAACCTTATCTTCCCCTATTCCTTTTGCAGCAAATAAGTAAAGAGCAAGCGAACCAGGGATTGTATTCATTTCATTTAAATATAGTTTATTATTTATTGTGTCATATATAAAATCAAACCTTATAACACCACTTGCATCAAAATTTTCATAAACAACACTCGCCATTTTTACAATTTCTTCATACAATTTTTTACTAATTTTAGGTGGAATCTTTTTAATTTTATCAGCACCGATTCCAGAAAAATTTAAATACTTTTCTTCAAAAGACAACATATTACTTTTTAAAATCGGCTCTTCAATCTCTGAAATTTTCAAACCATCTGAAGTCTTATAAATAGCAATATTAAATTCTCTAAATTTAGTAAGTTTTGGTTCAATTATTAATTTTTTATCAAATTTTAAGCATTTTTTTATTAATTTTAATAAATTTTCTTCATTTTCACAAATTTCTATTCCAATGCTACTACCCTGTCTTGCAGGTTTTATAATACACGGAAAACCAATGTTTGCTTTTATTTTATTAATGATTTGCTTATCATTATATAAGTCTTTATTTGCAACTTCCACACAATTTAAAACACAAGCCACATCACCAACACATTTTTTAAACGTCCCTTTATCCATTCCTATGGTAGCAACATCAATGTTAGGAGTAGCCCTTGCAATATTGTTGAGTTTTAAAAATCCGTCCACACTGCCGTCTTCACCATTAACACCATGCATAATTGGCAAAACACAATCAATATCACAAACCTTTTTTAGTTTTTTATCTTTGTTTTCATAAAGGCTTTTTCCCACCAAGTTAACTTTTATAATTTTTTTAGTGTTAATAAAATCATTTAAAGTTATTACATTTTTTAAATAATTAAAGTTACCACACTTGTCAATATAAACCAAATAAACATTGTATAAATATTCATCTACAAATTTATTAACATAAAACGTTGATATAATACTTATGTCATGTTCGGTGCTTTTTCCGCCAAACAAAATTAAAATATTCTTTTTCATTACACACCTCTTTTAAAACTTAATTATTTTATATTACTCATTTTAAAACATTTCAAATCTTTACTTATAACTACTTGGTAGATCGTTTTCAATTAAAACAACCGCATTATGAAATTTAGTAAACTCTACATCTTTAAAACAATTCACATAACTTATTTTTTCTTTATCAATCCCACCTTCAATTAAGCCTTCAGTAATTGCTTTTTTGTTCACTTCATTTTCCACAACAACAAAATTAGCAACACCGGCTATTTGTCTTCCAAATTCTTTATTAAGTTCATACTGCATTACACCCATTTCAACAAAACCAGGCGTAATAACAATTCTAGTTATGTTTTTATAACCTTCCAAGACCTTTAAAGAACATCTGGCGGTTACAGGGTTTGAGTTATATCCGTTGTTAATTACAGTAACATTATTAGGAAGCTTTGAAATTTCCAATCTGCTTTCCACCTGCTCCAGCTCACCAATAGCGGTTATAATCTGTTCAATATCAACATTGAGCTTTAATGCAAGTGCCACAGAAACACAAATATTAACGGCGTTATGTTCACCAAGCAATTTAGTTTCAACTTTATATTTTTTACTAGAACCACGAATATACAAATCAAAAACACTTATACCATTTTCAAAAACATAGTTTTCATACCAAACGTTTTGTTTAACACCAGCAGAAACGTACTCACCATTAAACAAATCTTTTGCCCTACAAACTAACTCATTGTAACAATTAAAAACCATAAGCCCATTACCATTAAGATTGTTTTGAAGTTCACACTTGGTTTCAAAAATTGTTTCAATATTATTAAATGTATCTAAGTGTTGCAATCCAATAGCTGTTAACACTCCAACATCAGGTTTAAACCACCTACACAGTTGTTTTATTTCACCTTTCTTTTTTGCGCCCATTTCAAGTATTAAATAATCAACATTTTTTAAGTCAGTTTCATTAATCGCCTTACAAATTCCGTTAGGTGTATTATAACTTTTAGGTGTCATAACAACATTATATTTTTTTAATAAAATTCTGTACAATATATTTTTAACACTGGTTTTTGCAAAACTTCCAGTTATCGCAATTATTTTTATATTATATTTATTAATTTTCATTCTTGCTTTTTTGATGTTGTTTTTCAACAAAACATATTCGAAAACACAATTTATTACAAAAACAAAAACAAACAATAACCACATATTTATTGTCAATAACAAAAAGTAATTACTATATTTATTAGTTGTTTGTGACAATATGTATAATGTTAATGACAATAACACAAATAATATGAAAAAACAATAAAATTTAAAAATTCTTTTAGTACATATATATCTATTAATATTACATAAACATTTCCTAATATAAAATATTCCAAAAGTTAAATAATAAATGGAAAACAGCAGCAAAAAAGGTTTAAATGAAATATTAAATATAAATAAGATGTTTAACAAAATTATTACAGCTACATTAATCAAAAACAGTTTGCTATTTTTGTATTTATTTTTAACATAAGAAAAATAATTGTAACCATTAACTTGCAATAATGATAAATTATATTGCAGTTCAAAAACAAAGTATAAGATGGAATAAAGTATGATTGAAATTATGTTTAATATCATTTAAATTTTCCTTACAAATAAGATTGCAACAAGTGCACAAAGTTTAAATAATTTTCCAAATAACAAAAATGTCCTGAATTTTTATATATGTATAATCTCGAATTTTTGATATTTTTATTTAATGATTTTGCCATATACATAGGCGTAGATTTATCCAACTCACCCCACACAAGTAATGTTTTACTTTCTATTTTATTCAACAAATATCTTAGATTTTGATTTACTATTTTTACATATGCTTGCTTTTGAAAATTGTCTAATTTTTTATATTCATCGCTTCCATATTTTAATAAATTTTTAGAATTAACAATTTTTCTTTTAACTAAAAATTTACAAAATTTATACTTAAAAACTTTATAGTAATAACTTAACCCCCTACGCGGTTTTAACCCTGCACTATCCACCAACACAAGTTTTTCAATTTCAATATCAAACAAACTAGCAAGAATTATTGCCACACGACCACCAAACGAGTGAGCAACTATACTAAGCTTTTTTATACCTTTTGCTTGTAAAAACAAAAACAACTGCATAGCATAATCGTAGCTATCCAATTTTACATTTGGATATTTACTTTTTCCAAAGCCGTAAAAATCAACCAATATTGTTTTGTGATTTTTTGAAATTGTTTCGGCAACATTGAAAAAAGAGTTAATGCTACCGCCCCAACCATGCAGGAACAGAACACAACTCTCACTATTTCCAAGTATTAAACTATTTATGGGATAATGTTTCAAAAGTTACCGCCTTTAAAGCAGCATTTCATATACCATAGCACTATTGCTGCCGTAATAATTTTTTCTTGTGATAACTTTTTCAAACCCTAATTTTTCATACAAACTTATTGCAATTTTGTTTGTTTCATTAACCTCCAAATAAAACTTTTTTATTTTGTTTTGTTTTAGATAGTCTATAGCATTTAATATCAACGCTTTTGCATAGCCTTTTTTTCTATGACTTTCCAAAACCGCAATCTGCTGAAGATTTGCTTCATCTAAAAACACATAAACCGATATAAAACCAAGAATATTGTCACCATCTTGAAACACAAACGTTTTTACTTTATCGCCTTTTAAATCACCTAAAACCGACTCGGCAGAATAAGGTCTATCAAAACATGCGTTTTCAATTTCCATTAAAGCAGCTAAATCGGCAACACCCGCAGGCCTAATCATTTTTTCTCTCCAAATTACGTTCTGCTTGCGATAGTTGTAAGTATAACGGCTCTACATTTTTTGTAAATTCCTTTCGCTCTAATTTATCTGCAAAAGAATCAACTAAAAGTTGATTATAATTAGTTATCACATTAAATGTATATGCGTCACCTAGGTTTAAATGTTCGCTTTCCAAACAAAATATTTTTTTTCCATCAAACTTATCCAGTTTCGAAATTTCACACACGCCGCAGTCTTTAATAACAGCCCCTTCAACAACACCGTAATACACGCTATTTGCAGTGCATTTTGTTATACACACGCCACACTTGATTGCAGGTGCCAAGATTTCAAACACACTTACACTAACTACTGGCTTATCTAGCGCAAAAGCAAACGCCTTTACGGTTGCCATTCCAACACGTATCCCCGTAAAAGAACCCGGCCCAACAACAACACCGAATACATCCATATCACCAACACTTAAGCGGTTTTTATTAAAAACATCATCGATGTGTGTCATCAAATTTTCGCTTTGCTTTTCGCCGTCTTTTAATTCGTCCACAAAAACATTTTTACCGTTTAACAAAACAATTTTTGCATTGTTGCCAGTTGTATCAATTCCTAAAAATTTCATTTTTTCACCTTAAATATTCTTTCATTATCGCCAGTTTTTTCTATATCAATCACAATAGGATTAACGTAATTAATGTCAATTTTGTATGGCCATTCCACCAAAATTACATCTTTTTCGTTTTTAAATAAAATATCTTCCGCACCAATTTCTTGCAGTTCGTCATAATTTTCTAGCCTATATAAATCAAAATGATACAATTTAAAATTCTTGGCGTTATACACTTTTACGATGTTAAAAGTTGGGCTTGTTACAACTTCTGTTACACCCAAGGCTTCCGCCAAAAATTTTGTAAATGTGGTTTTTCCAGCACCCAAGTCGCCGTTTAGCAAAATCGTTTCACCACCACACAAAAGATTTGCAAAATAAATTGCAAACCTTTTAGTTTCTTCCAAATTATTTACTTTCGTTATCTTTTCCGTCATTTTTACTCTCTTCCACATCAGTAGTCGCTTCAACTTTTTTAGGGTCGTCATTTATTGTTTTGAAAATCCAAGGCAAAATAGTTGTAGCAAAAAGTCCCAACACAAAATAGTAAATACTTGTTTTAAAGTCGATACTCTTTTTAGAAATCAACAAAACATATGCCACTATCATAACACCAAGACCAATAACAACCTTAGTAATTTTATTCTTCATTGTTTCCTTGCTTCCGTCGTATTTAATCCATTTTTTGTCTATAAAATAACCAACAGCAATCGCCAAGAACATACCAATAAATCTATAAACCTTTTCAAGTGTGTCAACATCTGAAATAAGGTTTGTAAAAACAACAACAAAATATATTGCCAAAACAACAGGAATCAAACACAACAACACTAGTTCCCATTTAATTTTACCCTTAAGTTTGTCAACCAACCAATCTAGCACATAAATTATAGCCACAGTAAAGAACGATCCAATTAAAAGCCCAGCAATAACATCTGTTAGATAATGCGCTCCAAAATACATGCGGCTAATAGCTACAAGCACACCCATTAAAATATACTCACACCACATATCAACTTTTTTCCAAGTGGTTTTTAGTGCACCAGTGCGTTTTGTTTCGTACACCAAAAGCGTGCTAACAGTAGCATAACTCATAGCGTGTCCACTTGGGAACGAATAGCCGCTATCCAACGCACCTTCTGGGCGTGGTCTTTTTACAAGCCCCTTAAACACCTTATTAAAACCGCAGCTGCCTAAATATACAAACATCATTTTAAACGCGTACGATTTTGAATAAACCCAATACACAGCAAAAAATGCAAGATAGAAAAACAAGTCTTCACCAAACACGTTGATTATTTTAAATAACACATCTAAAAATCCGCAGCTTAAACTTTGAAAAAATCTAACAATCTGTAATTCCATAACACTTTTCCTTTGACTTTTTAATCATTATAACACTAACAAACCAAATAACAAACTATTCTTTGGTTTTATTTGTTAAATTTTGGGTCAATAATATAAAATGCAAACAAAATTAAGTAAGTTTTCAAATATAATTTTAAAATATTTTGTAATTTTTGCCATAACTTTTTTGTGGCTAAATTATATTAAAGTAAAAAATACGGTTGCAATTGTAATATCAATAGTTGTTGCAATAACATTGGGTTACATAATTTTTTTGCTGACAAACCACAAAAACAAACGAATAAATTTATCAAAACAAGAAAACGAAAAAATTGAAAACATCACACTGCAATTTTTGTATAGTCCGCTAAAAAACACACTAAAATTTTTTACAGATATGTTTAGCAAAAACTACGCGGTTAAGATTAATAAAACTCACCTTACCCTAAACAAAATGCAAGTTGTGCCGTTATTTAACACAATTAGCGTTAGCGAAAATGATGTGTATAGCGTTTTAAAGGAGTTAGACGGAGAAATTGTTATACTATGTGCAAACTACACACAAGAAGCGTTAAAAGCAGCAACAAAATGTAATGTGAAAATTCACCTTTTAGATCAAGTGGATATTTACAATATTTTAAAAAAGTACGATAAATTTCCAGAGTTTGGCATAACAAAAAACACAAAACAAAAGTTAAAATTTAAAGATATTAAAAACACCGCATTTGCTCGCGTTAATGCTAAAAATTATTTACTTAGCAGCATTATTATACTGCTTACAAGCTTTTTTGTGCGGTTTAATATATATTACACTGTGTTTAGCACGCTACTGCTCGCCTTTGCAGGTATTTGCCTTATAAAGCCAACACCAAAATCAAATAGTTTCACATTGTAGACTTTTAAATCAAATTTTTAAGTATTGCATTTTACACAAAAATATGATAATATTGTTGTTATAAAAAACACGGAGAAAAGTTATGAACACAAGCAATACTAAAAACAATGTAAAAGTATACGGAATAGGTTTTGTTCCTGACAATAAAACATCTATGAAAATAAACATAAAACTTGCAGACAATAGCACAGCATACTACATTCCAAAAAAGATTAAGAAAAACATATATTTTCTAACCCCAGTAGAAGCCACAAAAGTTGTTAACTACTTTAACTCGCTAAACGACGGCCGCGTGTATAGTATGTTTTCAACACACCTTACCAGCCTACAATTTGCAAAGAAAATGTGCACCGCAAGAAAAGACTTTTTAAACAACTATCCAGCCGCATTTTATAGAGCAACAGGTTTTAGAATTGTAGCATCTGCCGATAAATATTTAGAATCGCTACAGGCACAAGAAAAAACAAAATAGTGATAAAAAAAGTTTAAGTCAAATAAAGACTTAAACTTTTTTATTATCCACATTTAGCGTCAAGTTATTTCATTATATTTCTAACTGCTTCTAGTGATTTGTTGTTTGGTTTTTTGCTTGCTTTATAAACAACAATTTTGTTACCAATTGTGCAAACTGTTTCACAGCCTGTAGTTTTTTCAAGTTCGGCAGCAATTTCATTTAAGCTGAGACTAGCACTATCCTGAACTTTAATTTTAATTATTTCGTGAGCAAAAAGGTTGTCATTAACTTGTTTTACAACATTAGGTGTAATGTCACCTTTGCCAATGTAAACAAGGTCTGGCAATTCTTGTGCCAAACTTCTAAGTGCAGTTCTTTGTTGTTTTGTAATCATATTTTCTCCTTATTCGGTGTACTCTAATTCGATGCCATTAAGTCTTACAGTATCGCCGTCTTTTAAACCTTTCTTTTTAAGTTCGTCAATAATTCCTTCGTCTTTTAATTGTTTTTGGAAATACGCGTTAGATGTGTAGTCGTCTAGCACAACCCTACGAGTAATTTCTTCAATAAGGTTTCCGCTAACTTCGTACAAGCCTTCGCATACCCTAACAACCTTAAACGAGCGGTCTTTTTTGTCTATTGCAACTTGCTCCACTTCTATGCGGTCTGGAACAGGAATAACTTGCAACTTCTTAACAACAGCAGCAATCATATCGTTTAAGCCCATATGAGCCGCTGCGCTAATCTCATATGCTTCGGTGCCTTTTGGAAGTTTTGCCTTAAAGTCGTCAATAACCGATTTATCGGTCACTAAATCAACCTTATTTAGCGCAACAATTTGTGCAATTTTTCCAACTTTAGCACTATATTGCTTTAATTCGTTATTAATAACCGTGTAGTCATTAAAAGGATCACGCCCTTCACTACCAGAAATATCAACCACATGAATTAGCAGCCTTGTGCGCTCTATG
>CAKVHA010000008.1 GCA_934747775.1 uncultured Clostridia bacterium
TATCATTACATTAAGTGAAAAGGAGGAAATATGAAAAATTTGTTTAAAAAACTTATGCTTGGATTGGGGATAATCTGTATGAGTTTTACAATGGTTGCGTGCGGCAACGATAATGCTGGCGGCGGACAATCGCCAAAACAAGAACAGGGAACTGGGGAAAGTGGCGGTTCACAAGGCGGAAGCACTGGCGGTTCTGAATCTGGCGGACAAGGCGAGAAGGAAACAGCTCAAGATATCGCCAATAATGAAGTTTACAACAAGTTAAAAACAGCAAGGGACAAAACACTTAATCCAGACAATTATACTGATTATACATTTACTGTTGTTAAAAATGACTCATTTACTACAAAACTAAACAAGGCTGAAAGTAAAATAACTTGGTTGCCAACTTATACGGACGATCAAACTGTATATGAAAAAAACTCTCGCGATAGTGAATTTCTTGAAAGTTATGAAACAAAATTAAATAACGATAATGTATCTAATCATGAAAATAAACAAGATTATTTTTATAGTTATAATAATCAATTACAAACTGGAAATTCGGTCTATAAATTAACAAATAATTTTACAAACATCACAGACGAAATAATGGAAGCAACAGTTTTTACTACTTTGGGCAATGGATACTATGGTGATAATTATTTTTATAGTTATGATTATCATAATGGTGATCCAATTTATCGAAAAAGTCGTATTATTAATGATGATTATTTGAAAGGTGCAATTACACATAATATGGATGAAGTTATAGCTCAAAAAGAAGAACTTTTTAGTTATAAAACCTATAAAGAATTAATCAAAAATTATAATTTTGGCGGAGTTGAAGGTATATGTAATATAAATATATCAAACAAAAATATTTCATATAAAAATGATAATGGTGTTTACACTCTTACGGCAAAAATTAATGGATATGGTCAATTGTATTCTCCTGTTGCTGTTTTAAAAAATGCCGATGTAAATATTGAGTTAGAAATTGTTTTTGATGAAAACGGACTTAAATCAATTTCAACAACAAACATAACTAAAGATAAAGAAGTAATTGAAAATTTGGCTGACGATAGGATAGCGTCTAAAATATCTGAAGCTACTGGAACAATAGTAAAAAATTATGTTTGGAATAGAACAGAAAAAATAGTTTTTTCAAATACTTGTAGTGATACTGTACACTATAATTTTGATATAAAATCATGTACAGATGTGGGAACAAAGACTTCAACTTATTTTTATTATGTAGATGGTTTGTTGATGGATTCGAACGAGATAACTCCCGACTGTAAGTTTGTAGAATTTAATATTGATCCTAGAACTGGTGGATATAATATGGAAAAGATATTAAAGAGTGGTTTTGTTCCTGTGTGGTACACCGATCCAGAATGTACAAAACCTTATACTTTTCCAGAAACAATGCCAGGGAATTATATAAATCTTTACACAAAAAGTCAAAATTTAAAACTTGATGACACTGCAATATATGTAGAATGGTATTCAATAGATTTAGCAATGGAAAAGCAAGATGTTACTGCAGACTTAATAGAAAGTCTAATAAAGAATAAATCGAATTGCAATAGTGTGGCTGTTTTTGTTGATGATTTAGGTGTGGTTACTCCGTCTACATCTGATTACAAGCTAGAATATGTAAACGGAACAATTTACTATAAAGGTGAAGAGTTCCAGATTATGTCTGGCAAGAAAAATATCTTAGTTACTATTTCCTTATATCCAAGGGGATAGTTTTAAAAAAGTGAGATAAATTATCTCACTTTTTTATTTTAAACTATTAACATATTTTTTAAAATCAATATTAAATTCTTCAATTTTATGCTCGGCATAGTCTTCGCTAAATGTAACTTCTAATGTTGGCATAACTTTTGAATTGGCGCAAAGTTTTTTAATGTCGGCAGTGGAGTGACCAAACCAGCCAGCTGATGTAACTACAGGGTAGATTGTTTTGCCAGTAAGGTCATATTTTTTTAAGAACTTTGTTATTACAGGTGTTATTGTGTACCACCAAATTGGTGAGCAAACTATAATGTTGTTGTAATTAGATAAATCCACATCAATGTCAAAAATATCAACATCTCTTTTTACATTGTTGTTTTGCCATTCGTCCACAACTTCTTGATAGTCGCTTGAAAATGGAATAGTGGGTTTTAACTCAACTGTGTCAAAGTTTGTTTCGGATTTTATCATATCCGCAATAATCTTGGTGTTCCCAGTGTATGAATAATATACTATTAAAGATTTTTTCATAAAATACTCCTAATTGTTCGTTTTTAGCACTTAACCGCTAAAAATAGTATAGCATAATTAATTTTTTTAATACAAATGCTTTAACAAAAAAAGTCATAACACATTTTAGCGTTATGACCTAAAAGATTTGTGGTGGGCAATACAGGACTCGAACCTGTGACTTCCTCCATGTGACGGAGGCACTCTACCAACTGGGTTAATTGCCCATATATTATATTAAACACCTAAATAAGTGGTTTGTCAAACATATTTTATGTTTTTAAATTGTAAAAATTGAGAGAATTTGTGTAAATAGGGTATTTACAATGTGGGGTATGTATGTTAATATATTTAAAAGGAAGTGAGAAAATGAAAACAATTGAATATAATGATATGGATTTAACATATGTTTCTTTATATGCAGCATATCACACAACTAAAGGCAAAAACAAAAATAAAACCGCAGTGGTAAAAGATATTGAAAAACTTGCAGAAATGGGGCATTTAGACGCTCAGGCTTTGTGGTACAAGGTTTGCGATAAACAAAGAAACATTAGAATAGATGCTATTGTAGATGGTTACGATGAAGATGATTACCGAAAGATTTATGCAAAAGCGTGCAAGGCATATTACACCGAAGAGAAAATGCAACATATTGTATTAAAAACCAAATTAAATGGTGAAGATAATGTTGATCGCCGTACAGTTATAAACAGCGAAATTATGGATTTAAAATCTCGCGATTACTTAATAAAAGCAATAAACAAATGCCGCGAAAAAATTGAAAGCGGCAAGGCTACATTGTTGGATAAAGAAAGACGATTTGAAATGATAAGAAAAAGTCCGTTTGAAATTGCGGAAGATGTTGAAAAATATTCGCTTGGTTCAAAACCTTTTGTGTTATACAACGAAAACAAATCTGATCCTATAGCTGCTCATATTTTTGCATCAAACTACACAACAAAAAATCCAAATCATAAAAATGAGATTGTAAATAGCATTTTTAGTAGGCTTGCAGGTTGTAAATTGGCTAAAGACTTTTTGGAATATCGCGGTCCAAATCCAACAACACCACTTATTCCGCAAGCATAAAACAAAACACTCCTAAATTGTAGGGGTGTTTTTTACATATTTCGCCATAATTTGCACATCATAATAATAACCAAAACAATAAGGAGGAATTATTTATGAACGACTGCACAATTATGGGGTTTGCTATAGGATTGCTTGCAGGAGCTTTAATAGTAACCAACAGCAAAAAAGCTCAAGACATTGTAGAAAAGGGCAAAAAAGCGGTTAAACAGCAAATTGAAAAAATGAAATAAATCTTATTTTCCATTGTGTTAATCTAGATATTGTGCTACAATATAAGTATGGATAAATCATCAAAACGAATTATGGGGCTAGACTATGGCGATGTGCGAATAGGGGTTGCGCTAAGCGATTCCACACATCTAATTGCCACTGGGCTAGAAACCTACACTCGCAAAACCAACAAGCTAGACATTGCGCATCTAAAGCGGATAATTGACGAAAACGATGTTGACTTTGTTGTGTTTGGATTGCCGCTTAATATGGACGGTAGCGAAGGCATAAGGGTGGTTAAAACCAAAAGTTTTGCCGCAAAACTTGTTGCCGAAACAGGCGTAATGGTAGATTACTATGACGAGCGACTTAGTTCGGTTGATGCCGAAGAAATTTTAGTTAACGCAGGTGTAAAACGCGATAAACGAAAAGAAGTTATTGACAAACTTGCCGCAACACTAATTCTTCAGGGTTATCTAGATAAAAAAAGGGAGAGTAAATAAAATGGCAAAAAAAGAAATATCACCTATTGATATGTTATTAGATGAAAAAAACACAGAAAATATTGTTTTGTTTGACGACAAAAACAACCCAGTAGAATTTGAGCAAATTGCAATTATTCCGCTAGACGGAAAAACATACGCAATTTTGCACCCACTTGGTGGCGACGACCCTATGCCCGATGACGAGGCTTTGGTGTTTGTTATAGACGAAGTGGACGACGAAGATGTTTTACTTTTGGTGGACGACGAACAAACCGAAGAAAAGGTTTTCGACGAGTATTACAAACTTGCTGACGAAACCGACAAGAAATAGTTTTTAATCACCCTACTTTTTAAGGGTGATTTTTTTAAAGAAAAATCACTAATATTGGCTATATTGCACAATTTTTGAGTGCTATTTTTGTATAAAACAACCAATAAATTTTTATAAAAAAATATCAAGTTTGTACACATTAAACAAACTTGTTTTTTTGTGCAAATTTCCCATTATTTTTTATTGACTTTTATGCTTAATTAAAGTATTATCTACTTCGTTCGTCACCCCTAAAATTTAAGGCAGATTGTGTGCTAAATTAGGGTAAGCGAAATGCGATTATTTACTTTTAAAAATAAGTGCATATTTAAAATTACATAAGAAGGTAGAAATGAGCAAAAATCTAAAATTTATATTGTCAGTGTTAATAATGAGCATACTCACTGTTGTGGTGTTTGCTTTTGTATCTGAAAGCACAAGTTGTGTTGAATATAACATTACATATGTGCTAGATTGCGATGCTGAAATTAGCGAAAACCCAGAGTCATATAGCGCCACTAGTTTGCCGTTGCAGCTTAAACAGCCCGTGCGTTCTGGTTACGAATTTTTGGGCTGGTACGATGCAGACGGAAACAAGGTTGATAGTCTAAAAGTTGGCACAAACGGCAATATTACATTAACCGCAAAATGGGCGGAAAAGTTTTCAATTACATACAACCTTAATGGCGGAAAGAATAACACCCTAAACCCTAAAGAGTTTACAAAATTATCCGATACAATTGTGCTTCAAAATGCTGAAAAAGAAGGCTATACATTTTTGGGCTGGTATAGTGACGAGTATAAGGTTTTAACAATAAACAAAGGCACTGTTGGAAACATAGAATTGACCGCAAAATATCAAATAAACGATTATTCAATTACTTACTTTGTGGATAACGGCTCAAACAGTGAACAAAATCCGCATAGCTACAATATAAATTCAAAATACACACTTTTACCAGCGGTTTCTTCGCGTGTTGGCTATCACTTTTTAGGCTGGTACAACGAGTTTAATGAATGTATTTCAGAAATCAAACAAGGAACAATAGGAAACTTGCGTTTAGCGGCTCGTTTTACTCCCAATGTTTACGCTATAAGTTACGATGTAAGCGGTGGATTTGTGGGCGAAAACCCTGCATCATACACGGTTGAAAGTGGCGACATAATACTTAACGACCCAAGTCGCGAAGGATTTGACTTTGTTGGTTGGTTTATGGACGGCGTAAAGGTAAACAAAATTCCAAAAGGCACTATGGGCAACATTAAATTAACCGCAAAATGGAGCAATTACAAAATTGTATACAACCTAAATGGCGGCTCAAATAATGCGCTTAATGGCGACACGTATTGCAAAAACGAACTTCCGCTAAAACTAAGCGATCCAAGCAAATTTGGTATGGATTTTGCTGGCTGGTATTACAATAACACTCTAGTAACAGCAATTCCAAAAAACACATCTGGCGACATTGTTTTAACCGCAGAATGGGGTAGTGCGGGCTTGAATATTGTGGGTGACAAACTAATAAGCGTAGGAACATTTAAGGGCAACAATTTAGTCGTTCCAAAAGGTGTAACAACAATAAATAACGCTGCATTTTTAGATTGTACAACAATAAAAAATATCGCACTTCCAGACACTCTTTTAGAAATTGGCGAAAATGCATTTTCAGGTTGTGTAAACATAACTGATATTGTTGTGCCAAGCAATGTAAAAACCATAAAAGAAAAGTCTTTTTATGGCTGCTCAAAATTGCAAAGCGTGGTGTTTGATTATGGTAGCGCACTTACAGTTGTTGCACGCAGCACATTTGAAAATTGTGTTAGTTTAAATAGTATTAATATTCCCGATAAAATTAAATCAATTAAAGAACTTGCGTTTAATGGTTGTGTTAATTTAAAAAGTATAAAACTTCCTAATGGACTAACATATCTTGGCGGTTTTTCCAATACTGGGCTTACAGAAATTGTAATTCCTAGCACAGTTAACATAATATCTAGCGGTGCATTTGAAAACACAAAACTTAGCAGTGTTATTATTCCGCAAAGCGTAGAAACAATGGGACTAAATGTGTTTAAGGGTTGTAACTCAAAAATTAAGATTTTCTGCGAAGCAACTTCGGTTTCTGCCGATTGGGATGGCGCTTGGAATAGCATAAGTTTTAACGGCGACACCAAATTTGATTTTTATTTATATAGCGAAATTTCTCCGTCTCATAATGGCAATTATTGGCATTATGTAGACGGATTTCCATCTATTTGGACAGTGTAAAAAAACACTTGTCCAAATATATATTATGGAAAAGTGTTTGTAAAACTATGGACAATTTTATGTCCTATTTTTTTTGCTTATTATCGGTCAAATTGTTCTCTGTTAAACATTTGTCTTTTTTTATATTCTTCAATATTGTTTAACTGGTCTATTTGTTCTTTAGTAGGGTTATTATTTAACATTTTTGCTCTAATGGCTGCTATGCTCACTCCATTAATGCGAGCAAGTCTAAGCATAACTTCGTTGTTGGGCTTTTTTTGATTTAAAATAACATTTTGATGTAAAAATCTATCAGCTTCCTTAAAAGTTGCCAACATTTCCAGTGACAAAACAGAGTTGTTGAAACTTGCTACTTCGTAGTCCAAAATTTTAAATTTGTTTGATGGCAAATATATAAGCGAGCCGTCTGGCGCTTTATCCACAATAGTGTTGTGTGCTTCACTTACAAGTTTGTCATAGTGTTTAAATTCTTTTAATCTCATTATTTTTCTCCCAATTTCATTATATATTCTATCACATCTTTTTGTTGATTTCAAGCCCTAAAATGATAGGGTAGCTTTGGAACAGTTTGTACGGTATTTTTAACCAGATATTATTATAAGTGTTTCTGCATTATTAGCTATTATATTTTTTATAAAAAATACTTGTAATTTTAATAAATATATGCTAAAATGCTTTTGTTTCAAAAATTACACACCTGGTTCATATTTTAAGCACGGTTGCCTATATGGTTGTGCTAAGAGTTTTAAAGGGCTGGGGAGGATTAAAAACAAGGAGGAAAAATAAATGTCAGTAATTTCAATGAAGCAATTGCTAGAAGCTGGTGTTCACTTTGGTCATCAAGCTAGAAAATGGGATCCTAAAATGGCTCCATACATTTTCACTTCAAGAAATGATATTCACATTATCAATCTTGAAGACACAGTAGTTTTGCTAGACAAAGCTTACGAATATGTTAAGGATATGGCTAGTCAAGGCAAAACAATTCTTTTTGTAGGTACTAAAAAACAAGCTCAAAAGGCTATTGAAGACGAAGCAAAAAGATGCGGTATGTACTATATTAATTCTAGATGGCTTGGTGGTACTCTTACCAACTTTAAAACCATTCGCACAAGAATTGACCGCCTAAACAAACTTAACAATATGGAAAAGGTTGGCGAATTTAACCTTTTACCTAAAAAGGAAGTTATCAAACTTAAAGCAGAACGCGATAAACTAGAGAAAAACCTTGGCGGTATTAAGGATATGGTAAAACTACCAGATGTTATGTTTATTGTAGACACTAAAAAAGAACACATCGCTGTTGATGAAGCTAAAAAACTTAACATTCCTATTGTAGCATTGCTAGATACAAACTGTAACCCAGAACCAATTGATTACATTATTCCTGGAAACGACGACGCAATTCGTGCCGTTCAACTAATTGCAGCTGCCATTGCAAACGCAGTTATTGAAGCTAAAGAAGGCGTTGCACCTTCGCTTAACACCGAAGAAAACCCAGAAGCAGCAAAAAACATTGCTGAAATAGTAGACAAAGTAGAAACCGTTGCAACTGAACAACCAGTTGAAGAATAATTTTTTAGGGGGAATATTAATATGTATTCAACAGAAGATATTGTAAAATTAAGAAAAAGAACCAACGCTGGTGTTATGGATTGCAAGAATGCATTAGTAGAATGCAATGGCGACCTTGACAAGGCTACAGAATGGTTAAGAGAAAAAGGTATTGCAAAAGCTGCTAAAAAGGCAGATAGAATTGCAGCCGAAGGTCTTGTATATTCTTACATCCACATGGGTGGAAAAATTGGCGTTTTGGTAGAAGTAAACTGCGAAACAGATTTCGTTGCTCGTAGTGAAAACTTTGTAAACCTTTGCAAAGACATTGCTATGCACATTGCTGCAGCAAACCCACAATACTTGGACAGAACAAGTGTTCCTACAGAAGCATTAGAGCACGAAAAAGAAATTTTGAAAGCTCAAGCTATTAATGAAGGAAAACCTGAAAACATTATTGAAAAAATGATGGAAGGTAGAGTTAAAAAATACTACGGCGAAGTTTGCTTGCTAGAACAACCTTTTGTTAAAGACCCTTCAAAAACTATTACCGATGTTGTTAACGAAGCAATTTTGGTTATTGGTGAAAAAATCACTATTAGAAGATTTACTCGTTATGAAATGGGTGAAGGTCTTGAAAAACGTAACGATAACTTTGTTGACGAAGTTATGGCTCAAACCAAATAATTATAACCTTTTGGTGAATTAAAAAACTTGCTAAAATTAGCAAGTTTTTTTGTTATAACACAGCAGCCGAGTTTTTTTGGTGTATTAAATTAATTATTCCAACTGCTTGTTTTTGTTTGTTTAATAGTGCGCAATACAAGGTGGAGTGGGCTAATATATAGTATATTTTATATTTTTAATATAATAATCTAATATTATTTGGTTGCAAATTGTTAATATTTTTAGTACAATTACAATAATAATGTTTAAGGTGGTTTTTTATGTATTCAGAAGAAGTTAATATGTATTTAGACGAATTAAAGTCTAATATAGAAAAAGCAATTAATTATATGCAAGACGAGTTTTTGCAAATTAGAGCGGGCAGAGCAAACCCAAAGATTATAGAGCGTATTATGGTGGATTATTATGGCACTATGACGCCTATTAATCAAATGGCTACAATCTCTGTTCCCGAAGCACGTATGATTATTGTAAGTGCTTGGGATATTAGTATGATTAAGGCTATGAGCAAGGCTATTGAAGCTGCAAACTTGGGCTTGAACCCTAGTGACGACGGTCGAAGCATTAGGCTTGTTTTTCCACAACTTACGGAAGAGCGCAGAAAAGAACTTTGCAAAGAAGTTAGCAAGCTTAGTGAGCAAACCAAGGTTAGTTGTCGCAACGAACGTCGCGACGCAATAGACGCTTTCCGTGGTATGAAAAAAAACAATGAACTAACCGAAGACGAGTTGGCAAATTTAGAAAAAGATGTTCAAAAAACGCTAGACAACTACATTGCAAAAATTGAAACATTAACATCAAACAAAGAAAAAGAAATTATGGAAGTTTAGACTATAATTGGAGATATTATGAAATTAGATAAAAACAAAATTCCCACCCATTTGGGCATAATTATAGATGGTAACGGCAGGTGGGCAAAACGCAGGGGATTATCGCGTTCTAGCGGTCATATGGCAGGCTTTGAAAACCTTAAAAAACGCATTTTTGATGTGTTTGATGCTGGCGTGAAAATCCTTAGTATTTACGCGTTTTCTACCGAAAATTGGAATAGACCACAAAAAGAATTAGACTGCTTGTTTGATATTTTTAGCAAAATGTTTAAAGAAGATGTAGACAAGCTAAATGAGTATGGCGTAAAAGTACAGTTTATGGGCGACTACACAAAGTTTCCACAAAAAGTTGTTGACAACTGCGAAAACTTGTTGGAACAAACAAAAAATAATGACAAATTCATACTAAATTTGGGTGTGAATTATGGCGGAAAAGACGAACTTGTTCGCGGCATAAATTCGCTTATTAAAGAAGGAAAAACCGTGATTACTAAAGAAGACGTGGATAATAGCTTATACACCGCAAACTTGCCACCTCTAGACTTTTTAATTCGTACTAGTGGTGAGCAACGCATTAGCAACTTTATGTTGTGGCAAATAGCATACACCGAGTTTTATTTTCCTAAGGTTCATTGGCCAGGGTTTACTAAGTGGCATTTAATGAAAGCCTTAAAAGTATATCAAAAGCGCAACCGTCGTTTTGGTGCAATTAAAGAAGATAATAGCGAAAATTCCAACAAAAAACTTGCAGTTGAAAGTGGGGAAAACAAATGAAAAAAAGGTTGTTAACCAGCGGTGCTATATTACTTATTTTGGCCGCTGCATTTGCAAGTAGATTGCTTACACTTTACGTTTTTGACCTTGTGGTTTTAATAATGGCAGTTATAGGCGTTGTTGAAATTGCAAGGGTGCTAGAGCGTACAAAAAAATATACGCACATTTTAATTGTTGGCACTTTTCCAGCCGTGCTTTATATATTGTCTATTATTTTGATTAAGAAAAATCTAAATTGGCAATATTTAGTTATGGGCATATTCTTAGCAATGATTGCATATTTTTTATTAATTTTTATTGTTACACTATGCACTAAAAAGGTCACACGTGCCGAAATGGAAAAGTATGAAATAACTGACCAAAAAGTAACTAAATATGCCTTTGAAAAGGCTATTTATTCGCTTGGCGTTTTTGTGTATCCAGCGCTACTTTTTGAATGTTTAATTTTAATAAATCATTTTAGCGAATTGGCTTTTGTGGTTACTCCAGACAATCGCTTTACAGTGTTTACAACATTTGTGTTATTGTTTGTGTTTGTTGTTACTATGTGTACCGATAGTTTGGCAATGGTGGTAGGCTCAACCCTAAAAGGTCCAAAGCTTTGTCCGCTTATTAGCCCAAACAAAACTGTTAGCGGTGCAATTGGTGGGCTTATTGGCGGCACTGGAAGCGGAATGCTACTGTATCTTATTTTCACTGCTGTGCCTGAATTTGTATCCGACTTTACAACAATTGGCGGCAAATTTTGGGAAATTGCAGTAATTTCATTTTTAGGTGCGATTGTTGGTCAAATTGGTGACCTTGTTGCCAGCGCATTAAAACGCCGCGCGCGTGTTAAAGATTATGGCACTGTTTTGCCAGGACACGGCGGAATTATGGACAGGGTAGATGGTTTGATTTTTAACGCATTATTATGTTTTGTAGCATTTACACTTGTTGTTGTGCTAAAATAAAAGGAGATTATTTTGTTAGCATATCTTTGTTCGGTTGGCTCGTTTTTTAAAAGTGTTTTGTATATAATTTTGGCACTTTTAGTGTTAATGATTATGATTGTTATTCACGAGTTTGGTCATTACACTGCGGGCAAAATTTTTAAGTTTAAAATAAACGAATTTTCTATTGGGTTTGGAAAGGCAATATTCAAAAAAACCAAGAAAAATGGCGAGGTTTTTGCTATTAGGTGTATTCCTCTTGGCGGATATTGTGCCTTTGAAGGCGAAGATGAAGACGGCAATGTTAGCCCCGATGCGTTTAACAACAAACCTTGGTGGCAACGCATTATCGTGCTATTTTGCGGTGCATTTTTCAATTTTTTATCTGCAATAATTTTCTCGGTTGTTTTGCTATGTGTAATTGGTTCGGGTCTTACTAAAATTGAAACGGTAAGCACTCTTCCTAGTCAGTATGTAGATAGCGCATACACTTTGCAACAAGGTGATGTTATTAAAAAAGTAAACGGCAAAACTTGTACATTTTTAAATGGCGGTTTTAATGGAATGGTGGGAGTTATTAAAAACAACACCGAAGTAATTACACTTACAATTGAGCGTGTTGTAGATGGCAAAGCACAAGACTTAGAAGTTAAAATAAAAAAATGTGCATATACGGCAAATAATGAGTTGGTTGAAACCGAAACAAATGACGAAAATTTAAGTTATCTAATTGGCGTAACAAATAGTTATTATAATTACAGTTTTGGAAAGGCACTTCTTAAAGCTGTTCCGTTCTGTTTTTCTATTGCGTGGGAGTGTTTGGTTATTCTTGGCAAATTGCTAATAGGACAATATAGTATTAAAAATCTTGGTGGACCAATAACAACAATAAATACAATCGCAACAGCATCGTCACAAAATATGCTAAACCTTATTTTGTTGTTCCCATTAATTGCAGTAAATTTGGCGGTGTTTAACTTGTTGCCAATTCCTGCACTTGACGGAATGCGAATGGTGTTTGTGCTAATAGAAGCAATAAGGAAAAAGCCAATAAATCGTGATGTTGAAGCAAAAATTCACGGCATTGGGCTAATGGTTTTGTTTGGTTTTGTTATTATTGTGGATATTTTACAATTATTTGTTTTTAGGTGATTATGGATAAATTTTTAGAGTTTCTTAATAAAAACATTAACAACACTTATCTTAAATTGGTAAGTGTTGTTTACAATAAAGAATTAAATGTTGCTACATTTAAGTTTATATACGACGGTCAATTAAAAGAAAGCGATAGGTCAATGCTTGAAAACCTTATTTTAAAGTACTATGGAAACAAATTTAAGGTTGAAGTAAAACTAAAACGCTCGTACTTAGATGAAGACGCTATTCAAGAATTTTGCTATCGCAATGTTTTAGAAAATTGCAAGAGTATTTTGGACTTTTCAAAAAACGATGTAATAGTAAAATTGACAGATAAAGTTGCCGATATTACAATAAATATTGCAAGTCAGTTTGTTGAGTTTTTAACAAGCAAAAACTATGACAAAATGCTAACAAAAAGTCTAGATAACAACTTTTTTGGCGAGTTTATAGTTAAGGTTAATGCAAAGCAAGCAGCAAAAGTTGATGACGCATTAAAAGAAAAAGAAGAAGAGCTAGACGCCCTTATTGCGTCCACTGTTTTTGAAAACGAAAAATACATAACCGTTGAATTGAAAGATGAAATTATAGGCGGAGAAATTAAAAACGAAGCTGTTGAAATTGCGAGCGTAAAGGCTGCACGACAAAGCGTGCAACTATGTGGAAATGTGCTTTATTACTTAAAAAAGAGTTTCCAATCAAAACGAAAAGATGCACAAGGAAATGCTGTTGAACGCGAATTTTTCTCGTTTACGCTAGATGACGGAATGGGGCGAATGCAATGTGTGTGTTTTCCAAACAAACTAACCTTAGAAAAACTTGAAGGGCTAGTAGAACAGCAGAATTTGCAAGTAATTTGCCTAGGGGATGTGGAAGAGTATAATGGCAGGCTAAGCTATAAAGTTAAAGCCATCAGTAATTGTGTTTTGCCAGAAAGAAAAGAAGAAGTTGTAGAAGAAAAGAGTGTAAACGAAAACTACATATTTATTAAGCCAGAACCTTATGTTAATATGAACCAAGACAACTTTTTGGCTGCGTCATACGAACCAAGCGAGTTTTTAAAACAAAACGATGTTGTTGTGTTTGACTTTGAAACAACGGGGCTAGAATTTAACAAAAATGAGATAATAGAAATTGGTGCTGTAAAACTAAAAAATGGCGAACTTAGCGAAACATTTAGCTGTTTTGTTAAACCTAAAAGCCCCATTCCAGAAGAGATTACAAACATTACTCATATAACCAACGAAATGGTGCGCGATGCGTATAGTGTGGATAAAGTTATTCCAGACTTTTATAAGTTTTGCTATGGTTGTGTAATTATGGCGTACAACATAGATTTTGACTATAAATTTTTGGATTTTGCTGCAAAAAAATTGGGGTATAATTTTAACAACCGTCAAGTTGATGCTTTGTATTTGGCAAGGCTAAATGTGGCTGGCGCTAAAAACTTTAAACTAGCAAGTATTTGTGCAAAACTAGGTGTTTCGCTAGAAGGCGCTCACCGTGCAGTTAACGACGCCGTGGCAACTGCCGAAGTTGTTAAAAAAATTACTTATAATGTTTCACCAAAATAATGCCTAAAAACTATTGATTTTATGGTTTTTTTGTGATACACTATAATTGCTTTAATAGAATTACTAAGTGGGTTTTAATAAATCCACTTTAATTTTTATAAGGGGAAAATTATGAACGGCAAAAAAGTTATTTCAAGTTGTAAAGACCAAATTGCTAAAATTGTGAGCGACTTAGGTTATGTTTTGGTTGATATTGAGTATTCTAAAAAAGTAGGTGGAATGGTGCTGGAGTTGTTTATAGATTCTCCAAACGGCATTACGCTTAACGATTGCGAAAAAGTTTCGCACGCGCTAGATAAGCCTTTGGACGATATTAATCCTACTTGCGACGAGCCTTATTCACTTAATGTGTCATCGCTTGGATTGGATAGACCACTTACAACCGAGTATCAGTTTAATAAGTACAAGGGTAAAGAAGTAGAAGTTAAGTTCTACGAGCCACTAAAACCATACAACAAAAAAGCGTTAATTGGTGTGCTAGTTAATTGGGATAGTGAAATAGTAACAATTGCTATTGCCCCTAATGAAACAGAAGTTACAGTTCAAAAAAATAAAATTGCACAAATTGTGCCAGTAATAGATTTTTAAAGGAGATTTTAAAATGATTAATAAAGATTTTTTTCAAGCATTAGAAGATTTGCAAGAACAAAAAGGAATTAATAAGGAGTATTTTATTGATGCGCTAGAATCTGCATTAACCAGTGCTTATAAAAAGAACTTTGGTGAAGCAAAAAGTGCAATTGTAAAACTAGATCCAAATAAAAACAGCATTAAGGTTTACTCTTACAAAACAGTTGTGGACGAAATTACCGATCCAGATAAAGAAATTTTATTAGGTGATGCAAAACTTATTAAAAAATCATATAAAGTTGGCGATGTAATAATGCAAGAAGAAACTCCTAAAAACTTTGGCCGAATTGCAGCACAAACCGCAAAACAAGTTGTTATGCAACGTTTAAGAGAAGCAGAACGCAGCAAAGTTATGGACGAAGTTAACACAAAACAAGACGAACTTCTAACCGTTATTGTTCGCAGAATTGAAGGCGAAAACGTGTATTGCGATATGGGTATTACACAAGTTGAAGGCGTTTTAGGTGGCAGAGATTGTATCCCAGGTGAAAAATACACACCTAATATGCGTCTTAAGGTTTTAGTAAAATCAATAAGAGAAAGCTACAATATGCCATATGTTCAACTTACACGTACTAGTGTAAACTTTGTTAAAAAATTGTTTGAACTAGAAGTTCCTGAAATTCAAAATGGCGAAATTACAATTAAAAACATTGTAAGAGAAGCTGGATATCGTACTAAAATTGCAGTTGCTAGTGACAATAGAACGCTAGATGTTGTAGGCGCTTGCGTAGGGAATAAGGGTATGAGAGTTAACGCAATTGTTAACGAGCTTAATGGCGAAAAAATTGATATCGTTCCATATAGCGAAAATCCAGCCGAATTTATTGCATCTGCTTTAAGCCCAGCAACAGTACTACATGTTGAAGTTAACCAGAACGAAAAAACATCGCTTGCAGTTGTTCCTGATGACAAACTTTCGCTTGCTATTGGCAAAGCTGGTCAAAACGTTAGACTTGCTGCAAGACTTACAAACTGGAAAATTGATGTTAAGGCAAAAAGCGTTGTTCCTAGCCTAGATTTAGATGAAAACTTATCTAACACAAATTACGATAATTTGTTTGAAGGCGAAGACGCTTTTGGAGAATTAGAATAATATGAATAAGCCTGTTCCTTTAAGAATGTGCTTGGCGTGCCGAACTAGCAAACCCAAAAGTGAAATGATTAGGGTAGTAAAAACTCCTACGGGGTTTGAAATAGACCCTACTGGAAAACTTAACGGACGTGGAGCATATGTTTGCAACAACGCAGAGTGTATTGAAAAATGTGTTAAGTCTAAGTCTTTTAATAAATCTTTTAAGGGGCAAGTTCCTAATGAAGTTTATTCAAAATTAAAGGGAGAATAGATGACTGGAAAATTAGAGTCGTATTTAGGGTTTTGTATAAAAAGTGGAAAAGTTTTGTTTGGTTTTGATGCGTTGTGTGAAACATCTAAAAATGTGAAGCTTGTGGTTGTTTGCCCATTGGTTAATAGCAAAGTTGAACAAAAATTAATAAAACTTTGCGAGAATAAAAAATGGACAATGGTTAAATCTAATGCCACATTGGGCGATGTTATCCATAGAGATAACTGCAAAACATTAGGTGTTTTGGACAGTAATTTAGCAAAAGCAATACTAAATTGCGGTGAAGTAAAATTAATACAAAAGGGAGTGTTGTAATTTGGAAAACAAAAACACACAAAACAAAAATTCAATATCATTTGAGCAATTAAAAAAGGTTAGTTCTATACTAAATGGTAGCGAGCTAGGTTCTTTTGCGTCTGCAATAGGAAAAGCAAAACGTGCACTTGATGCATACTGCAAAACCTTAAAAGAAAAAGAAGCTAATTTAAAAAACTCACCAAAAGAAGTTGAAAAACCAGTTACTGCTGATGCTCAAAAAACTTCGGTTGTTAGTGAAAAACCTGCTAGTAAACCAAACATTGTGTTTACACCTAAAAACAACACTCGACCTAATTATAACAACAATTATAATAGGCAAAATGGTGATTTTAGACAACAATATGGCAACTCTAGATATGGAAACCAAGGTGGCTATAATAATCAAAACGGCAATAGGCAAGGTTTTAATAGACCTAATGGTGATCGTCCAATGGGTCAGCGTCCACAACGCCCTATGGGTGCTGTTGGTTCGTCGCAAGGCGGAGTTAGACCAATAAAGCCATTTACTAGAGAAGAAAAAGATGTTTTGTTTGTAAAACCAGAACGTGAACTTGGAAATAAAAATAAAACAAAACAAGTTAATGACGAGAAAAAAGAGCTTTCTAAAAAAGCTAAAATGCGTATGGGTTATGTTGAGGTTGAAGATTACGAAACCGAAGACGGAATGGCAAGAATTAGAAGCAACAAGCCTAAAAAACAAAAAGAAACTGCTGTTCAAGAAAAAATTGAAATTACAAACGCAGTTATTACTGGAGATACGCTTACTGTTAAAGAATTGTCAGAAAAGATTGGCAAACCAGCGGTTGAATTAATTAAGAAGTTTATGATGTTAGGAATGATGCTAAACATTAATAGCTCTATAGACTTTGCTACTGCAGAACTTGTTGCTAGTGAGTTTGGTGTAACACTAGAGCAAAAAGTTGAGAAAAACTACGAAGAAAAACTAGAAGATATGTTTGCACAAAACGCTGCCGAAGCTAATGAAAAACGACCACCAATTGTTACTGTTATGGGTCACGTAGACCACGGCAAAACTTCATTACTAGATGCTATTAAGAAAACAAATGTTACAGCTGGCGAAGCTGGTGGAATTACCCAACATATTGGTGCTTACTCAATTGAAGTAAATAAAAACAAAATTACATTTATTGATACCCCAGGTCACGAAGCGTTTACAGCAATGCGTGCTCGTGGTGCTCAAGTTACCGATATTGCAATACTTGTTGTTGCTGCCGATGACGGAATTATGCCACAAACAATTGAAGCTATAAACCACATAAAAGCGGCTAAAGTTCCTATGATTGTTGCTATTAACAAAATGGATAAACCAGAAGCAAACCCAGAAAGAGTAAAACAACAACTTACTGAGTACGATGTTGTACCAGAAGAATGGGGTGGTGATACAATCTGTGTGCCTATTTCTGCAATTACAGGCAAGGGTATTGACAAGTTGTTGGAAATGGTGTTGTTGGTTGCCGATATGAGCGAACTTAAAGCAAACCCTAAAAACCCTGCTAGCGGTTATGTTTTGGAAAGCCGCGTAGATAAAGGGCGTGGTGTAGAAGTAACTGTTGTTGTTAGAGACGGAACTTTAAAAGTGGGCGACTTTGTAATTAGTGGTACTTCTTATGGCAAAGTTAAGGCTCTAAACGATTACAAGGGTAATGCTGTTAAGTCTGCTGGCCCTAGTATGGCTGTGTCGGTTCTTGGATTAAACAATGTTCCTGAAGCTGGTGAAAAGGTTTACGTTGTAGACGAAAAAATGGGTAAAAATATTGTTGAAGAACGTGTTGCTAAACAACAAATTGAAATGATTACAAAAACAAATAATGTTACCCTAGAAGAATTTTTAAGTAAATCTGCCGACAACGAAGTTAAAACTCTTAACCTAATTGTTAAGGCTGATGTTAAAGGTTCGGCTGAAGCACTTAAAGCTAGCTTAGAAAAAATTCATAACGACGAAGTTGTTGTTAAGGTTATTCATTCTACTGTTGGTGCTGTTAACGAAAGCGATGTATTACTTGCTCAATCTAGTGGTGCAATTATTATTGCATTTAACGTTAGACCAGATAGTAAAGCAAAAGTTCTTGCCGAAAGAAATGGCGTAGATATTAAGTATTATCGTGTAATTTACGATGCTATAGACGATGTTACTAAGGCTATTAATGGTATGCTTACACCTAAATTTGAAGAAAAAGTTTTGGGACATGCCGAAGTTAGACACATCTTTAAAATTAGTAGCGTTGGCACAATTGCTGGTAGTTATGTTCAAGATGGTGTTGTGTCGCGTGGCAACAAAGTAAGACTACTTAGAAGTAATGTTGTAATTGTAGAAACCGAAATTGAAAGCTTGCAACAAGGTAAAGACGATGCTAAATCTATTAAGGCTGGCTTTGAATGTGGTATAAAACTTAAAAATTACTCCGATATTAAAGAAGGAGATATTATAGAGGTTTACGAACTTCAACAAATTTAAAAGGATACTTTATGAATAATAGAATTTTAAAAATTAATTCCGAAATTCAAAAATACATTAGCGAGATTATTCTAACGGAATTAAAAAACCCTAAAATTAATGGTATTATTAGCGTTGTTAAGGTAGATACCACCAATGACCTAAGTATTTCTAAAATTTATCTTAGAATATTTAATGCCACCGACACACAAGATGTTTTTAATCAAATTTTGCATTCTGCGGGCTTTATAAGAAAGTCACTTTGTCAAAAATTAGACATCAGAAAAGTTCCATTTTTGGAATTTTATCTTGATGATACTATTGAGTATATAGACAAAATTGAAAACATTATTGAAAAAATTAACGATGAAAGGGAAAAAAATGAACTTTAGTGTAGAAGTTTTAAACTTAATAAAAAACGCAAAAAATGTGGCAATTGTTACACATGTGCGTCCAGATGCCGACTGTTTAGGGTCGGCTTCTGCTTTAAAAGGGGCATTGTTACAACTTGGCAAAACTGCAGATATTTATTGCGATAGCGAAATTAGTGAAAATTATTTAGTAATTCCGTTTATCGATAAAATAAATAATCCAGTTAACACCGAATATGATACAGTGATTGCTGTAGATTGTGGTGACGCAAACAGAGTTGGCGAGTATATAGAACTTTTTAATTCTCACGACAACACGCTTTGTATTGACCACCATATGACCGAAAATATTGAAGATGGCAAATTTACGAGATTGTTGGTTAAAGAGCCTACGGCAAGTACTGCTGAAATTTTATATCAGTTGTTTTTAAAACTTGACATAAAATTTTGTCCTGAAATTGCAATAGGGTTGTATTCTGGCATACTAACCGATACTGGTGGATTTTTACATTCAAACACAACTCCAGAAACGCATATTGTTGTGGGTGAAATATTAAAATATGTGCCTAATATGACTGAAATTAATTACAACTTATTAAAAAAACGTACAGTAGCACAAATTAATGTTTTAAAAATTGCGTTAAAAAACTTACGCTTTATATGCAACAATAAAGTCGCTATTACATATTTGACTGAAAACGACTTTAAGTCTAACGGACTTATTAGTAGTGAAAATTACGGAATTGTGGATATTTGTGTTAATATTGACTCGGTTGAAATTGGCATTTTGATAAGCGAAAAAAGTAAAAACTTGTATGCTTGTAGTCTTCGTGGAAAAGGAAAAGATGTGTCATTAATTGCTAAGATTTTTGGTGGTGGTGGACACAAACTTGCTGCTGGCTGCAACATCTTTGGCAGCTACAATGCGGTTATAAACAAACTAGAAAAGGCTATATTAGAAAATTATGATAGGCTTTCTTAATGTTTACAAACCCGAAGGAACAAGCAGCGCAAAGGTTGTTGCTGTAATAAAAAAACGCTTTAATGTGTCAAAAGTTGGGCATATGGGAACATTAGACCCATTAGCTTGCGGTATTTTACCCATTGCTGTTAATAAAGCAACAAGAATGTTTGATTATTTTTTAGAAAAAACTAAAAAATACACCGCTCACTTTACTTTTGGAAAAACGACCGCAACATTAGACCGTGAAGGCGAGTTTTTAAGTGTTAATGGATTAGTTCCCACACTTCAGCAAATTAAGGCTGTTTTGCCGCAGTTTGAAGGCGAAATAGACCAACTTCCGCCAGAATATAGTGCAAAAAAAATAAATGGTACTTGCGCATACAAATTGGCTCGCAACAATCTGGAGTTTGAATTAAAACCTAAAAAAGTTTTAATATCAAAAATTGCTGTTACAAAACAGATTGCCGACGACACTTTTGAGTTTGAAATAACTTGCGGCGGCGGAACATATATTCGTAGCCTTGCTCGTGATATTGCAAAGGCGCTTGGAACTAGCGGATATATGTCGTACTTAGAGCGCACAGAAAGCGGATATTTTAAAAAGAGTTTTGCCATTGATTTTAACGATTTAACAAAACTAGATAATTTAGATAACATATTAATTCCTATTGAAAAAGTGTTTTGTGAAATTAATGAAATTAATTTAAACAATAGCGAAACAAAAAAGCTTTTGGACGGTATTGTGGTTGATGTAAACGCAGCAGACGGAGATTATTTTATAAAAAACAATAATGAATTAATTTGTGTAGGACATATTGAAAGAGGCAAGTTAAAAATAAAAACATTTTTAAAGGAATGAAAAATGATTAAATTTGGACCATCAGGAAACTGTGAAAGTTTTTATGCCGAAGGGCACAAGCGAACAATTGAAGCAGCCGAGTGGCTTAAGCAAAAAGGACTAAATGCGTACGAATACTCGTTTGGTAGGGGTATTTTGCTTGGCGACGAAATGGCGGTTGAGATTGGCGAAGAGATGAAGAAAAACGGCATAACCATTAGTGTTCACGCGCCGTATTTTATAAACTTTGCCAATCCTAGTGATGAGCTTGTTGAAAAAAGCTATGAATATGTTATTAACAGCCTTAAAAAACTAAGATTGCTTGGTGGAACACACCTAGTTATCCACGTTGGTTCGTGCGGAAAAATGGACAGGGCGGAAGCGGTTGAGCTTGTTAAAAAGCGCTTAGCGATATTAAAAGACCGCATAGCAGCTGCTGGGTTTAGCGAAATGTATTGTTGTTTGGAAACAATGGGAAAATCGGCACAAATTGGCACTGTTGATGAAATTCTAGATTTTTGCACAATTAGTGACCACTATATGCCAACCTTTGATTTTGGACACATAAACGCGCTTACTGGCGGTACATTAAAAACAGAAGCCGATTATGAAAACATCATTAAAAAGTGTATTTCAAAACTTGGGGAATATCGCACAAAGAATGTTCATATCCATTTTAGCAAAATCGAGTATGGCACAAAAGGTGAAATAAAGCATCTTACGCTAGAAGATACAAAGTATGGTCCAGAGTTTGAGCCACTTGCTAGAGTAATAAAAAAATACAACTTAGAACCTGTGGTTATTAGTGAAAGTCGCGGCATAATGGCACTTGATGCGATGAAACTTCGCGACATATACAACAGTGTAGAAATATAAGAAAATTTATCGAATAAGCAAAACTAAGCGGTTTTGCTTATTTTTTTTCGTCATATATTTATTTTTGATTTCATTGATATAAAAAAGAGGTTTTTATGTTAAGTAGCATTTTTCCACCATATATAAATGAATACTTTAAAAGTATCGACTTGTCGCTTATTACAGAAATTAGGTTTCGCGTAGGTGCTCCCATTGCTGTAACCGCTAAAAGAACGCTGTTTGTTACGCCCAATGGTTTGTCTGCCGTTTCTGCCGACGCGATAATTGTGCATAGCGGAATGATAAACGATATTTTGCAAAAGGTTTCTAATAATTCGCTTTACACCATTAACGACCAACTTATTAATGGCTATGTAACAAAAAATGGGTTTAGAATTGGTGTTGCGGGAGAACTTGTAAAAAATGGTAACGAACTTAAAACGCTAAAAAACATCACATCACTTAACATAAGGATTCCGCACTTTATTAAAAATTGCAGTATGCCAGTATATGGGCTTTTAGCAACTCCAACATTTAAAAACACGCTGGTTATTTCTCCACCAGCAGCAGGCAAAACAACCTTTATTCGTGACCTAATATACCAACTAAAAACGCACAATTCTGCGCTAAACATTTTGGTTGCGGATGAGCGAGGGGAAATTACAACAACATTAGAGAGTGACTACATATTAGGTGTAGATGTTTTTAAAAATTGCAGCAAGGCATATGCCTTTTCAAACGGAATTAGAAGTATGGCACCAAATGTAATATTTACCGACGAAGTTGACCTAAACAACGACATAGAAGCCATAGAAAACGCTATTACAAGCGGAGTTAAGGTGGTGGCCACTATTCACGGAGAAGGAATTAATGATATAAAAAACAAAAAAGCCTTTGCGGACATTTTAAAAAAGCAACTGTTTGACCGCTATGTGGTGCTTGGCTTTTCAAATGGTGTTGGAACAATAGAAGCCGTGTACAATGAATCGCTAAGGTGTATTTATTTATGATTAAGTTTTTGCTTACTTTAGCTGTGGTGGGAATATGTGCTTTAATTGGTTTTGTAATTTATTCGTACATTAAAAATCGTGTGCAGCTTTATGATGAAATACTGAAACTAATAAACGACTTTAAAAGTGAAATATATTTTTTGCAAACCGATTTTACTACGCTACTAAAAAGACAAAATTATGGAAAAGGTGTTATGGGGCTTGTGGATAGTTATTTAAAAGTTGGGCAAGCAACATCAGTTTTATTAAAACAAACCGAAAGCAAGGTTGTAAACGAATTTTTTAATAGTATTGGAAAGCACGATGTAGAGGGCGAACTAAAAAATTTGGGATACTATGAAAGCGTGTTTAAAACTGAATATGAAAAGAAAAATGTGGTGTTTAATAAATATGGGTCGTTGGTTTTAAAATTATCCATAATTGCTGGAGCATTGCTGGCTATTATATTAATTTAAGGGGGCTACAAATGGGGATACAGATTATATTTAAAATTGCGTCGGTGGGAATTCTAACTGCGGTTGTTAATCAAATTCTAAAGTATGCGGGGAAAGATGAAATAGCCACGCTTACTACTTTGGCAGGTGTAGTTGTGGTGCTGTTTATGGTTGTTGATATGATAAGTGATCTGTTTGAAACGGTTAAAAACTTATTTTCGCTCTATTAGCTGGAGTAAGTTATGGAGATATTCAAAATTGTAGCCATAGGGATATTAATTTGTGTAGTAACGCTTATATTAAAGCAAGTTAAGCCAGAGCTAACAGTTGTTGTGGTTATTGCCGGTAGTATAGTGTTAATAACATATGCGCTTAATTACTTTACGCAAGTGTTTAATGTTTTTGGAAACATTGTAGAAAAAACGGGACTTAATCAAGGCTTGTTTGTAATTCTATTAAAACTAATAGGTGTGGGGTACTTGGTGGAGTTTGGGGCATCTATATGTGAAGATAGCGGAAACTCTAGCATAGCAAGTAAAATTATATTATGTGGAAAAATAACCATATTTTTATTGTCTATGCCAATAATTACTAATTTGTTTGATTTAATATTGGAACTATTATGATTAAAAGATATATTATAATCATTATGTTAATACTAACGACACTCGTTGTGTTGCCAACTAGCATTGTGGTTGCGGAAGGTGAAAGCGAAAAGTTGCAACAACAGGTTGAAGCACAAGTAGATGATATAGACTTTTCTGATTTGGAAAACATTACGGTGGAAAACGATAACCTAGAAGTTGTAGGCTCTTTTAAAGATATTGTGAATAACCTAATAAATGGCAATTATACAGATGACACAAACACACTAGTGGGAAAGATACTAAATGCTATATTTAAAGAGATTTTAAACATTATCCCAATTATGTTGTTAATCGTTGCGGTTGCAATTATGGCAAATCTTGTAGAAGCGTTTAAACCGGTGGAAAACAAAGCAATATCAGACCTAATACACTTTGTGTGTGTTTCGGTTGTTGTTGTGCTTATAGTAAGCGTATTTAAAAAGATGTACATATCCACAACTACTTGTGTTAATAGTTTGTCCAATCAAATGGCGGCGTTGTTTCCAATAATGCTAACGCTGCTAACTGCTATGGGAAGCGTGGTTAGTGCTAGTATATATCAACCAGTGGTGGCAGTACTAACAACAGGTGTGAGTGCGGTTTTTAAAAAAGTTTTGTATCCGATATTTCTCGTATCGTTTTTATTTGTAATACTTGGAAATCTTTCTACAAAAGTAAAACTAAATAAGTTTACTTCATTTTTGGGCAGTTGTTTTAAGTGGATTGTGGGCTTTGTGTTTACAATGTTTGCGGGCTTTTTGGCAATAAAGGGCATAAGTGCAGGTAGATATGACACAATTAGTTTAAAAGCCACAAGGTTTGCTATGAAAAGCTACGTGCCAATAATAGGTGGATATTTAAGCGATGGGCTAGACTATGTTATGTTAAGTAGCACAGTAATAAAAAATGCTGTTGGGGTGGCAGGGATGTTACTTGTGTTTTCAACAATAATTATGCCAATTATTTCACTAGTCGTGTTTAAGCTTGCACTGCAGTTGGTGGCAGGGGTATTAGAACCTATTGGAGATAGTAGATTAAGCAAGCTTTGCGAAGATATTTCTAAAATATTAATTTATCCTATTGTAATTATTCTTAGTATGGCGTTTATGTATTTAATAAGTGTTTCGTTGGTGTTGTGCACCTTTGTGGGGGTGTAATATGACCGTGTGGCTACTTAGTATTGTTGGAATTGTGTTTTTGGGAGTGATGGTGGATGTTGTTGCACCTTCTGGGAAAACAAATGCGTTTATTAGGTCTATGTTTGCGGTTTTTTTAATTTATGTTGTGATTGCTCCAGTTATTAAATATTTTAAAAGCGCAAGTCAAGTAGATTTTAGTAAAAGCTATTTTGAGTCGTCCGATGAAACCAATTTAAAAATTTCCGAAGCAGAACACAAAATTACAAGGTTGATGTTAGATAATCAAATAAATGGGGTTGATGTAAAAATTTTAGGATATGTGTCGAAAGATAAAATTGTGGCAAAAAAAGTAATTCTAAACGGCGCAAAATCCGTTCTAAATTGTACGGACGAGCATATAGATAAGTATAAACTTATTACAGAACTAATCCAAAGCGTTGTAATGGTTAATAAGGAGGATATTGTGTATGGCCAGTGCTGATTTGCCAAAAGATTCACCGCCAAAGGGTGGGTTTAAAACATTTTGGAATAACTTGGGCAAAATTGGCAATGTAAAAACCTTGCTTATAATACTGGCTCTTGTTGTGGTTGCAATTATTATGCTAAATACTGCTGGGACTAAAAAAACAAGTACTGTATGTTCTGCAAGCAACAGCAACTACACTACAAGTTTGGAGTATATTAAGCAAATTGAAGCAAAACTGAACGATGTTGTTGGTGGAATAAAAGGTGCGGGCAAAACAAAGGTGATGATAAGCATTTCTAGCAGTCCCGAACTATCTCTTGCCAAAAACATAGAAGAAAAAACTGTTTCAACATCTAGCGGAACAACAACCACGGTTAGTGCCGAACCCATAATAGTGGGCAGCGGCAGCGATAGTACACCACTTGTTTTAAAAGAAACACTACCTGAAATTAATGGTGTTATTGTGGTGAGTGAAGGAGCAAAAGATGTTAAAATAAAACTAGACATTATTCTTGCAGTTTCCACCGCTTTGGGGGTTAATAGTAATATAGTGGAAGTATTTGCTGGAGCATAAAATAAGGAGAGAATATATGAAAAAATTTTTTAAGAAAAGGAAAAAATTATTAATTATCTGTGGTTTTTGTTGCTTGTTGTTGATTGCTGGTGTGCTTAACTTGGTGTTAAACAATAATACAGTGGCAAAACAAAACAATGGCGGAACGGTTACAACTGCAAACTTTTTTACTACATACAAAACCGATCGTCAAACAACTGTTGACCAAGAAAAGTTGTATTTAGAGGCAATTATGGCCAACGCAAATTCTAGCGAAGAAGCAAAAGCTAATGCTGAAAAGGAACTTTTAAAACTAACCACATATATGGGCTTACAAAACAAACTTGAAGGTTTGATTACTGCAAAAGGGTTTTCACAAGTTGCAGTTAGTGCAAGCGAAAACAATGTTAGCGTAATTGTTCAAACAAGTGGTTTAAGTGATGCTGATGTTGCAAATATTGTTGAAGCAATAACAACAAACAGCGATTACAACCTAGAGAATATAAAAATTATTCCTGTAGAATAATTGATTTTTTAAAAATCCTGTGGTATACTAGCCTTGTAAATTTAAAAAAGGATTTTGTTATGGCATATAAAGATAAGAATTATTTAAACAATCCCGCTAAGGGTGAAGTTACTTACAACAAAGATATTGTATTATCGGTTATTAACTTGGCAACCAAAGAAATTGCTGGCGTTAGTTCGCTTGTAGCAAATTTTGGTTCCGCTTTAAAAAGGTGGTTTAGCAAAAACTATTATGAAGGTGTGAAAACTTCATATGTTAATGGCAATATGAATGTTGATGTTTATTTAAATGTTTTTTATGGCTATAATGTATCCGAAATTGCTTATAGGGTGCAGGAAAATATTAAAAACAGTTTGGCGTCTATGGTAGAAATGAAAATAGACAAAATCAATGTTCATGTTTTGGGCGTAGATTTTCCGTCGGCTGAAGAAATTGTTTAGTAAACATAAGTCCTTGTTTAAAGCAAGGACTTTTTGTGATTTTAAAGGGAGAAAAATATGAGTAGAAAATTAGCAAGAGATTGGCTTTTTAAATTAACTTTTGAGCTTTGTTTTCAGGAACAAAGCGATGTTTTGTTTGATGAGTTTATGTCCGACGAGAACCTAGATGGTGAAAATAAAGAGTTTGTTAAAAACATCTATTCGGGAATAATAGAAGAAAAACAAGATATTTTAAATGAAATATCCAAATATCTTAAAGGTTTTACAATAGAGCGTGTTTTTAAAGTTGATTTAGCTATTTTAATTATTGCCTTTTATGAAATTATGCACGGCACAAGCGAAACAAAAGTCGTTGCAAATGAAGCAGTTGAGCTTGCTAAAAAGTACTCAACTCCAAAAAGCTATAGTTTTATAAATGGCGTAATTGCAGGATTTTTAAAGGATAGGACTTAATGGAAAATTGTGTATCGGTTACACAACTTAATAAATACATTAAAAACATTTTCGATGCGGAAGAAATGCTACACGGTATTAGTGTTTTTGGTGAGATAAGCAGTTATAATGTGTCTAATGGAATAGCTTATTTTAATCTTAAAGACGAAGATAATTTGCTTTCTTGCGTTCTTTTTGGTGCGGCAAAATACAATGCTCCAAAGCTTGGCGATATGATTTTGGCAACAGGCAGTATAAATTATTGGACAAAGGGTGGCAAACTTACTTTTCAGGCGTCCAAAATTGTGCCTTATGGAAAGGGTTTGTTGTATGAAAAGTTTTTACAACTTAAAGCAAGTTTGGAAGAAAAAGGGTATTTTGACCCAGCCCATAAAAAGCCTATTCCAGAGTATGTAAGGCGTATTGGAGTGGTAACAAGCGCAACTGGTGCGGTTATTCAAGATATTCGTGATGTTACAACTCGAAGAAATAATGGTGTAGACATTGTGTTGTATCCAGTTAAGGTGCAGGGTGTTGGTGCCGAATTTGAAATCGCAGAAGGAATTAATTTTTTTAGTAGATACGACAATGTTGATGTTGTTATAGTGGCACGCGGTGGTGGAAGTTTGGAAGATTTGCAACCTTTTAACACCGAAGTTGTTGCTAATGCTGCTTATGCGTGTCAAAAGCCGTTAATTAGTGCTGTGGGTCACGAAACAGACTTTACTATTATAGATTTTGTGTCCGATTTAAGAGCTCCTACGCCATCGGCTGCAGCTGAACTTGCTGTTTTTAAAAAGAGTGATGTGTTAAGTGATATTTCAAAAAACATAATCAGAATGGAAAAGTGTTTAAACCTTATTACAAACAACATTACAGCTTCAGTTCAAAAATGTGTACTTGTTGCGGAACATTTTGTGCAAAACAAAATTAACTATTACACAACAGAAATAAACAAAATGCTTGTTAATTGCGAACAGCAGTTAAATAAAAAATCAGCAGAATATGAAAAACAGGTGGAAGTTTTTGCAAGGATTATTGAAAAACTTAACCCACAAAATTTGCTTGTAAAAGGCTATACTAAGCTTTCGGTTAATGGCAATCCCGTTATGGGTGTGCGTGATATTAAAATTAATGATGTGTTAAATATAAGATTGATTGATGGAAATATTAAAGCCGCAGTAACGGATATTAAAGGAGAAAAATAATGAATTTAGATGAAAAACTAAAAAAACTTAAAGAAATTACAGAAAAACTTGAAAGCGGAAATGTTGGCATTGAAGAAGGCATAAAGCTTTTTGAAGAAGGCACAATTGTTGCTAAAGAGTGCTATGCTGCTTTAAACGAAGCAAAGGGTAAAATTACCCAAATTAAAAAACAAATGGACGAAACCACAACAGAAGAGGAGTTTTAATAAATGGCAAACGATATGAAAAATAAAGCAATTACCAGCCGTGATGTTGATTTTGCGAAATGGTATACCGATATTGTAAGAGCTGCAAAACTAGCTGATTACACATCGGTTAAGGGTTGTATTGTTTTTGAACCAAACGGCTATGCGATTTGGGAAAAAATGCAACAAGTATTAGATAAAATGTTTAAACAAACTGGGCATCAAAATGTAAATATGCCTATGTTTATTCCAGAAAATTTGCTTAAAAAAGAAGGGGAGCTGGTAGCTGGTTTTGCTCCAGAAGTAGCGTGGGTAACAGTTGGTGGTCAAAAACAACTTGAAGAACGCCTTGCTGTAAGACCAACTAGTGAAACTTTGTTTTGTGATTACTACGCAAGTAAAGTAAAATCATATAGAGATTTACCTAAAAAATATAATCAATGGGTAAGCGTTTGCCGTTGGGAAAAAGAAACACGTCCATTCCTTAGAACTCGCGAATTTTTGTGGCAAGAAGGTCATACGGTTCACGAAACGAAGGAAGAAGCTATTAAAGAAACATACGCAATGATGGGTGTGTACGAAAAGTTCTTTAAAGAGTATTTGGCAATTCCTGCAATAACTGGTTTAAAAAGTGAAAAAGAAAAATTTGCGGGTGCGGAGTTTACTCTTACAATTGAAGCAATGATGCATAACGGGGTTGCATTGCAAAGTGGTACAAGCCATTTCTTTGGTCAAAAATTTTCAAAAGCATATGGAGTGCAATTTTTAAACCGTGAAAACAAACTTGAATATGCTTGGCAAACATCTTGGGGTTGTTCAACAAGAATGATGGGAGCTCTAATTATGGTGCATAGTGATGACTATGGCTTAGTGTTGCCACCAAAAATCGCTCCAACTCAAGTTGTTATTGTTCCTATTGGAAAAGACGAAAACGTGTTAAATATTTGTAATAACATTAATGAAAAATTAAACAACGACAATCATACTTCTTTTGTAGACGATTCGGAACGCACACCAGGATTTAAATTTGCTGAACACGAAGTTAATGGCATTCCAGTAAGGGTGGAAGTTGGTGCAAGAGATTTGGCTAACGGAACAATAACTTTGGCTCGTCGTGACACTCGTGAAAAAATTACTGTAAAATATGATGACAACATTGTAAGTACAATTGAAAAACTTTTAGATGATATTCAACAAAACTTATATGATAGTGCTTTAAAACGTAGAGAAGCATTAACCTTTGAAGCAAAAACATATAACGAAATGAAATCTTTATTAGACAGACAATCCTGCTTTGTAAAAGCAATGTGGTGTGGAGATGAAGAGTGTGAACTTAAAGTAAAAGAGATTAGGGGAGCAAAATCACGTTGTATTTTGGAAAATGAAAAACCAATTTCCGATAAGTGTGCAATCTGTGGCAAACCAGCAAAACATCTTGTTGTTTGGGATGTTCAATATTAATATAAAAAATAGGGTGGTGCTACCCTATTTTTTATATTAAAATAATCATTGATAAAATAAGCAAAAACATAATATTATTAATGAGATATATCTAAAAAATAAAAAATTTCATAATAGGGGCAAGTCCCCTATTTTTTTGTTGTATTAAAAAATAGCTATGTGTTTTAGATAAAAAAATGGGATAGAGTAGTGCTTTTTTGTGGGCGAAAAAGAATATATAATGGTTAAAAGTGGTTGCATAATTATAAATTTTAAAACATATAGACGCTTTGAAAACGGCTAAATAAAGCCATTATACACAACTTTTGCATAAATATACATTCGTAAAAAATGATATAAATTTTTATGAATATTTATAAAAAATAAAATGAATAATTATTCAAAAAAGTATTGCATAATAATTAATTATGTTGTATAATTATGGAAATTCTAATGAATAAATATATTTTTGAAATTTGGGAGTGTGTGTAATGGCAAGAAATTCTAGGCAATCTAAAATTTTAGAATTAATATCTACAAAAGAAATTGAAACACAAGAAGAGCTTGTTGCGGAGCTTAGGGCTGCTAATTTTGATATTACTCAAGCAACTATTAGTAGAGATATTAAAGAACTTGGATTAATTAAAATTTTATCTGATAGCAAAAAATATAAGTATGCGATTGTTAGCACTTCTGCCCAAGCAATTTCAAATAAGAATATGGCAATTTTTAAAGAATGTGTTGTGACTGTTAAAAGTGCAATGAATCTTGTGATTGTAAAAGTTTTAAAGGGTACTGGCGGATTGGTTAGCAATTTAATTGATCAGCTTTCTATTAGTCAAGTTTTGGGTACAACATATGGTGATGACACTGTTATGGTTATTACCAATGATGTAGATGATGCTTTTTATGTTAAAGATAAGGTTTTGGAACTTATTAAATAAAAAGCCAATATGTTAATAAAAGAGGGGTGGCAAACATTTTTGTGTTTGCTTTTTTCTTGTCTTAAAAGTCGAAAATATGTTCGAAAATTATTTTACATATATTTTTAATTGTAGTATAATGACTATAGTTTTAAATAAAGGTATTACATATGCTAAACTTATTGAAAATAAAAAACATTGCGTTAATAGAAGAGTGTGTTATTGATTTTAAAAGCGGTTTCAATACTCTTACTGGTGAAACTGGTGCTGGTAAATCAATCATTATTGATTCGCTAAACTTTGTGCTTGGTGCTAGGGGTGATAAAAACCTAATTAAATCGGGAACTGAGCAAGCGCGAGTTGAAGCGGTTTTTGAAACCGATAACTTGGAAGTTATGGAGGTGTTGGAAGGTTTTGGAGTAGAGCCTGAAAACACAATTATTTTAACTAGAACGCTTAACATTTCTGGTAAAAACGAATGTAGGCTAAATGGGGAAATAATTACTCTTAATATGTTAAAAAAGGTTAGTGAAAAGTTGGTTGATGTATTTGGACAAAACGACCAGCAATTTTTGCTAAACACAAAGCAGCATATTGTATTTTTAGATAGTTATAATCCTAATGCTCTTACTGAATTGAAAAATTCATTGTGTGATAAACTTGGTGAATTAAAAAGCATTAATGATGAAATTAACAGTATTGGTGGAGATGGTGCAGAAAGAGAAAGAAATATTGACCTATTAAGATATCAAATAAATGAAATTGATTCGGCAAACCTTAAAGAAGATGAAGAAGAAACATTAATCGAGCGAAAAACTGTTTTGTTGAATGGCGAAAAGATTATCGAAAAATTTAACGAATTAGATGGTTACACAAATTCAAACCTTAACCTTAATGCCTGCCTAAAAGGTGTAAAGGGTGTAATAGAAAATCTTTCAAAATATATTTCCGAATTGGACGGGTTGCAAAACAGATTTGAAGAAGCATCAATTGAAATTGAGGATATTTTGGATACTGTTAAAGATTATAAAGACAGCTTTGAGTATAGCGAAGCCGAACTTGATTTTATAGAAGAGCGCCTTGACGAGATTAAAACATTAAAAAGAAAATATGGAAGCACTATTCAAGAAATATTTGATTTTCGTGACAATGCCAATGTGAATTTAAACAAGCTTGTTAATGCAACGGAAGAATTGGAAAATTTAAAAGAGAAAAAACAGAAAAACTTAAAAGAAGTATTAGAAGTTTGTATTGAGTTAACAGAAACACGAAAAGAGATTGCTAAAAAGTTTGAAGCTGAAATTATTGAAAGGTTACATATGTTGGGAATGAAAAGTGCAACATTTAAAGTTGATTTTCAAAACGACTACAATTTAGATAATATTGAAAATTGTGTAAACAAAAGTGGCGCTGATAAATTGGAATTTTTATTTTCAGCAAACTTGGGCGAGCCGTTAAAACCGCTTGTTAAAATTATTTCTGGTGGTGAGCTTAGTAGGTTTATGCTTGCATTTAAAACTGTTGTTAATGCAGATGCAAGCAAAACATATGTGTTTGATGAAATTGATACAGGTATTGGCGGAGAAATAGGTGTAGTTGTAGGAAAACAAATGTGTATGGTTTCAAAAAAATGTCAGGTTCTTTGTGTTACACACTTGGCACAAATTGCTTGCTTTGCTGATAACAACCTAAAGATTTCTAAGTATGAACAAAACGGCAAAACATATACAATGGTAAAACCACTAAACGAGCAAGAAAAGAATATTGAAGTTGCACGTATGGTTGGTTCTGGTGCAGATAATGAGTATGCTATGCTGTATGCAAAACAACTTATTGCCGACGCAAATGCTTTTAAAAAATGTTAGTTTTTTGTTATTATTAAAAAATATGCAATTATCAATTTAATAACTGCATAAAAAATTGCTTTTTATTAAAACTAAACTAGTGATTATGGTTAAAATTAAAAGTTTAGTAAAAAAAGCAATTTTTTTGTGCTTAATATCAATATTTTTGTTGGTTGCGTTTTCATTTCCGTACCAACTATTTTTACTGTGCAAAAGCGGGGCTGTGCTAAACTATGAAACATACAAGGATTATTTAAAAAACAACTTTTTATCGCAAAAAAAAGTTGTAGTGGCTAGCACAAACGATAACGATGAAATTAACGAATACTTGGTAAATTATAAACTTTTTAATTTATTTAATATATTATCATTAAAAGTAAGGGTTGCCGAAAATTCGGTTTATCTTGGTGGCGACTGTTTGGGTTTTTCGTTGGAAACCAACGGAATGATGGTTGTGGGTAGTAATTATATTTTTACAAAAAATGGTGCAGTAAATCCTTTTGTTGATTCGGGCTTAAAAGTTGGCGACATTATTGTTTCGCTAAACGATACTCAAATAACAAGTATAGACGATATTAACACACTTTTAGCGTCTAGCGACGGAACTCAAATGAAAATTGTTGTACAACGTGATGGTAAAACAATGGATTTATATATAACGCCAGTTAAAGATTTATTTAGCGATGATTACAAACTTGGACTTTGGATTAAAAACAACACGGAAGGAGTAGGTACTTTAACGTTTGTGGAAGATGAAAACTTGCGTTTTGGCTCACTTGGCCACGCAATATATAGTAGTGGCGGCAACATTTTAAAAGTAAAAGACGGAAACGTTTATGAATGTAAGGTTTTAGGAATAAAAAAAGGTGTGGACGGCACACCTGGTGAAATTATGGGGACTTTTTCAAAAAATCACCCAATTGGAGATGTTGATAAAAACTCGGAATATGGCGTGTTTGGCTATGTGACCGATAATGGTTTTTTAGACAACAAAAAGCTTGTTTCAATAGGGGGTCGTGCAACAGTAAAACCTGGTAAAGCGACAATTTTTTGTTCACTTAACGGAGAAAATATAAAACCATATGAAATAGAGATAATTAAGGCTAATTATCAAACATCTAGTAGTGAAAAGAGTATGGTGTTTAGGGTGACAGATAAAGAGTTGTTATTACTCACTGGTGGTATTATACAAGGTATGAGTGGAAGTCCAATTATGCAAAATGGAAAAATTGTTGGAGCGGTAACACATGTGTTTGTAAACGACCCAACTAAGGGGTTTGGATTGTATCTAGATTGGATGTTGTTGGAATAAAATGTCGAAAAATTTAAAAATTTTCATTATTGTAAAAATATTGTACAAAAATAGTTGCTATTTGTAAAATATTGATATATAATGACATCAATTACTTTGAAAAACAAGAAGTTAAAAGGAGTGGTTGTTTGTTTATGTGTAATCACGAAATAAAGTTTATATTCTATTCAAAAAATAATTTTAATGTAGGTTCTAAGTTAAGAACCTATTTTAAAAATTTAGGAATGGAACTAAACTATTGTGGTTGTTTGGGTGATCTTGTAAATACACTTTCATCAAAACCTAATTGCGTTTTATTTTTTGATAAAGACCATATTGGTTATGCAAGTTTTATATCGCGCTTGCTTGATTCTAATTTAGACCTAACAAAACGATGTAAGGTTGTATATGTTGATGATAACTTGCAGCAATATGCCGAGTATGTTAACAACAGAAATTTTTATAGTATTCCAGAGACTAATATGGAACCAGCCTTGTTTAACATTATTACAAAATGCAAACTATTAAACTACAATAATTACGATGATATTGATTTTAGAAAGATTAACAAAATGGTAAGTGATTGTTTGTGTAAATTAGGTTTTTCTTATAAACTTATTGGTTTTAAATACATAAAACAGTGCATAGAACAGATTGTTAAAAACGACTTTAATATTGGATCATTAACAAAAGATATTTACCCGCATATTGCAGATATTAATTTTACAACCGAAAGCAATGTTGAACGTTCAATTAGAACTGCAATAGATGCCGCATATCAAAAAACAAAGTTTAATATTGAAGGCTATGAAGTTTTAAGAGATCATAAGTGCAGCAACAGGTTTTTTATTTCTTGTTTGGTAGACAAGCTTATGAACGAACTTAATATTCAAGTAAGTTAATTTTTGGCATCTAAAATAATATATTATATTATGGAAGATGCCAATTTTTACAGAAATAAGTATAGGTTAAAAAGCCAAGTTCATAACTTTTTTAGAAAATACAAAATGCTAATTGTGTTTTTGTTTGTGTTTTTGCTAATAGGGTTGGTTACAGGAATTCTAACCGCGTCTAAGTATTCGGGTGAGTTGGAATTATCTAATGTGCCAGACAAAAATCTGATTGCTTTTTTGCAAGGTGATAAAGGTAGTTTTGGCGTATTTTTTTCCTATTTTATTCACACGGCAATAATATGTTTGTTAATAATGTTTTTAAATATTAACAAGTTTTTTGCTGTTTTAAATTTTCTATACATAGCGGTTAGGGGATATTCACTGGGATTTACAATTTTTGCTATGATAGATCTTTTTTCGTTTGCTGGCGTGATAAACGTAATAATTATAATAATACCTTTTGACCTTATTGTTTGCTCGCTTATTATTGTTTTAAGCGCTGTTGCAATTTACAAAAACAGTGTTATAAGAAAGTTTGGCAAGGAGTGTTATTGCAGTCAAAACAATAATAGTATAATTATTATTTTGTGTGTTTTAATAACAGCCGTGTTGTTTTTAAAGTGTATGTGTATGCCAATAATTAGAATAACAATTATAGTAAATTAATAGATTTAATTTTTCAAATATGTTATATTATTTTAAATAGTATTTAATTAATTACAAATAATATGTAAAATGGAGAACAAATGAAAAGCAAGTTTATTAAGTTTTGTGTATTAATATTGTTGTCGTGTAGTTTTGTTTTAACAGCATGTGCTGGGTTTACTCCGTCCGATGAAGAGCTAGACCCATCAATAACCGATGCAGCTAATAACGCAACCGAAACAATTGCAACTAAAGATAATACTACAACATATAGGGACAAAAACGGAAAATTAGTTTCTAAAATGTTTAGTGACTCACTTGTTTTTGTAGACCCAGGTGCAGAAGCGTTGTTTTTGGATAAACTAGAAGCTAGCACTGACAAACAAAGCAAAGCTTTTTATGTAATTGTTAAAGATGAAATTAACAATCTGGCCTTAATAATATCTAAAACACTTCAAAAGTTTTATATGTTAGAAGATAAAACAGTTGATGAAAGTTTAGGGCTTGTTGGCTTGTCGTTAACATTAAGTTCGGGCACAGCAATTCCGGCTAGTGTTAGTAAAATGTTTGGCGAAACAACAACAGCCGAAAACGATAAAATTACTAATTACAGCACCATTTGGAAAATAGCTTCCGGTAGTTTAGATATTCCTAAAAAGACTTGGATAGATGCCGGTGACAATACCCAAACCGATGACTTTTTTAACTTTAAATATGCTTATCTTGGCGGTCTAAAAATTGATGACGGAAATTACAAGTTTTTAAGTTTTGATCCAGTAGCGCCTAATTATAGCAATTTAAATTTTACATCTAAATGGAAGTTTTTAGATAGTATAATTTACACCGATGAAGATTTAAAAACACTTGGGGCAGATGGTAATGTAATTATAAAGGGACTTACCGAAAAAATAGCTTTACAAATTGCAAGTTCTATGACAGGAATTAATGGCGCAGATTTAGATACAATGTGTAAAAGCATAGATCATTTAGGATTTACTGAAAAAGAAATCAAAAAAATAGCTGAAGGTATTTTAAAGAATATTATAGGTGAAACAGCTGTTAATTCCGATAAGACACTAGGCGAATCTTTAAGCGAAGCACAACTTGGCAAGTTGATTACTGATACAAGTGAAACGAGTTCTGCAAGAAACTACAAAGCTTATGAATTTGTTGTAAATCAAATAGTGAGAAATGCAACAACTGCAAAATATTTGGCAGCAGACGGAAGTAGTAAAGATTTGTTTTTTAAATTTCCACGTGTAAGCATAATTTCTGCCGATGTTAACTACTTAATGGACACTCCGGATTATGGCGATGAAGAAGGTGGAGACCCTAACGATCCTGGCGATTACGATTTTGGAAATGCTGGCGAGTATAACCCAGATGACAATGACACGCAGCTTACCAAAAAATTTGAAAGTGATATGAAAATAAAATCAATTTTGTTTATGCCTAGCTCTGTAACAGGTAAACGTGTTATGGCGCGAATTGAAGACGGCAAGGTTGTTTATGAAAGTGACGGAAGTACACCAGTAAAAGACGAATTTGATGTGAATGGATTTTTAATAACATCAGCCGAAGTTGCAACTGTTTGTGAAGAAGGAAAAACTGGCAGCATAGAAGCAAATTACACAATTCACAGCGAAACTAAAACCATTAAAAACAAATCTGACACAATGGATGTTGGCTATGTTCCACCAGAATCTACCGACGAAAACTACACCTATGTTACGCAGTTTATGAACGAAACATCGGTTACAACCACAAAAGAAGAAGAACAAATTAAACTAAAATCTGGTGAAGAAGGCGCACTTGGTTCGTTTAGATTGGGCGGATATAACGGAATTTCACTAGATGTTGAAACTGGAAAGCTTTTAAATTCCGACGGAACAGAAACAGGAATTTCATCGGTGGTGAGAACAAGCGAAGACGGAAAAACAAAATACTATCAAATTAGCACTGCTCTTTGTGATTATATAGGCGTAGAAGACGCTGATCCAACAGACGTGAATAGTGACAGCATCGTTGTTGACTTGCAAAATTTTGCTGGTTCAAACTACTTGCAAGTAGACTTTTCTATATTGGAAGTAGATGAGATGTCAGACAAAGCATCACGCGATATAGCAATAAATATTTGCTATCTTGCAATATACACATATTAAAAGGCGAAAGCCTTTTTTTATGTATAATATCCTTATTTTTTCAAAAGATAATAAAAAAGGAAAAAGTATATGAAAAAATTTGGATTTAAAATAATCGCAATATTATTTGTGTTAATAAGTGTTATGCTTGTGCCTAGAAAAACTGCTTCGGCAATAACTAAAGACGAATTGTTTAGCACTTTTTCTAGTGATAGTTATATCCTTATAGATGCTGATAGCAACACCATTTTGCACGGCTTAAACCCAGAACAAAAAATGCCAGTTGCAAGCATATGTAAGCTTATGACATCATTATTAACGCTAGAACGCATTGAAAGCGGATCTGTTTCGCTAGACGATATGTTTGTGGCTAGTGATTACGCGTGTGATGCGGAAGGTAGCCAAGCCTTTTTGGATGCGGGCAGCAGTTATAGTGTTAGAGATCTTTTAAAAAGTGTTATTGTTGCATCAGCAAATGACAGCGCAATTGTTTTGGCAGAAAACATTGCTGGAACAGAAGACAATTTTGTAAAACTAATGAATGAACGCGCTAAAAACCTAGGAATGCAAAATACAAGATATAGTAATTCTACTGGACTTCCTAAGGCAAACCAATATAGTACGGCATTAGATACAGTAAAACTTTTAAAACAAGTAAGCAAATATGAAATATATAAAAAAGATTGTTCCATTTGGATGGATAAATTAATTCACCCAAGCGGTCGTGAAACAGAACTTGTAAATACAAATAGACTAATTAAGTATTATGAACCTTGTGTTTGCGGCAAAACTGGCTTTACAGACGAAGCAGGTTATTGCCTTAGCGCAGTTGCTAAAAAGGGCGATATGACACTAATTGCAGTCGCATTAAAGTGTGACACGCCTTCCCAACGTTTTAAAGAATGTATGGAATTATTTAACTATGGTTTTTCTAATTTTGAAAACAAAAAACTACTAACTCAAAATGAAGTTTTAAATGTAAATATTCCAATTGTTGGCGGCAGAACCGATATTGTAAATGTCGCGGCGCAAAACGACTTTTATATTATTAGCAAGGTGGGCGACAATAAGGATATTGAATTAAAATATGAATTGCCAAGCGAGCTAAAAGCCCCTGTGAAAATGGGCGATGTGTTAGGAAAAATTGTTATTCTTAAAAAAGGTGTAGTTATGGGGGAAGTCCCTGTGGTTGCGCTAAATGAGATAGATAAACAAACTTATGGCGATATTATTAACAAAATATTTAACAATTGGGAAGTTTAATATATGATGTTTTTAATTTTTGAATTATTATTAAAATTGTTTAGATGATTTGTCTATTTAAAAAAAATACTGCATTTTTTGCAGTATTTTTTTGTTTTTACAAAATTTACTAGGTTTTTAGTATGTCAAAATAGTGTTTTTTAATTGGAACTTTTTGCAATATATTATATAATATATTATTAAACGACTAAGGATTGATTTTAAATGCTATTTGTTTTAAAAGATTATTATCAAGGAACAAACTATGTTGCAGCCTGCATTATTTATTTGCTGGCGCTTGTTTTGTCGTTTACTTTGCACGAGTTTGCACACGCTTTTGTTGCCTACAAATGCGGCGATGACACTCCTAAAATTATGGGCAGAGTTACACTAAATCCGCTTGCACATATCGACCCAATTGGACTAATTTGTGCGGCTTTATTTTTTGTTGGTTGGGCAAAACCAGTTCAAGTTAATCCGCTTAACTTTAAAAAATATCGCAAGGGTATGACGCTTACTTCCATTGCTGGCGTTGTTATGAATTTTATTGTGGCGTTTTTAAGTTGTGGAGTGTATTGTTGTATTGCAAAATACACAACAGGATTTAGCACTTTTGGCGCATATTGTTTTATTTTTGTGTTTATTTTATTTTCGCTAAATATCAGCTTGGGTGTATTTAACTTTTTGCCATTTTATCCGCTAGATGGTTTTAATTTTATAAATAGTTTCACTAAAGAATCTAATAAGGTTGTTAGATTTTTACAGAAATATGGTCAGTGGATTTTAATTGCTTTATTGTTGTTTTTTAGTGATTATTTAAGCATTTTAATTGGGTGGATAAGTTATCCTATGATTCTATTTTGGGGGTTAATATTTTAATGGATGTGTTTAGTAATAATGAAGACCAAATGACTTTTAAAATAGAAAATTTTGAAGGTCCGTTAGATCTGCTTTTGCAGTTTGTAAAACAAAGCAAACTTAGCATTGATGAAGTAAAATTATCGGAAATAACCGAGCAATATTTAGCAGTTATTAACGAAATTAAGTCTATTGATATGGAGTCGGCTAGTGAATTTATAGAAGTTGCGGCAACATTAATTGAAATAAAAAGTAAAAGTTTGTTGCCTAAATTAGAAGAAGGAGAACCTGAAGAAGAAGATCCAGAATATTTGCTTAAAATGCGTTTAAAAGAGTATCAAATGCTAAAAGAAACAACTGAAAAATTAAAGATACTTGAAAATAACGATAGGTTTTACAAAAAGCCCGAACCAGATGCCAACAAGTTTAGATATGTTCTTAAAGATATGCAGCTTGATATGCTATTAGATGCGTTTTCAAAACTTATGGTTAGGTTGCAAGAAACTAAAAAGACTGATGACGTAAAGGAAATTCAAAAAGAGAAATTTACAGTTTCACAAAAAATATCTGCTATAAAAGATAGTTTGATGGTACGTAAAAAAGTATATTTTAGTGAATTGTTTAGCAGTAGTATATCACGAGAAGAAGTTGTGACCACATTTATGGCACTTTTAGAACTATTAAAACTGCAAGAAATTTCGGTTAAACAATCGGAAAATTTTGCCGATATTGAAATTAGTAAACAAGAAAACGACAGGGAAGAAAATTAATATGGAAAATTTAAAAGAAGTACTAGAAAGTATATTGTTTGTTGCTGGCGATGCGGTTGCTTTTTCGGATATTGCTGAAAAACTTGAAGTGGAAGTGACTGAAATTGAAAACGCATTAAAAGAGATGAAACAACAACGCGGAGAAACTAATGCAGGTATTCAGGTTATGCTTTTTAATGGCAAAGCTCAATTATGCTCTAATCCAAACAATGCCGAGCAAGTTTCTATGGTGCTAAACCCAATAAAAGAGCGTGCACTTACTAAAGCCGTTTTGGAAGTTTGTGCAATTATTGCCTATAAACAACCAATAACAAGGCTGGAAATTGAAAATGTAAGGGGAGTTAATTCCGATTACGCAATAAATGCATTAGTTGAAAACAACCTTATTGAAATAGTGGGCAGAAAAGACGCTGTTGGAAAGCCATTACTATTTGGTACAACAGATAACTTTTTAAAAAAATTTAACCTTACTAGCCTAGAAGATTTGCCAGATTATAATGAATTATTGGAAAGAATTCAAGTGTTGCACAATCCTGAAAACGATGGCAACAGCTTGTTTAATTTTACAGATACTGAAGATGAAATTACTAAAGACGAAAAAAGTAGACAACAACTTGTAGAGAAGTCCGAAGAAGTTGTGGAAGATATTGATTTAGAAAAACTAAAAAGTAATATTTTAAACGATAAATCCGATGTTGATACGCTTTTGGACGAAACAGTAAACTCCGATTATGTTGATATTTTAGATGAAAATTTATAATAATTATTTTGTAAAAAATGCTTGCTTTCAAGCATTTTTTTTTGCATTTAACAAATAATAAAAATATGAATATTTTGTTGATAATTCTTGCTATACTGGTACTAATTGTTACGCTTTCTTTAAGTATAAAATTAGATATAAACTATGATGTGTATAAAAACTTAGGAAGTGTTAGAATTATGTTGTTTTTTATTCCACTACTAAAATGTGAAATTAGTTTTATTGCTGGCTACTTTAATCTGATTAGAAAAAACAAAAAAGTTGTTCAAATTAAAATTGACCTAAACGATAAAAATTTTAAGTTTGTAAAAAATGTGAGCGAGAATTTTAAACAAAAAATATATCTAGAAAATATTAATACAAACTTTACATTATGTTCGCATAATGCCTACAATATTAGCTTACTTTCTGGCGGTGTAATGGCTGGATTAGGTTATTTAAAAAGCAAAATTATGGCAAATAATTATGATACTGTTGTTTGTAATAATGTAAGCGTAGGCTATCTTAATGAATGTATGGTGGTTGAACTTAGTGCTAAGATTATAATAACACTTTATGACCTTATATGGTCGTTTGTAAAAGCCGTTTGGCAAGGGAGAGTATATGGATAAAAAAAATAAATCTATGGAAGAAAATGTTAATAATATTATAGACACCGCAATGGAAAAACTAAAGAATATAGTAGATGTAAACACGGTTGTTGGAAAGCCGTTTAGTATGGGTGAAAATACAACTGTTGTGCCAGTAAGTAAGGTTAGTGTGGGTTTTGTTGCTGGCGGCGGAGAAATTAGCGGCAAAAATAAAAAAGTTACGCAGTTTCCTTTTGCGGGCGGAAGCGGAAGTGGTTTTAGTGTAGAACCAATAGGTTTTTTGGTATTTACTAATGGCGAGCCAAAATACATTTCAACTCAAGAGTTTTCTCCGCTTAGCGAAATTGTAAAAATATCAAACACATTGGTTGGAAAAGTGATTAAAGATAAAAAGGAGTTGGTTGATGAAAAAAATAATTAGTTTAATGCTTTTAGCCGTTGCGGTTTTGGGTTTAATTGTTGTAAACAAACCGCAAAAAGCATATGCTGACAACGATTATTGTGTCGGTAAAGCTATGGCGGTTTATGAAGGCAATAGCGGATCGCTGTTATACGAAAAGAACGCCTATGACCATTTGGCGATTGCAAGCACAACAAAAATAATTACCTGTATTGTTGCGATTGAAAATTATCCAAATTTGGATAACGAAGTTTTGGTTAGTGATAAAGCGGTTGGAATAGAAGGAACAAGTATATATTTAAAGCACGGTGAAAAAATTAGGTTTAAGGACTTATTGTACGGGCTTATGCTTGCTAGCGGAAACGACTGCGCTGTTGCTATTGCCGAAGAAGTGGCAGGGGTGGACAGATTTGTGGCTATGATGAACGAATACGCCGCAAAATGTGGTGCTACTAACACACATTTTACTAATCCACACGGATTAGACCAAAAAGACCATTATTCTTGCGCTTATGATATGGCAAAAATTACTGCAAAAGCGCTAGACAACCCTGTGTTTAAAGAAATTGTGTCCACAAAATACAAAACAATTAACGAAACAAATGTTTATCAAAAACGCTATTTAAAACACAAAAACCGCATTTTATTTAACGACGAAAATTGTATTGGCGTAAAAACGGGGTTTACAGACAATGCGGGCAGATGCTTGGTTAGTGCAAGCGAAAAAGACGGAATGCGAGTTGTGTCGGTTGTGTTAAATTGCCAACCAATGTTTGAAGAATGTGCTAGACTTGACAAACTTGTCTACGACAACTACTGCTACAAAACTTTTGTTGTGCCATACACCTATGTGGGTGCAACATATGTAGAAAAGGGTGAAAAAGAAGATGTTGGATTAGCTACAATAGAAGGATACAGTGCACTAATAAAACGTGGCGACGAAGATAAGTATAGAGTGGAGTATGATATTCCAAAAACTATACTAGCGCCCGTAGAATTAAACCAAAAAACTGGCAAGGTGACCGTATATAAAGGTGATGAAATTGTTTATGAAAACAACTTATACACAATAGACTCCATAAAAAATGTTGATTTTAGATATATGATGGACAATATTATTAGCAAATGGTTTGTGGGTTAAATTAAGAATGTGACATATATATGCCACATTTTTTTGTTGCAACAAAACTATTTAGAAAAAACAATTGATTTAAAACCTTATTTGTTATAAAATTAAATTGAGGTAAAATTATTTGAGAATTAATAAATATTTGGCGAGCGCCGAACTTGGTAGTCGCCGCAAAGTAGAAGAATATATAAAAGCTGGATTTGTTAAGATAAATGGCGTAGTTGTTGACAATTTGGCAACCGAAGTTAATGATGGCGATAAGGTTGAGTTTAAAGGGAAAATTGTAAAACCAAACGACAAAATGATTTATGTTATGTTAAACAAGCCAAAGGGCTATATTTGTTCGGTTTCAGATGAGCAAGGACGACCAACCGTTGTAAAATTAATAAAAGAAAACGCAAGGTTGTATCCTGTGGGTAGGCTAGATTATAACACTGAAGGGTTGTTGATATTAACAAATGACGGCGAATTTGCAAACAAAGTTATGCATCCGCGCAACAAAATAGGTAAAACATATGAAGTTACGCTAAAAACAAAGCCAAAAACAGAACACCTTGATGTGTTAAGAAAAGGAGTACTGTTAGATGATGGAGTTACGCAGCCAGCAGTTGTTGAACGCCCAGTGTTTAAAGATGGGTTGTATATTCTAAATGTCACTATCTTCGAAGGGAAAAATCGCGAAGTTAGACGTATGTTTAAAGCGGTTGGATATAATGTTTTTGCATTAAAACGCATAAGAATAGGTAAGTTGGAATTAAAAGACTTGCCAACTAAGCAATACAAATTATTAAATAAATCCGAATTGGATAAAATTTTTAAATGAGGTGAAATTTATGTACGCAATTGCAATTGATGGACCATCGGCATCGGGTAAAAGTAGTGTGGCCGATAAGGTTGCAAAAAAATTAAACATTTTACATTTAAATACAGGATGTTTATATCGTGCACTTGGGCTTTATGCTTATAAAAACAAGCTAGCGCAAACTGTTGGCGAAAATGGCTTGCCAGTTATAACTGCTCACGATATTAGCGAAATGACAAAAACAGATGTTTCAGTAAAATTTGAAGACGGCAAACAACATACGCTTTTAAATGGCGAAGATGTAAGTGATTTTCTTAGAACACCTGCTGTTACAGACTTTTCGTCTAGAGTTTCGGTTATTCCAGAAATTCGTGACCACGTTTTAAACCTACAACGAAACATTGCAAAACAACACAATATTGTTATGGAAGGTCGTGATATTACTAGTCATGTTTTGCCAGATGCAAAATACAAATTTTTTATAACCGCATCGCCAGAAGTTAGAGCGGAACGCAGGCTTATTGAAATGCAAAACGAAGGGTTGTTGGACACCTACGAAGATGTTTTAGTTAGTATTAAAGAGCGTGATTATCGCGACGAAAACCGCGATTGCTGTCCGCTTGTTTTGGTGCCAGACGCAGTAAAAATAGACACATCTAATATGACCTTAGACCAAGTTGTAGACACTGTTCTAAGTTATATTAAGGAGTAGTACTATGTTTTATTACATTGCATTGTTTGTGCTGCTAGTGCCGTTTTTGGTGCTGTTTCCAACGCGTGTTAAGGGTAGGCGAAACCTGCCAAACAAGGGCAAAATGATTTTAGTTTCAAACCACCAAACAAACTTTGATGCATTAATTATTGGCATAAGGCTTATTAATCGCAGATTTTGGTTTATGGCTAAATCGGAACTATTTTCAAATAAATTTAAGTCCGCGTTGTTTAGGGGGTTAGATATGTATCCCGTAAACCGAAAACACAACGACATTAAGGCGGTTAAAACCACGCTTGGGCTTTTAAACAAGGGTAAGGCGATTTGCATTTTTCCAGAAGGAACAAGGCTAAACGCAGACGAAGTTGGTGAAGTGAAAAATGGTGTTGCATTGTTTGCACTAAAAACAAAATCGCCAGTTGTTCCATCAATTTTTGTTAAAAAGCCAAGACTTTTTAGAATTAACACCTTACTTGTTGGAAAACCATTTTATTTGCACGAAATGGAAGAGTTTAAGGATAAACCCATCACAAAAGATATTTTAAATGCCGCAAGTGAAATTATAAGCCATAAAATGAACGAACTTAAAGAAGATTATCTTGCAAAAAAAGAGAGCAAAAGGCAGCCTAATAAAATAAAGAAAAAAATAAACGCCACAGTTTAGTGACGTTTATTTTTTTTATGCATGTTTTAATTTTTTAGCTGTTTTTTCTTCGCTGTTTCTAATTTTAAATTGTTGTTTTATTGTTTTAGACGGAACAATAATTTTTAAACCCTTATTAATAACTTTAAAGTCCATATTGCCGTACGAACCTTGCTCGCCATCAATATTTATAATTGCACGTTTGCTGTTTTCTAAGTGGAATTCACTAAGTTGCAATTTTGTAATATAGTCGTTGTCTTTTAATACGCTTTGGTCTATTAAAAATATTTTTGCAATTGCGCAAAGAGATGCAAAATAATTTCCAAATTTTTTGTTTTCGCGCTTTATTAATATTATATCAACTTTTCCGTCATTAAGATTTGCTTTTGCGTTCATTTTAAATCCAGCGGCAGAGCGTGAGTTTAATATGAGCATCATAATGTATTTTCCGCTTGTAACATATCCGTTTTTATCGGTTATTTTAATGTCAAAATCTTCTATGTCGTTTACTTCTTTTAAGCAGTTAAAAAAGTACGCAAATTTGCCCCATTTCTTTTTAAAAGTTTGTTTTGTGGCATAACTGGTGCTAGTAAAAGCTCCTGCGCCGCAAAAATATATTCCGTAATCGTTGTTGCTTTTAAAAATATCGTGCTCGTACACATTGTTGTCGCGAATAACTTTTAGTGCCTTTTTAAGGTTTCTGGGAATATTAAGCGACCTAGAAATGTCGTTAACTGTGCCGCTTGGTAAATATCCCACAATAGGAGCGTCTGGCTTTTCTGCAATGCCGTTTATGATTTCATTAAAAGTTCCGTCGCCGCCACTTACAATAAGTCTGTCATATTTTCCGCATGCGTCGGCTGCGATTTTTTTTGCGTGTCCAGCGTACTCGGTGGGAATATAATCAACTTCGTCATATATTGCTTGCAGTTCTTGTATTATAAAATTTATTCTTTTAATAAGTCCGCTTTTGCCACTATGCGGATTGTAAACAAATAAACATTTCATTTTTTATCCTTAAAAAATAATATAAAAATTACTATAAAAATATTACATAAAACATAACATTTTTTGACAAAAAAGTCAAATAAATTTGTGTTTTTTATTACTTTTAACCACAATATGTAGTGTTAGCTTGAAAATTTGTAATAGTTTAATGATGTTGGGTGCTGTTAAACAAACAAAACATTAAGAATGATGTTTAATAACTTGACTAAAAAGTGTCTTCTAAGTGCTTTCTTTCTACTCAAATTCTACTCAGCAATAAAAAAGAGATAGCGTTTTTATTGTGTGTATAAACAATGATTTGGATGATAAAAACGAAATAAAAAAGCTGTATAACTGACCTACTTTTTGACCTACTTTTTTTTGAAAACATTGTACAAATGTGCAAAATCACTAGAATATGAAAAAACCCCTACATTTAGGGGTTTTTAAATGGTGGGAGAGGGTGGATTCGAACCATAACCAGTATGTATAAAATGGCTTTATATAGCTAATTTTACAAGATTTTATTCTACTCAAATTCAACTCAGTAGAAACAAATCACAAGGCTTATTTATATTAATTACACAAGTTTGATAAATGTATTTAAATTGAAAATACAAAAACCTAATAATGCCAATGATATTATCAAAAATATTATTGACATTATTTTTATTACTTTCGATAAACTTGTAATCGAAAACGCAAAACCAAATACGCTGCCTAAAGTAGAACCAAACTCGAGTATCATTAAAATGATTGAGATAGGCAATATAATTAACAGTGACAATTTAGTTGAATCAGCCAAAATTGTTTGATTTAATGAATAACAGCCAATTGCAACAATTACACCAATTACAAGCCATAAAATTGAAAAACCAAATTTAAATAGTTTCATATTATTTACCAGCCTTACTGTTTTTTTTCACAAGATAAATAACACGCTTATTTTTATTACTAAAATAATCAACGATTTTATTCTTAGCGTTTTTTGGTAATTTGTTTGTATCTTCTACGTATTTAAAATTTTGACCGGTTCTATTCGTGGTGGTAATAAAAGCACTTGTACCTTTATCAACTCTACCATAATAGTCATAATCTTTGCTTAAAGTTGGTTTACCATTTACTCTATGTGATTTATCCCATACCATATCTGATGTGATAACATCTAAATTAACTAAGTCTTTATTTTTTTGTTGAAAACGCCTTGACATATTAACCTCCATAAATTAAAATATAATTAGTCCTCAAAGTTCTTGAACAAGAGAGTTGCAGTATTTGTAGCAACCAGATAAAGGATCCCTGAGGTGTATTTTGAGATAGCCTTTATCATTAGCACTAATTTAATTTAGTGCTTTTTTTATTTAAATATTTTTTGTGTAACAAACACATTTCATCAAACTTTGCAACTTCAAATTTACGTAGCTCTTCGGAACTATGGACAACGTGAGAAAAACAAGCATTACTATAAAACTCTGAATCAGTCATTTTGTACCAACCTATAATATCCAAGTTTGTTAGTCCTTAAATGATCAACTAAGGTTGAATGTGTATCATTGGATGGGGAATATCGAGAGTTCTTATCTTGAGGGTTAATTAAACACCTTATAACTGATTTCTCAAATTTATCTTTATATGTATGATATTCATACTCCGTGGCAATTATATAGGTCTTATCCGTTAATTGTACTCTAAAAAATCTTAATGTTAATTCCGGCACTTCTTTAAAAAGTTCCCACTTAGTGTAGTCTGACAAGAATGCCGCACGCTCAGTGTCATTTTTAAAATAGACCTCTTCATAGGCGGTATTTTCAGTTTTGATATGTTTGTTTAGAATTGAGTCTTCATCTATGTTGTGAACCTTTCGAAGTGCTTTTATTTCAGCTGCAGACATTTTAGGATTAACCAAATCGAGTTGTGCGTCGGTTAATGGCAGCATTTCGCGCAATTGTGTATAATTGTATTCTTTGAATTTGTCTTTCAAAGTCATACCTTTAGCAAACCTACGGTTAATACCTATTAAATATTTCACGCTGGTTTTACATAGATCAAACTCATCTTTTGCGAACTCATAAATATCTTTATAAGTTTTAAACGGAATGTTTTTGTAATATGTATTTGCTTCGTGCAATAACAATCCAAGATGAATATAGTTATTGTTGTTATCAACAATCATTTTTTTAATCTTTTCAACAGAAGCCAAAGCGTATTGTTGCTGTTCTGTATATTGATTTTTTTCTTCCATAATTTTCTTCCTTTTAAAAGCTTAATTGTAAAACTTTCATTTTATCGTACTTCGACTCTAAAAAACAAAAGTTATATTCGTCTAGATTAAACAATTGATTTTTAAACGTTGAGTAATCTAAATTTATGAAATCGTTATAGTTGTATTCTTTAGTAAACTCGTTGAGTTTAACAACCACATAATTTTTAGTAGTTAAAATATTTTTAACTTGAGATAAAATTGTGAAAGAGATATCAAAGTAGTCATTACAAAAATGGTAGTTAAACTTTTCCGGCAATTTATTGCGAGCGTTTGCTTTTATAACTAAAAACGATGTTTCATCTAAAATTTGTTCAAAACGCATATTGGCCAGAGCGAGCAAGAAATTTTTTCTTGCACCTAGGCTTAAGCGTTGTGAATAGGTTTTTTGTGGATTAGATATTTTAAAATCTTTTTTAAGTAGGTTATCAAGATTCTTTTGTGTTTTCATATCTTTTCTCCAATTTATTCTGTTTGGTATCAAAATCTTTTATTTCCGTTTTGTATCCAAGTGTTGGAAGGTCTTGAGTCATAATGCCATCAATTGTTTCAAACTCTTTGGATCCACAGGTAGTACAAACATGTTCTTTAATTTGAGAAATTGTCATTGTTTGAAGCTTTTCAGCCTCTTGTTCGATGTCACGTAAAACGCCCCAAGAATCAACAGCACGGATCCCTTTTAAAGAATTTACAAGTTCCGGCAAGTCATCTTCCATGTTATCACTATATTTGGTGATATATTTAATTGACTCATAAATGCATTTTATTCGATCGTGCATACTCATTGAGTTTAATGCTTGACATTGAATGAAACCAACTTTGTCATTAAAAACAAGTTTATCGTTAACTATTGAAAATGAATCGCTATAGTACCTATCTTCATATATTGGGTCAATACGGTTATTCAAAATATTAACAAGCGTTTTGTTCCACATAATGTTTAGGGCTTTAAAATCTTCTTCTGGTTTTTCCGCAACGACTAAGGCGTGGAAGTGAGGGTGCCATTGTTTAGAGTTTGCACCACGTTTAACTTCTAAAGACTTAATGCCACCAATGTAGAGATTGTCAAAAACTTGTCGGTATTTTTTGTTTTCGTGAGTACATTTTCTATACGCAGTTTTTATTAACCAGACACCATCTTTTAAGCTCTCTGTATCTTTGATGGTAAATGTTAAAAGTTTAATTATATATCCGTGGGAGAGTAGCTTTAAAATACTGGGATATAACTTTGCAAATAATATAAGTGACTTTGCTTTTTGGCAAACAGGGCAGAACCTATTTTTACAGGAATCGAAACCGTCCCAATAAACATCACCACAGTTTTTACAAACTTTAAAGTTTTTCTTTACCCCACAATAGGCGATATTATTTGCATACTTTTGAAACAAATTAATTTCCTTTTCAGGCTGACCATAGTGATTATATATTATCTCATCTTTTTCGGTTGTTTTGATTGTTGATACACCATATTTTCTAAATGCAGGGACAACATATGTCATTGCATAATCTTTGTTTTTGCAGAAAGATTCATAAGTCATATTTTACCCCTTTTTTGTTTTTAAAAATTACCCCAAATGTTTCTAATGTATGAACCTAAAAAATTTTTAGGTTTTTTAAATAAACCTTGGAGTAGGAAACAGCCAGCACACCGACAAAGACATAGTCTTTTTATGTCGGTGTGTGCTGGCGGCTTGCTGCACGTTTTGGCGCAAGCAGGACTTTGTGTGCCTTTCACACAATTAACAGCAAGCAAGTACCACAGGCACTTGCTTGTCTGTAATTTAAGTGTGGCATTCGCGTTAAATTTGTCAAGGGCAAAAACTGCTATCGCAGTTCGTCGATTTTTTCACGCAAGTTAGCACGAAGCAATTGATGAAAAAATAGTTTGCTTATTCCTTGACTAATTCATCGCTATTTTGTTTGGGAGTATTGGAAGATGGTGTTTTATCCTGAGAAGAATTGTCTTCTGTGGCCAAAATAACATCTTCAAAAACTCCAGTATTTAAGCCATTTTCTTGTACTAAATTTAATGACTTTTTATATTTTTTAAACAGCTTATTGTTGGCTACTTTACTTTTTTTTAAGAAATGCTTTAAACGTTTCTTTTCAAAAACTGCTGTTTGTTCAGCAATCTTTCTTTCACGTTCAATTTGTTTTTTATACAAACCTTTTTCATAGTCATCATTAAAAATTACAATTTCTAAATCTTTATTGTATGCAGCAACAAGAGCGCCTCGCATTGCTTCTTCAGCACTTAAACCAATATTATCTGCATTACCAGTAAGTTGGCTAAAGAGTTCGGCATAATAGTCGTTTAGTTGTTCCACTGTTTCAAATTTATTAACCATATAATTTATTCCTTATCATAAAAATCATCTGGTGGTAAAAGAAATTTATCATCAATTTCATCCCAGCCTAAATATTCAAAATCATGGTCATAAGCGTCGCGATAAAACGCCAATTTGTTACCACGTGAATTAAAGCAGTTAAAAACATTTCCATCCAAAAATGAAACATCTACAAGTTGTCCAAGTGAATCATTTGGAGTAGTATCATATGCTTCAGCTTCTTCGAGATTATCAAAAACACGGCAGTGATGTATTGTTCCAATTGTTCGACCGTCATAGAGTATAGGTTCCATAGAAAGAACCAAATAGAACTCATCAACAATTTTACGTATTTTTAAATCTACACTAGTTAAACCTAAACCATCAAGTGTTATAGTGAAGCCTGGGTGACGAGAACTTTCATACGCAGATGAAACGGCGTCCATAAACTTTTTAAACTTACGAGAATTGTATTTTGTTTGAGCTTCAGAAATGTGAAAACAAGAACCTGGCGGAAAAATTGAATAAACAGATTTCTTTGTTGGAAGTTTGAATTTAAACGGATTAAACGGCCAAGAATGATATCCTTTACCGTACTTGTAATTGTCAATAATTTCATAATCTGAATAAACAAAGTGTGCCTGAGTAGGGCGTTTAAATTTGCGATTAAGTTCCTGTTCCAACAAATCTATTTCAGCCATAGAATTTTCATACAAATGTCTATCACGCATTTCTTGTAAAGCAAAGACTGTATTAAGACTTGTTTTCCCAAGTCCGCGCTTGTTGCCATATATAAACCTAATTACACTCATAAATTTACTCCAAAGTATTGACTTTTATATAAAAATTGCATATAATACTTTAAATAAGTAAACAATGAGGGAAATAGTATTTCCATGGTTTACTTATTTTTTTTTGTACTTAGTAATTCTTTTATAGTATCTAATAGAACTTTTCACTTTAGGAAAATCCTCAGGTGAAAAATCAAATTTTTTTATTGGTTTCTTAGCAAATGACTTTTTGTTATCAACTATTGTTCCGTTTCGAATAAAAGCATTTTTCTGTAATCTTTCACCAGTAGCTAAGCGTTCTGGATTGTCTACAAGAGGCATATTCTTTCTACCAAAAGTAAAAGGCTTACTAGTTATACCTTTTGCTTTATAATTCTTTTCGCTCTCTTCAAAAACATATGTAACATGTTTCGTCTTGTGATTGTAACGGAACTCATTTCTAGCACTTTTTTTAGATCTAAAATAAAACATAACTTTACTCCAAAATATCGACTTAAATATAAAAAATTACATATAATAATAAAAACAAATACTTAATAACACATATGTGTCAGCAAGGTTCGCCCAAGCAAACAAGTATTTGCTTTTTTTATTTCAATTTAACTTACAATAAAGCCCGATAGGGCAACTACTCGGTTGTTAGCCGAGTAGTTTTTATATACAAAAACCTGTTAAACAAATTACGTTACATCCATATCGATTTCCAGTTTCGATACCACCATCTGAAAGAGTTACACCCATATTTAAGGCGCCATACGAATATTCGATAACTGGAGTTCTTAATTCAGCACATAGTGGATGGTCTTGGTGACCATCTCCACTATGAGCATCAAGAACAGCTTGCGGAATTTCAACATTGAAATTTGTAGTAGCAAAATAGCTATATTGGAAGCCCTCGTTTCTTAGGTTTTCGTGGAATTTATTAATAGTTTCAATTTCACCAGAGATAGAGAAATTATCAACCTTAGAACCAATAAGTTCAACTGCAGAAAATCTAAAGAATTTTTCTTCTGTTGTTTCCATTTGGTCAACAATAGAAACTGTGTGTTCCATATCATCGTTAGTCGTTTGAATTGTTTTTTTAGAAACTGTTTTTACATACGGAAATATATCACTGTTTGTTATTGTTGTTAAACTATTGTAATCTGAATAGTTCATTGCTTGGGTAACCATAAAAGTTATTCCAGCTTTGCCGCTTCCGTCGGCTAAATCATCGTGACCAAAATCTATAATTTTTGCTTCATAAGATAGCTCATTAATTTCAAATGTTTTCACATCACCAATTTGAAATTTTTGTGCAGCTGTTCCGTCAGCACTCATTGTAGAAATTTGTTCCCACGTGTAATTTGCTAGAAGCTCTACATCTTCGAATTGCGCAAAGAACTCCTTATCACTTTCAACCGGTATCACATTGCCAGGCTGTAAAATTTCTCCAGTAACGTTGTACAACCAACCAGTAAACCTTTTGCCAGCTGGAATATATTGAGCGTCTAATTCCGGCAAAACAAAACTTTCTTCACAAGTTACTTTTTGAATCTCTTCTTTTTCATTACCATAAAAAGTTAAAACAAAAGAAGATTGAATTATATCTGGTTTCATCGTTACATTCTCACTTGCTATGTATGCTGACGGATCGAAACCGCTCCAAGTTCCAAGGAATTTATAGCCGTTTGGCGCTGTAATCGTAGGGAACACAACCACATCTCCAGTGTCTAAAATTCGGCGCTGAACTTGAGTTCCATCTTTATCTAGCCAGAACGTTATAATAACTTTTTGACCATTTTCAATTTGTGTGATTGTATCTTGTTTTTCATTTAATTCGGCGCGAACTGTAGCGATTTCGGCGTTTAATTCATTAAGCTGCGCACTTAAATTTGTTTTTTCAGTATTGAGAGAAGTCACTTGCGCGCTTAAATTGTCAACATCTGTTTGGCGCGCTATAAGGTTGTTTTGAAGTTCTGAAATTTCCGCACGTTTGTTTTCAACGTCCAAAGTTAAACGTTCTATTTCAGCCGCGTTTGCTTCTTTATCAGCGCTTAACTCTGATATCCTTTGTTCTTTAGCTTCAACATCTGCAGATAAAGCTTCAATCGAAGCTTTGTCTTCGTTTGCTTTTTTATTACAATCTGTAATTTTTTTGTTAAGTTCGCTAATTTGAGTATCCAAACCAGCAATCTTTTCTGTATCCAATTTACGCTGATCAGTTGCATTGTTTAATTGTTCACGCAAAGTATCAACATTGTTTTTGTATTCTTCAAGCAAGATATTCTTGCTTTCTTCACCGGCTTTATAACCCTTATCATACTCAGCCTTTGCTGTAGTATTTTGAGTTGTTGATCCAGTATTTGTTTTAACGTTCTTTGCCACAGCAACGCCACCGACGGCTGTGCCGCCGATAGCGAGTGTGCAAAGTAGCGCTGTTATCGTTTTGTTCATATTAAACCTCCATTTTTAAAACAAAATTCTAATTAATTGTAAGATTTTCTATAATTGTCTTTGGATTATCATAATCAAAAACTAAAGTATTTATAAATGTTATATCAATATTATCAAAAACCCAATTCAAATTGTTTTTAAAATCTTCAATTGTAAATGGTATATTGTCGTAATTTTTTAAATAATTAAACAGTTTCTTAACAGAATATTCAACAAGATATGCTTTATCTGCTCCAAAACTAATAGAAAACTCACCTGAAGTACAAGGATAATAATTAGTATAATAAGAATCTCCACGAGCATAACTACTATATATAATTTTAAAACCACTAAATTTGAATTTAATAACATGGTTTTCATAATCTATAGATGGTTTATAAACATTAAAATTGTCAAAATCATAACTATAATTCAAATTATATTTTGAACAAACTTTTTCAATCAGGATACTAGCCATATCTTTTTCGCCAAGCAAAGAACACCAAAATGTATCAAAACACGCATCTTCAGTTACTTTAAAATTTTTTAAATTACATACCTCTTTAGTTTCTGAATTAACTAATTGATAAAAGGAATAAGTACCACAATAAGGCGCATCAATAGAAGAACCGAATTTATAAGATGTAATGTTGCTATCAGTATTTGGACCTGAATAATTTAAAATAGTTATTTTATATTCTTTTATACTGTATAATGCATAAAAAACGGTATCTTCAGATATTAAAATTGTTGTTGGATCCACAACCGTCGTTTTGTCTAAAGTCCACCCAATAATTTCATATTTTGGCGAAAAAATTTCAGGAACAACAGAAATAAAATTGTTTTCAAACAAGCAGACTGTTTCTAAAATATCGTCTTCTGCAACAAATTTTACAGAACAAATATTGGTACTAACTTCATAATCAGGATTTTCAAATAGTTTTAATGAAACAACAAAAGAATTCTTCTTAAAATAAGCATTCCACAAATTCGCAGCAGAGGTTCCGCCGTTTGTTTTAATAAGAAACATAGTGGAATTTTCATAAAATGCAAAAGAAAATTTTAGAACATCATTTTGAAGAAGTACTTTAGATTCATTGTAAAAGTTATATTCAAAATCAGCCATTAAATACGAACTGGAAAATTCTTTTATATCAACAGGAGAGTTGTTAACATATAACATGTAAGTTAAATTATCATTAAACTCAACAACCTCATCACTTAAAAATTTCGCTTGATATGTAACAATATCGTTTGAGGACTCAGTTTTAACATCTTCAGTTAAAACTATATCCTTAAAATCAAAAACTAAATCAACAGGATTACTTTCAACTTGATTAGGTACGGTTACTCCAGTAAGTTTGCCCCAAATTCCACCAGAAGTCGAATAATATTTATCAATACCTATAGCGGACAAAATACCAGTAACTATTAATGCTAAATAAATTACCAACAAAAATAGTATTCTAAACGACCTAAATCTAAAACAATATATAATAAAGATAGCCGCTAAAACAACCAATGAAATTGATAGTATTTTATCTAATGTATCGCCAATGCCAAGTATTTTGTTTAGAAAACCTAATTGTCTTATCATCATACTGACACCCCCGTTATTACATTATTTTTTATTGTATAAGCCCTATAAACTTCAAATTCAGCAAAAGAATCTTTAACAAAACCATCAAAAACTAGGTCAGAATTTTCATAAAAATCCAAATTAATATATATTTTCAATAACATATTTTTTCGATAATCATAAAATTTATCAATAAATAAATCAGATAATTTCAATTGAAATTTTGTATCTTCAACAAGAATAGGAACAAAACATTCTTGTGTGATAGTTTTTACAGTTTTTCCAACAAAATAATCTGATAAATCAACTTCATCTGAACAAAGATTTGATTTTCCCTCAATACAATTAAATAAACTATCTTTAGAGTTTCTCGCACCATCAGCAGTTACAGTTACTTTAATAACATAGTAATTTGTAATTAAAGATGAAACATGCCCAGTGTTTGAACAATATTCAAAAATTTTACCAAAAATATTTATATCAGGCTTTTTTTCATTATTTGCAGCTTTAATTTGGGCAATGTCATCGTATGCTGTTCTATTTGGATTATATTTGTAATAATCAAAATAATCTCCAAATTCAAAAATTATGTTTTGCGAAGTACCGCGAGGTAAAGACTGAATAGAGTTAAACAAGACATTCAAAAAATAATTATCATCAAAATATGCATATTTATCAGCAAAAAATCTATTAACACCACCTAAATCCAAGAAACCAAAAGTATCAAAACCTAGATAAACTCTACCAATATAATTCTTTTCTGTTATAAGTTTATCATTACCTTTAAATCTCATCAAAAACAAATCATCGCCAATTTGAATTTTAAAATCAGATGTATGAGTGATTGGATTAGATGAAATTAATGGAGTCACATAATCATCTTGAGAAGCATAGTTATAAACTCTAGCTTGTGGCTCAAAACGGGTATAACTATAATAAGTTTTTGCATGCAAAGTAGCCCATAAACTTCTGTCTAAAATAACATCACTATATGGTTCACTATCTTTATCACCAAGAGAATCAGCAGTCCAATATATAGAATTATTGGAAACAAATTGTAAACCTTGAGAATAAAAATCTTCTTGATTTTCGTCAATAAAATAATTAAATTTTACATCCAACATTACCAAACCATTATTATTCTCATTTGTAAAATATTTAAGTTCTATAAACGGTTTTTTGGTTTCTTCGCCTTCTTCATTGGTTGCAACTTGCAAACCAACTTTAAAAGTTGAAGAAATTATTTTATCAGCACCAGTCTTTTTTAAAGTTAAAAACCAAATATCTAAGAACAAACAAACAATGATACTTATGGCACAAAGCGGAATACAAATTCCTAAAATAATTTTCTGTGCTTTAGACATATGCTACCTCCAAAGCTTTAATGAACAATAGGGTAGCATTGACGCTTTAGCAGCGTCTTTAATTACACCAAACTCTTTTAATGTTGCTTCTATACTTTGGCTTTTTACTAGCGAATAAATTGCTACGCCAACAAAAGCTAAAAAGCAAATAATAAAAGCAATAAGTAAGGTGTATCCTAATACTTTTAAAAATAATTTCATTTTTTCCTTCCTTTTGCGTTTATTTTTTTAATAAAAGAGCCAACAAATAGTGCTGGCTCATATTGTAAAAAATAAATGCTATTTGTATTTATTTTATTATTTAATTATAATTATTTTGTTTTTGGCTTAAAACCTTGTTTTATAGCACCTTGCTTATCAAGGTATTTAACCGTTTGCATATATCGATTCAACTTGCGTTGAGCACGATTTGCTGCTAAAGCGTGATTAACACATTCTGACATTGTTGCTTCACGATATTCGCCTGTTTTATGGTCAACAGTCATTCGAGCGTCAGCCAAACTTCTATGATATGCAACTTTGTCTTTTAAAGAATATTGAGTATATTCTTTGCCATTACGATCTTTCTTTGTATATGGCACTTGCTTTAATTTTCGCATTTAAAAACTAAACCTTCCTTTAATTTATTTATATTACACTCAAATTTGCCCCGGGATGAAAATTGAGATAATACCAAAAATTATTTGATAACTTCGATACTTGAAAGTCTTTGTTTTGCACCAGGAGTAACACCAGTTTCATATGTAAATTTTGCCTTAGAATCAAATGGAACATTTTTTGTTAGTTCTTCCATTCTTTCAACTGATACGTATTCATCTTTTACAAGAAACCAAGGAGAACCTGTATCAGTTCTAGTTCCAAAGAAAACTAAGGAAATTTGACCATATTGTGCTGAAGCTTCTTTACCATCTTTACCTTTAGGTAAATTACCTGAGTCATCGCGTTTGCGGTCTTTGACAATACAACCTAAGTATCTGCCTACATATTCTGTAACATTTTTTTCATTAATCAATTCGTTCATTTTTAGCCTTTGCGTCTTTACACCAGTCGCCACTATCACTATTTTATATATAAAACTCAGCACCTGCAGCTGCCAAGGTTTTACCAAGCGTGCCTTGCAAAAACACATTAAAAAAGAGGAAAATGTGAAAAACTTAAGAAGCAAGGCACAAAAGAAGAATGAATATTCGGTCACTTAAGTGACCAGTACTTATGAGCACACCTATAAGGAAAATCAAATAGATGTGCAATGGTAGTGGATAGTATTTATTTTACAACTGTTTCCACCATCACAGTTGGTCACTTAAGTGACCACAGTCAAATTATACTTGACTATTAAAGACAAGGTTTTGTAATTAAATTTGCACGTGATATGAAGTGTAGCTATTACAAAAGAAAGTTTGGAAAAACAAATTTAATGTTTGCTTTTAAAGATGAAAGTAAAATTTAATCTTTATTTATCACTTTTCGATAAAGTTGATATTTACTAACAAAACACGTATGTCTTTGCTGGTTCTTATTGTATGGGCTTCCAGTTACAACAACACGTGGAACAATATCATCAAACGCAGCTTTAACTTCATCTACTGGCACGTGTGAGGGGATACCCATTTTATTGCACTCAGTTCTGGTTATTTTACTTCTGGTAATATAATCAGGACTGTTTTTTATATATTCATCAGTTTTCCAAACACTCATAATAACCTCACTATATTGCAATGCCGAGTTTTTTCAAATTTTCTTTTATTTGTGATTTTTGCAAAGTAGAGTAAATAAGATATGTATGTTCTTCATATAGCCCTATAGTTGAAAAATACAATTTGCAATCATATCCTAGCTTTTCAAATTTATCAATATAAAACGTTGCTTCTTCCAGTTCTCTAAACTGTTTTACAGTGTCATTAACTTTTACCTTAAATCTATTTATCATAAATACCTCTTTTTTATAAACTTTTATTTTAATTATTAACCATATATTAAACTAAAAATTTAAAAATGTAAAATAAAATTATACAAAAAGTTTAAAAATTTTAAATTTTTTATAAAAATATTGTTTAGAATGATAAAAAAAGTTACAATAATTAAACAAAAAGGAGAGAATTATGGAAATAAAGAATCTAAGAAAAGAAAAAAAAGCCAGTCCTGAAGAACTAGCAAAATTAATGTGTGTATCACTACAAGCATATTACAAATATGAAAACGGAACTAATGAACCAAATATTGAAAATTTATGTAAACTAGCAGATTATTATAATGTTTCATTAGACTATTTGGTTGGAAGAGAAAGAAAAGGTGACGTTGGATATCTTACCCCGGCACAATTAACTGCAGTTAAGGTTATACAAAGACTCAACCAACAAAATTTACTATTACTAACTGGCAGAGCAATGGCAATGCTAGAAGCACAGGGAGAATAAAAAAGAGATTGTAAAATCTCAAAAGAGGGGATATATGATAAAGGAAGTTTTTTTAAAAGATAACTGAAAAACAATTGGAAATAATAAAAAGCTGTCAATGCTTCTTTAATGAGCTAGAAGCGATGGGCTTAATGCTTAAAGGATATTTTGACGAAGTAAACGAACCAACCAACAAGCAACAAACAGCAAATATCAAACTAATTAATATAAATAAGCCTTGTGAAATAAATAAAAAGGAGCAAGGCGAAATGAAATTTAAAGGCGTTACAATACGCAAAAATGAAAAGTGTAACACTTGGTATGCAAGACATAGAATAAATGGAAAACAAATATACATATCTGCAAGAACACAAAAAGAATGCTTAACCAAGTTAAAAAACAAGATGGGTATTGTTGTGGAAGAAGAAAAAACACTGACACTAACACAATGGTATCAAAAATGGGTTCAATTATTTAAAATTGGTAAAGTTAAAGAAATAACCATAAAGGGATATGAAAAAATTATGAGAAATATCCCTGAAGGCATTGCAAATAAAAATATTAACAAAATTACTACACTTGAGATACAGCAATTATTAAATGATATTACTGCAGAAAGAACACGTCAAACAGTGTACGAACTGTTGTATACAATGTTTGCGAAAGCAATTGATTTTGAAATTTTACAAAAAAATATTATGAAACAAATCGAAAAACCAAAGCATATCAGAGAGAAAGGTGTTGCATTAGAACCAAAAGAACAAGAACTATTTGTAAATGAATGCAAACACAACAAATGGGGTGACTTATATCTAATAATACTTTATCAAGGTTTTAGAATAGGTGAAGCATTGGGGTTAACAATAGACGACATAGATTTTAACAATAAAACAATCTCCATAAACAAATCATTTTCACAATATGGATATTTCGATACTACTAAAAACGATCAAAGCAATAGAACCATAACAATGTTTACACCAACTCTAGAAATATTAAAAAAATACAAAAACAAAAAAGAACGAATTTTTAACATATCGTATACAATAGCAAGAGAACACTTTAAAGAAATATTGAAAAATGCAAAATTAAAAGATGTGTCACTACATGATTTAAGGCATACATTTATTACCAACTGCAAAAACGCTGGAATACCAGAACATATAGTGCAAAATTGGGTAGGGCATCAAATCGGTTCAAAAGTAACCAGCAGCATTTACACTCACGTAACAGAAGAAGCTAATTTATTAAATATTAATAAATTAAACGCAAGTTTATTCTACTCAAATTCTACTCAGCAATAAAAAAGAGATAGCATTTTGCTATCTCTTGTATACAATATCTTGTATTTTAAGAAAGGTTTGCATACTAAATATTGTATTGTTGGTGGGAGAGGGTGGATTCGAACCACCGAAGTCGATGACGGCAGATTTACAGTCTGTTCCATTTGGCCGCTCTGGAACTCTCCCATATAAATGGA
>CAKVHA010000009.1 GCA_934747775.1 uncultured Clostridia bacterium
TCTTATGGTGGATATGGCACACATTGCAGGTCTTGTTGCTGCTGGATTACACGAAAACCCTTGCAAATACGCCGATGTTGTGACCACAACTACGCACAAAACACTTCGTGGGCCTCGTGGCGGAATGATATTATGTAAAGCCGAACTTGCAAAAAAAATAGACAGCGCTGTTTTTCCAGGAACACAAGGCGGGCCGCTAGAACACGTTATTGCTGGCAAGGCGGTTATGTTAAAAGAAGCACTAAGTCCAGAGTTTAAAGAATATCAAAAACAAGTTGTTAAAAACTGCAAAGTTTTGGGCGAAGAACTTACAAAACGCGGATTTAGGTTGGTAAGTGGCGGAACGGATAACCACTTATTGCTAGTGGACCTTACTCCATTTGGTGCAACAGGAAAAGAAATTGCGGACTTGCTTCACGAAGCTAATATCACCGCAAACAAAAACAGCATTCCAAACGAAACCTTATCGCCACAAATAACAAGTGGCTTGCGTCTTGGAACAGCAGCGGTTACAACTCTTGGAATGAAAGAAGCCCAAATGAAAACTATTGCAGACTTTATTTACAGAATTGTTGCTCAAAAACAAGCCGCAGTGAAACAGGTTAAAAAAGAAGTAATTGAGCTTATGTGTCAGTTCGTGTAATTAACAAGCGGCTTTAATTAAAATAGATTATATATAACACTTTAAATGTAATATTGTATTAAATATAAATTAAACCATATAGATTTAACATTATAAAAATAAAGACCTTATGAATAAACTTTGATAATTTTTTAGTAGTTTGTTTATAGGGTTTTGTTTTTTTGGTCAAATTAACCATAATCTTGAAATGTTTGACATTTTTAATGATTAGTGTTATACTCATTGCACTTTGACAAAAAATTAGTTCTCCAAGTATTGTGATATTACACGCTAAATAAGGCGTTTAATATAAATAAAAAATAAGGAGTTTTATGAAGAAAAAATCTAAAGAAGAAATTCTCACTCAAAAAGAACAAGAGTTTGAGAAAATGGCTGAGGAGATTTTTACTAGAAAGGGCGGAACAACAAAAAATGGAAGTCTTAAAGGGTATAAGGGTTTAAAAAAACTTATTCCATACTACACAAAATACAAAAAATTATGCTCTGGCTTTATGATTGCGTTTATAATTAGTGTGTCAGTTGGGTTTTTGCTACCAATATACGATGCAAAAATGTTGGCATCTTTAGCAAGTGGAGATTTTAAAAGCACAATAATATTTGCACTAGTTTCACTAGGAATATTTTTAGTCTACACCTTTCTAAATTGGATTCACAACAAAACATATATGTATCTAGACAACAAGGTTTGCTATGATATGCGGCAAAAAATTATGCGAAGCATAGATAGCACCCAAATGAGCACTTTAGATAATGTAGGCTCTAGTGTATTAATTGAAAGGCTAGAAGCCGACGCTGGAAAATGTAGCGATGTTTTGTCTAATATATTTATTCAAATTGTAAACATCATAACCGCAGTATGCTTTTTTATCTACATAGCATTTTTAAATATTTGGTTGTTTTTAGCATTGCTTGGATATGTGCTTTTAATGTATGGAATTAATACTTGGCAGGCAAATATATTTTATAATGTTGTTATGAAATTTAAAAGACGAAAAGAAATTGCTCAAGGCGGGTATTACGAACAAATACGCGGAGTAAGAGATGTAAAGTGTTTAAACATTAAAGAGCAATTACTCACTGATTCTGGCGACAGATTTAACTATGTGTTAAAAAAGAAATATGCCGAGCGAAACAAGTACTTTAATGTAAAACTTTTGATTTATAAAAATGTTGATAAGTTGCTGGAAGTTTTGTTTATAGTGCTTGGTGTGGTGTTAATTAAAAACAATATTGTTACGCTAACAACATTCTTAATTGTATATATGTATAGGGGCAAAGCAACAAATCTTACTGGATACATTGGAAATGTAAAACAATTTGCTGCCGAAGGCGAACTTGCTGCTCAACGCTACTTTGAAGTTGTGGAAGATTATCCAAAAGAAGAGTTTGGAAATGTTGCACTTTCCGAGCCGATTGTTGGCGATGTGGAATTTAAAAATGTAAGCTTTTCTTACAATGCCGACAAAGAAGTTTTAAAAAATATTAGTTTTAATATAAAACCGAATAAAATAACAGCTTTTGTGGGCAGCAGTGGTTGTGGGAAAAGCACTATACTTAGCCTTATTAACAAGCTTTACGATGTTAATAGTGGCGAAATTTGCATAGACGGAGTTAATATAAAAACACTAACCGAAAAATCGTTACGTGATACAGTTGGAATAGTAACTCAATCGCCATATATATTTAACAACACAATTAAAAACAACTTGTTGTTTGTAAAACCTGATGCAACTGATGACGAAATATGGGACGCACTAAAACGTGCTCAAATAGACGAGTATATAAGGGAGCAAGAATTGGGACTAGATGGCAAGGTTGGGGAAAACGGAGTTAAGTTATCTGGTGGTCAAAAACAAAGACTAGCAATTGCAAGGGCGCTACTAAAAGGAAACAAGATAATTGCGTTTGACGAAGCAACAAGCGCGCTAGACAACAAAAGCCAAGGCGCTATTGTGGACGAACTGGCAAAATTAAAACAAGACCATACAATTATTGTGGTTGCGCATAGACTATCTACAATTGTGGATGCCGATAATATTATAGTTGTGGATAACGGACAAAAGGTGGCAGAAGGAACTCATAAAGAGCTTATGAATTCGTGCGAACTTTATAAAGAGTTGTATGAAAACGAAGAAGAAGCAAGCAACATTAATAAAGTAAACCTAGACCAAGAAAATTAATTAGTCTAACTGCAAAATAGAATAAAAATAGACCTATATTTTCGAACAATTGTTTTAAGATATGGGTCTTTTTTGTTTGTAAAAAAGTGTGGCTAGTGCTACAATATTAGTATGAAAATTAATGGCGTTATTGAAGAAATTATATTTAGAAACCCCGACACTAACTATACTGTTGTTTTGCTAAATTGCAGCGGCAATTTTGTTACGGCAGTAGGCAGATTTCCGCTTATAAACGAAGGCGAAAATGTGGAGCTTAGTGGCGAGTATGTTGCACACTCTAAATATGGCGAACAGTTTTCGGTGAGCGAAGTAAAACTAAAACCGCCCACAACGAAACAAGGAATTATTAGATATTTAAGTAGCGGGCTTATTAAAGGTGTTGGACTTATTACAGCCACAAACCTGGTTAATAAATTTGGCGAAGCCACCCTAGATGTAATAGAGTTTAACCCGTCAAGACTTGCCGAAGTAAGGGGAGTTAGCCCAAAAAAAGCGCAAGATATTGCAGCCGAAGTGGCAGCGGTTAAAAAAATGCAAAACGCTGTTATGTTAATGCAAAACTATAATATTTCCACAAATCTTGCTATAAAGATTTTTAATTATTATGGCGATTCAACCGAAAAAGTGTTAAAAAACAATCCGTACAAACTAACCGAAGACATAGACGGTGTTGGTTTTTTTACTGCGGATAAAATAGCACAAGAACTTGGCGTGGCTTTTGATAGCAAGTTTAGGTTTAGGGCAGGCATTATTCATTGCTTAAAAGAAGAGTGCGATAAGTCTGGCAACACATATGTTACAAAAAGCAACTTGGAAGACGAGGTTTTTGAACTTTTACGCCTTAAAAACAACGACTATATTGACATTTTCCAAACAGTTTTGGAAATGCTGGAAAGCGACGGAATGATTAAAATAATCGTTAAAGACGACGACTGTATTGTTGCACTTACAAAGTATTTTAATCTAGAAAAAATTGTTGCGGCTACACTAAATTTGTACAACCTTAACAAAGTTGAAAACACAATTAATGTTGAAGAAAATATTAATTTGTTTGAACAACTAAACGGCATTAAAATGCACGAAAAACAGCGTGAAGCAGTTACAATGGCCATAAATAATGGCGTTAGTGTAATTACTGGTGGGCCAGGAACAGGAAAAACCACTATTGTAAAATGTGTGTTGCATTTGTTTAAACAAATGGGCAAAAAAGTTAAATTGCTTGCTCCAACTGGTCGTGCGGCAAAACGAATGAGCGAAAGTTGTAATTTTGATGCCAGCACAATTCACCGTGCGCTAGAAGTTGATTTTAGTAGCCCTAGTATGTTTAAATACAACAATATGAACAAACTTTCTTGTGATGTTGTTATTGTGGACGAAATTAGTATGGTTGATATTCAGCTAATGTACTTTTTAATTAGGGCGTTAAAACGCACTTGTCAAATTGTATTTGTGGGCGATAAAGACCAGTTGCCAAGCGTGGGCGCGGGAAATGTGCTTGCCGATATTTTAGCGAGCGGAGTTATTCCTAATGTGTGCCTAACACAAATATACAGACAAAGTGAAAACAGCCTTATTATTACAAATGCCCATCTTATTAACAACGGCAAAATGCCCGAACTTAACAATTCTAGTAGCGACTTTTTCTTTGCCAGCAAAACCGAACCAGCGGACGCGCTTAACACAATAATTGAAATGTGTACAACACGTATTCCTAAATTTTTAAACACCGATAGTTCGCGTATTCAGGTGCTTGCGCCAATGAAAGCGGGATTATGTGGAATAGATAATCTTAACAAATGTTTGCAAGAAAAACTTAATCCGTTAAAAGGATTTTCAAGCGAAATAGTAACCGAAAAATATTCGTTTAGACTAAACGACCGCGTTATGCAAACCACCAACAACTACGAGCGCGAATGGACAAAAGAAACCGAACGTGGTGAAGGCGTGTTTAATGGCGACATTGGCACGATTACTCACATTGATGGTGCAATAAACGAACTTGTTGTGACCTTTGAAGACGGACGTGTGGCAAGGTACACAAAAGCAGATTTAAGCGAAATAATGTTAAGTTATGCAATAACAATCCATAAAAGCCAAGGTAGTGAGTTTGATTGTGTTGTCATACCAGTTTTGTCAGGACCACCTATGCTTTTGACAAGAAACCTACTTTACACGGCAGTAACACGTGCAAAACGTATGGTTGTGCTTGTTGGCAATGAAGCGTGTGTAAAGCGTATGGTTAGAAATAATTACACGCAAAAACGCTTTACATTACTTAAAGATTTTTTAACAAACGAAGAAATGTTGTTGGTGTAAATATGATAGAGTTTATTAAAGATTTGTTTTATCCTAGCGAGTACAAGTGCTTGATTTGCGGCGAAGAACTTAATCATAACACGCTATATAGCATTTGTGATGATTGTATGGAAAAGTTGCCGTTTAATAATGGCAAAGTGTGTTTAAGATGTTCGGAGCCAATAAACACAATGGCAAGCTATTGTATAAATTGTAAAAACACAAAACCTTATTACACTAAAAACACATCGCTATTTTTGTATGAAGACCCAATACGCGGAATTATTAGAAAATTAAAATATGACAACAAAAAATATCTTGCTCACACTTTTAGCAATATGATTGCGGGCGAAGTTAGCCGAATGGATGTAAGTTTTGACATAGTCATTCCAGTTCCATTGTATTATAAAAGACTAAAATATCGTGGCTACAATCAGTCGGAACTTTTAACGGAGTCGCTAAAAACTAAGCTTAACTTAAATGTTGATACAACGGCGCTTATTAAAATTAGAAACACTCGCACTCAAGCAAATTTGACTAGAACCGAAAGAATGGAAAACTTAAAAGATGCGTTTAAGGTGACCGATAAAGCAAAAGTGAAAGGAAAAACAATTTTGCTTATTGACGATGTTTTTACAACTGGTACAACAATAAACGAGTGCTCAAAAACTCTAATAGAAGCTGGTGCAAAAGCGGTGTATTCGGTTACACTTGCTCACGCTCATTACTCAAAAATGATTGTAGGTGACGTACCGCCAAAAGAGAAAAAGTAGACTTTTTTATGTTTATAAAAACTTCGGTGTGGTGCTGTTAACTAAGAGCGGCAAATATATAAAATGATTAAATGTAATTAAAAGATTGATAAAAGTGATTTGAACTTAACTTATCAATCTTTTTTTCGTCATTTAAAGCATATTTTTTTAAAAATACCTAGGGCTATTTATTTGTAAAAATGCCTAAATTAGTGTATTATATAATTACATTAACTTATAAAGGATTAATTAAATGGGACTACTATCTAAAATATTTAAATCAGAAAATGCAAGAAATGTGGCAAAACTAGAAAAAATTGCCAACAAAATAGAAGCAAAACAAGAAGAATATAGAGCAAAAACCGATGACGAACTAAAAGCAATGACGGGCATTTTAAAAGAACGCCTTAAAAATGGCGAAAAGCCAATAGACATTTTGCCAGACGCTTTTGCAACCGTTCGTGAAGCTAGCGACCGTGTTATGGGTATGCGTCACTTTCATGTTCAGTTGTTGGGCGGCATCGCATTGTTTCAAGGTCGTATTGCCGAGATGCGTACTGGTGAAGGTAAAACTTTAACCGAAACATTGCCAGCGTACTTGGTTGCGCTAGAAGGTAAAGGCGTTCATATTGTAACAGTAAACGAATACTTAGCAAAACGTGACTCCGAGTGGATGGGTAAAATATTTAGGTGGCTAGGACTTACGGTTGGCGTTTCGATGCACGATATGAAGGCGGCAGAAAAACGCGAAGCATATGCTTGCGACATAACATATAGCACCAACAACGAGCTTGGCTTTGACTACTTGCGTGATAATATGGTTATTAGAGCGGAAGACAGAATGGGACGTGGCTATCACTTTGCCATTATTGATGAAGTAGATAGTATTTTAATTGATGAAGCGCGTACTCCACTTATCATTAGCGGACCTGGGATGAAAAGCAACGAAATGTATAAATCCGCATCGCGTTTTGCTAAAAGTTTAAGACCCGATGACTATGAGATAGATGAAAAAGAAAAAGCTGTTAGGCTTACTGAAAAGGGTGTAAAAAAAGCAGAGAGATTTTTCAATTTGGACAACCTTAGTGATATTAACAACATTGAAATTAACCACCACATCAACAACGCAATGAAAGCTCAATACATTATGAAAAAGGATAACAACTACATCGTAAAAGATGACGAAGTTATTATAGTAGATGAGTTTACAGGTCGTTTGATGGAAGGCAGAAAATATTCAAATGGTTTACACCAAGCAATAGAAGCAAAAGAAGGTTTGCAAATTAGAGACGAAAACAAAACACTTGCAACCATTACTTTCCAAAACTTCTTTAGATTGTACGACAAAATTAGTGGTATGACTGGTACAGCAAAAACCGAAGAAGCCGAATTTAACAAAATTTACAACCTAGATGTTGTTACAATTCCTACAAACTTGCCAGTACGCCGTATTGACGAGCCAGATATTATTTATATGACCGAGCGTGCTAAAATTGACGCCATTGTAGAAGCGGTTAAGGAAGTTCACGCTACTGGCAGACCAGTGCTAGTGGGTACGGTAACTATTGAAAAAAGTGAATTAATTAGTAACGCGTTAAAGCGTGCAAAAATTCCACACAATGTGTTAAATGCTAAAAACCACCTTCGCGAAAGTGAAATAGTAGCACAAGCGGGCAGACTAAACGCCGTTACGCTTGCCACAAATATGGCTGGTCGTGGTACAGATATTTTGCTAGGCGGAAACCCAGAATATATGGCAAAACAAAAGTTGCGTGAAATGGGTTACAACGAAGAACAAATAGAATTTTGTACTTCGCTTATCACTACCGACAACGAAGAACTAAACCGCATTAGAGATGAGTACAACAAGCTTTACAAAGAGTTTAAGGAAATTACAAACAAAGAAAAAGAGCAAGTTATTATTCTTGGCGGTCTTCATATTATTGGCACCGAACGTCACGAAAGCCGCCGTATTGACAACCAGCTTCGTGGTCGTGCAGGTCGTCAAGGTGACCCAGGCAGCAGTGTGTTTTTTGTTAGTATGGAAGACGAGCTTATGCGTCGTTTTGGCGGAGAAAGAATGCAAGGCATTATGCGTTTCTTTAAAATAGACGAAGATACGCCTTTCCAAATGAAATTATTATCGCGTCAAATTGAATCCGCTCAAAAACGAATTGAAGGTTACAATTTTAGCGCGCGTCATAGCGTTTTGAAATTTGACGACGTTAACAACCAACAACGTGAACTTATTTACAAAGAACGTGACCGCGTTTTGGATGGTGCTAACATTCACGACGAAGTTGTAGAGATGATTAGCGAGCTTGCTATGAACATTGTTTTGCGCGAAACAGGTGACGGCAGCAGTTGGGACGAGTGGGATATTGAGGCAATAAACAACGCCCTAAATGGAAAAGTTTTCCCACCAGAAACAAACTTTGTAACCGAAGAAATGGTTGAAGGCAAAGAACCACAAGAACTTGCCGACGAAGTTGCAAAAGAAGTTATTAACCGCTACGAAACAAAATGTACCGAAATTGGCAAAATTGGCATAGACACAGGCAAAATTGAGCGCGACATATTGCTAAGAGTTGTTGATAGCAACTGGATGGATCATATTGACTATCTTGAAATGCTTAGAAACGAAATTGGTCTTCAAGCCTACGGAAACCACGACCCAATTGTGGAATACAAACGCATTAGCTTTGAAGCTTTTGAAGAAATGGTTGACCGTATTAGAGAAGAAACCGCAACATTCCTTATTAACTACAAGGTTAATATTGAAATAAAACAAGCGCCAAAACCACGCGAAGTTATTGCTGGTAGCAACAATTCAACCACAAGCGCAACCACAAAAGGCAAGATTGTGGGCAGAAACGAACTTTGCCCTTGCGGAAGTGGTAAAAAATACAAAAACTGCTGTGGTGCAAAATAACAATAAATTATAAACAGGGCAACTAAACTTGCCTTGTTTTTGTATAAGGATAAAACTGGGTTGTTTTACTAAACAACTTGTGTGTGGCTTAATATTGTTTTTAATGTAATATTGTGATATAATATAATAAATAATATGGGGCTATAATATATTTTGCCTTAATTGGTTTAAAAAAATATTGTAAAAGGAAAAATTTATGATTTTAAACAACGAAAAAGAACAGTTAAATAATATTGTTGGCAATTACAATGTAATTGTCGACTGTCTTTGACTTAAATAAATTGCAGGCGGATTTAAAAAAATATGAAACCGAATTATCCGACCCAAGTGTTTACTCAAACATTAAAAAAAGCACCGAAATTAGCCGCAAAATTAAAATAATTAGCGACGATATAAAAAATATTGAAGGGTACAAAGTTAAAATTTACAACTTGCGCGAGTTTATAGACGAAGCGGAAGCTTTGGATGACGATAGCATTGTAGCGGATATTCAAAAAGAATTATCGGTGTTACAAAAAAACATAGACGAGTTTTATATAACCACGCTACTAAATGGCGAGTTTGACGAAAACAACGCGATTGTAAAAATCCACAGCGGTGCAGGCGGAACAGAAGCGTGCGATTGGACGCAAATGCTATTTAGAATGTACAAAATGTATTGCGACAAAAAAGGATTTCAAGTTAAAATTTTAGACTATATAGATGGCGATGGTGCAGGATACAAAAGCATAGAGTTTTTAGTAAATGGCACAAATGCGTACGGATACTTAAAGGGTGAAATGGGTGTGCATAGGCTAGTTAGAATTAGTCCGTTTGACGCAAACAAACGCCGCCACACATCGTTTGCAAGCGTTGAAGTTATGCCCGGACTAACAGACGCGCCTAATGTGGTGATAGATGAAAAAGACTTAAAAATAGACACCTATCGCAGTAGCGGTGCTGGCGGTCAGCACGTAAACACCACCGATAGTGCAGTGCGAATTACACATATCCCTACTGGCATTGTTGCGGCGTGTCAAAACGAGCGCAGCCAAATGCAAAACAAAGAAACCGCTATGAATATGCTAAAAAGCAAGCTTATGGTGCTTGCTATTGAAAACAAAAAACACAGTATAAACGAGCTTAAAGGCGATGTTAAAAAAATTGAATGGGGCAGCCAAATTAGAAGTTATGTTTTTTGCCCTTACACGCTTGTTAAAGATACTCGAACAGGTGCAGAAACAAGCGATTTGACTGCTGTTATGAACGGCGATTTAGACGAATTTGTTTTTGCATATTTAAAACAACAAGGAAGTAAAAAATAATGTATCAGCTTGATGTTTTACAAAAATTTAATAGCCTTAAAAACAAAAAAGATGTGTACGTATTGTCCATTGAAAGTAGTTGTGACGAAACAAGTGCTGCAGTTGTTAAAAACGGCAGAGAAGTGCTTTCAAACATTATTTCCAGCCAAATAGACATTCACAAACGCTTTGGCGGAGTTGTGCCAGAAGTTGCTAGCCGCAACCACATAATGGCAATAGATAATGTTGTAAATGAAGCAATTACGGCAAGCGGAATTAAATTAGCCGATATCGATGCGGTTGCTGTAACATATGGCGCTGGTCTTGTAGGGTGTTTAATGGTGGGCGTAAGCTTTGCAAAAGCTCTAGCTTATGCGCTTAATGTTCCACTTATTAAGGTTAATCACATAAAAGGACATATGAGCGCAAATTATATTGCGTTTAAAGACCTACAACCGCCATTTGTTGGGCTTATTGTAAGTGGTGGTCACACCGCGCTTGTAAAGGTGAAATCATTTAGCGAAAACGAGCTTATTGGCACGACCACTGACGATGCAATTGGCGAAGCGTATGACAAGGTGGCTAAGGTTTTGGGGCTTGGCTACCCAGGTGGACCTAAGGTGGATAAGCTTGCAAAACTTGGCAATCCAAGCATTGAGTTTGTAAACCTAAAACATATGGAACAAGGCTACGATTTTAGTTTTAGTGGTATAAAAACTGCTGTTATAAATTACATACACAAGTTGGAGCAAAAGGGCGAGCCCGTGCCAGTGAATGACATTTGTGCGTCGTTTCAAAACACCGTTAAAATGCTTGTGGTAGACAAAACAATTAGGGCGTGTAAAGAATATGGACTAAACAAGGTGGCTGTTGCTGGTGGTGTTGCTGCAAACTCTGGGCTTAGAGAGTTTTTAACAAGCGAGTGTGAAAAGCACGGCATTATAGCATATTTTCCGCCAATAATTTTGTGCACCGACAACGCTGCAATGATAGGCGCGGAAGCATATTTTAGCATAATGGACGGGGAGAATTTGGCAGATTTAAGTTTAACTGCATCACCTAGCATAAACTTAAAATACTCATACAAAAAGGATTAGTTTTATGGAAAGCAGCATAGAAGAAATAATAAAACACATAAACGAAAAAAGTGAAGAACAAAAAGAAGAAGAGCGTGAAAAGTGCGATGCAAAACTTGTGGAGATGTCGTACGATTTTACAGGCAGAGCTGCAGTGAGTTATGACGAAAGCGTGGACGAAACAAACAAGTATAAGGATAATAACGAGTACTTTAAAACATTGCTTTACAATCTTTTTAATAGCAACTATGTAAAAGGCTTTTTCTCATTTGATTCTGCTAGTGAAATTGTGTATCGCCGCGCACAAAGGGAGCTTGGCATAGAGCTTAGTGAAGTTATAGATTCGCTTCGTGTTTCGGGCATTATAGCCAACGACGGAACAGAAGATAATCCGCATTACATTTTTAAATATCGTAAATTTCCAATGGAAAAATTGTTTAATAGCGAAATGGTTAGTAAAAATTATGTAAACAACATTTCTTCTGTTGCTGGCGAGAAAAATGTTTTTGTGTTTGACAGAGTTGGTGACGAAATTATATCAAAACAAATTTCACTACTTGGCAAAGAACAAAACGAAAACTTGTTTGCAGCTGGTGTAGATAAAAAGTATACGCTAGAAAAATTTACTCCCGAAGGAATAATAACCGAAGACGGAACTTTTTATTCAATTCCTAGCCTAGGTCAGCACACGCCAGTTATTAGAATGTTGTCACTAATGGGTGAAAATCTTTACAATGCCATTAGGGTGTACAATGTAAAAGATTATGTGGATAGCGAAACCGGTATGTCCGTTCGTTCAACAGAAACTTTTGGGATTGCGTTTAGTTGTTTGCAAGATTATATCCCTAAAAATTATGCCAATTTTAAAGTTTCCGATAACCAAGCAAAAACGATGTTGGCGCTATATAATATTGCTGTTAAAAAACATAAACCCGCTGCTAGTGCTAACAATATTGATTATTCATTTCAACACTGCATAGAAAATTCAACTGGTTTGGTTACATCGCATTTGCGCTCTGGCGATGTTCCTATGGACACAATGGAGCAAAACCTAAAAACAATAGATTGGAATACAGAACCTTATTTTGATAGACAAATGTATAAAAAACATATCGCAAATAGAAAACGTTTAATGTAATATAAAAAAACCGAGCAGAGTTTTGTTGCTCGGTTTTTTATTACAAGAAAAGTCATATTACAAGAAAAGTCATATTACAAGAAAAGTCATATTACAAGAAAAGTCATATTACAAGAAAAGTCATATTAGCAAGTGTAATAGTCGTTTAGTTGAGTGCTAGTGTTTTCAATTCCAAAATAGTCCACAATTCCGCACATTATTGCATAGGCAAGTTTGTTTTGATAGGTACTGTCGCATAGCAAAACTTCTTCGTCGGGGTTTGTTAAAAATCCGCATTCCACAATACTAATGGGCAAATCGTTTGTAATGTTTAAAATGTAATAATCGCCTTTATTTGGTGCTTTCCTTGCATTTTCAATTTGCTTTATTAGTTGGGTTTGAATGCAGTTTGAAAGTTTGTAGCTGCTTTCGTTTTCTGGATTAAAAAAGCATTGTGCGCCTTTTTCGGTTAGTTCCGGAAACGAGTTTTGGTGAATACTAATCACTAAATCCGCTTTTGCTTCTTTAATAATTTGTTCGCGTTTTTCCATATCTTCTTTTTTGCAGTTTTTTGCATTGGCGGAGTATAGTGGGCTGTCGTCTTTTCTGGTTAAAACCACATTAAATCCAAAGTTTTCAAGATATGTTTTTAGCTTTAGTGTAATTTCTAAATTAATGTCGCTTTCTTTTACACCTGTGTTAACTCCGCTGCAGCCAGCATCTCTAGCGCCGTGTCCTGCGTCGAGCACAATTGTGTAATTAAGTTTTGGTGTTGTGGTTGCGTTGATGCTGCGATATATAAAAATGCTTGTTGCAAAGCTTAATGCAAGCGATAAAATAAATGCAATTACGGCTTTTAATTTAATATTTAAAAACATAAGGTTCTCCCCAAATATTGTTATTATTAATTATTTTATTTGTTAAATCCGCTTTTTATGAAAACTATTTGCCGCATAATTTTAAAATAGTTGGAAATAGGGGATTTTAGTGATATAATATAACTAAATTTAGGAGATAATATTTGGAAAACTATTTTAATTTACCCTTACTACAAAAAAACGACCTAAAAAAGGAAAATCCGCAAGTTTTGGCATTCGTGGGCGACGGAGTGTACACGCTGTTTGTTAGAAATAAAGTTGTACTAAGTCACCACGCAAAAAGTGGCGAACTTCATAAACTTACAACCGATTATGTTAAGGCAAGCAAACAAAGTGTTGCTATAGAAAACTTGTTGCCACTTTTGACCGAAGACGAACTTGCAGTTTTTAAAAGAGGACGCAATTACAAAACAGCATCTGTTGCTAAAAACGCCAGCGTGCAAGAGTACAAACGCGCAACTGGGTTAGAAGCAGTGCTAGGATATTTGTACTTAGCGGGCGATAAAGAAAGATTAAACTATATTTTAAACAAGTGCATAGGAGAAAACGATGAAAATTGAAGGCAGAAACGCAGTTAGAGAAGCGCTAATTAGCGGAACACAAATAGCAAAACTTGTCGCTAGCAATTCTAGCAAAGATAAGGTTTTTAATGATATTATAAAATTAGCAAAACAAAACAAAGTAAAAATTCAGTTTGTTTCAAACGATGTGCTAGATAGAGAAAGTATAACAAAAAAACATCAAGGTTTAATTGCCGTGGTTGAAGAATATAAATACTGCGAAGTAGACGATATTTTAGCATACGCAAAAGAGCGTGGAGTTGACCCATTTATTTTGGTTTTAGACGGAGTGGAAGACCCACACAACTTGGGTTCTATTATTAGAGTTTGTGATTGTTTGGGCGTAAGTGGTGTAATTATTCCTAAAAACCGCGCATGCGGCGTAAACGAAACAGTAATAAAAACAAGCGCAGGGGCTACAAGCTATGTTAACATTGCAAAGGTTACAAACCTAAACGACACTATTAAATATTTACAAAACAATGGAGTGTGGGTTTATGCTTGCGAACTTGGTGGTCAAGATATTTCAAAAGCCAATCTTACAGGGCCAATAGCAATTGTTATGGGCAGCGAAGGTTTTGGTGTTAGCGCCCTAACCAAAAAGTTGTGCGACGGAATTGTAACAATAGATATGGTTGGAAAGGTTAACTCGCTTAATGTTAGCGTTGCCACAGGTATTGCATTGTATGAATGTTTTAATCAAAGGAAAAAATAATTTGGAAGATATTGAATTAATAAAATCCGCCAAGGGTGGAAACGAAAAAGCACTGGACGAATTGTATGATAAATATAAGCGCATAGTGCTACTTATTGCCAAAAAATACTATCTTGTTGACGGAAACAACGATGATATTGTGCAAGAAGGTATGTTTGGTTTTTTAAAGGCTGTTAATACTTTTGACGAAACAAAGTGCGAGTGGGTGCCGTATTTAAGGCGGTTGGTGGAACAACAAATTCTTAATGCTATAAAAAAATCGCATAGTTATAAAAACTTTCCGCTAAACGAAGGATTGTCGCTAAACAATCAAGGCGAGCTTAGTATAAACGACGCGGTTGTGTCTATTCCAAGCACAGCGTTGTCGCCCGAACTTGAAGTGATTAACGAGGAAAACAGTAAAAATTTAAACGAGCTTATTTCTAATAAATTAAGCAATTTTGAACAACAAGTGCTTCAACTTTATTTGGACGGATACAAATATAATGATATAATTAAAAAGTTAAATGTAACTTACAAAAGTGTAGATAATGCACTATCTAGAATAAAGCAAAAACTTCAAAACTTTAAAAAGGAGGATTAATTAGTTGGAATATCAAGCATTATACAGAAAGTACAGACCATCTAATTTTGATGAGGTTGTGGAGCAAACCCACATTACTCGCTCGCTTATAAACCAAATTAAAAACAACCAAATTTCACACGCGTATTTGTTTACGGGAACTCGTGGAACAGGCAAAACAAGTATTGCAAGAATTTTTGCAAAAGCCATAAATTGTGAGCATTTTGAAAACGGACCTTGCAACAAGTGTAATACTTGCAAAATTTTGTCCGATCCAAACAATATGGATATTATTGAAATTGATGCTGCCAGCAACAACCGTGTAGAAGAAATTAGAGATTTGCGTGAAAAAGTAAAATATCCGCCTGTTAATGGCAAATATAAAGTGTATATTATTGACGAAGTTCATATGCTAACCGACAGTGCATTTAATGCGCTACTAAAAACGCTAGAAGAACCACCAAAATATGTTGTGTTTATTTTAGGCACAACAGAAGTACAAAAATTGCCAGCAACAATTTTGAGCCGTTGTATAAGGTTTGATTTTAAACTTGTTAGCAACGAAGCACTAGAAAAACACTTAAAACATATTTTTGACGATAGTGGAATAAAATACGAAGACGCTGCGGTTTCGCTTATTGCAAAACTTGGTCAGGGTAGTGTAAGGGATACTCTTTCAATTGCCGATATGTGTGTGGCGTACACCAATAAAAATGTAACATACAATGCAGTGGTTGAAGCGGTTGGCATTACAAACAACGAAGTTTTAAAATCGCTAGCAACAAACATTATTAATAAAAATGTGAAAAATTTGTTGAACTACATTAACGAAATAGCAAAAAGCGGCAAAAACTTTTCTATGGTTGCAAAAGACCTTGTGGGATATTTTAGAGATATTGCCGTTGTGATTACTTGTGATAATTATAAGGATATTTTAAAGTATCCTGCCGATGTACTAAAAGAATTGGAAGAATTAGCAAAGGTTGCAAACATAAACGATGTTTTAAACATTATGCAAAGGTTGGGCTCGCTGGAACAAGACTTCCGCTACACCCAAAATCCACGTGCGTTGTTTGAAATTGTGGTGCTTGGGCTGGTGGATGATTGCGACCGTATTTCAAAACTTGAAAGCAAAGTGGCGGAACTTGAAAAGCGCCTTAGTGGCGGTGCGGAGAAAAACCTAAATTTTAGTAGAAGTCCCGAAGTTGTTGTATCCGCTGGGTTAAAACAATATGACGAAAAACAAATTTGGGGCAAGCTGCTAATTACACTTAGAAACAAAAACGAAATTAAACTATATTTGCTTATGGAAAGTGCAAAGCATAGTATGGAAAGCAATATGCTAAATATTGAAATTTCTAGCGATAAATATGACGGACTTTTAGCTCTTCAAAAAGTGCTAGACGAAGCGGTTAAGGAAATTGACAAAACAATAATTTTAAACATTATAAAACAAGAAGAAGTTTCTAAATTTGATGTTGTGGAATTTTTAAAAAATGAATTTAAAGATAAACTAATTATAGTGTAAAAGGAGATATTTTTATGTATAAAGGAATGGGCGGATTTGGCGGAAATATGCAAAACATTATGCGTCAAGCACAAAAAATGCAAGAACAAATGCAAGAACAAATGGCTAAGGCGGAAGAAGAACTTAACAACGCCGAGCTTATAGGAACAGCGGGTGGCGGAATGGTTACGGTGGCTGTTGACGGACACAAAAATTTAAAAAGCATTAAAATTCAGCCAGCAGCGGTTGACCCAGATGATGTGGAAATGCTAGAAGACCTTATTGTTGCTGCCATAAACGAAGCAAACAAAAAAGCCGAAGAATTGGAAGAAAGCCTAAAAGTAAACAATCCAATGGGGAGTTTATTTTAATGCAAAACAACATTGAAAGTATGCAAAAACTTATTAGTGCTTTTCAAATGTTGCCGGGAGTTGGTCAAAAAACCGCCGAAAGATACGCGTATAGCATTATAAACCTTAATAGTGCCGATGTGGAGTTTATGGCAAATGCACTAGTGGAAGCAAAAAAGAATATCCATTATTGCAAAACTTGTGGAAACTTTACAGACCTAGATGAGTGCGAAATTTGCAAAAACCGCAAAAGCGATATTGTGTGTGTGGTTAAAGACCCTAAAGATGTTTTGGCACTAGAAAAAGCGCGCAATTTTAAGGTGCGTTATCACGTTTTGCACGGCACAATTAGTCCGCTAGAAAACCGTGGACCAAACGACATTAGAATTAAAGAGCTTGTTGAAAGAATAAACAACGAAAACATAAAAGAAGTTATTTTGGCTACAAATCCCGATGTTGAAGGCGAAGTTACAGCATCATATATTGCAAAACTAATAAAACCGCTTGGGGTTAAAGTTAGTAGACTTGCTCAAGGCATTCAAATGGGCAGCGACTTACAGTATGCCGACGAAGTTACGCTAACTAAAGCACTAGAAGATAGAAAAGAGTATTAAAATTTTTAAGTTTAAAAAATATAAAAGTAGATTGCATAGAAAAATATCTACTTTTTTTGTTTTATTACATACCTTTTGGTTTTTATCATTTTACTAAGGTTTTCCACATATTAATTAATGGGGGATTTTTAGATGTATAACGATAGTGAGTTTCCTACAGATAGAGTAATTGAAAAAATGAATGCCGAATATAATAAAGCCACAGTTAGTATGTGCGAAGTGCCTGAGTTAAAACAAATGGCAGAAGTGGACGAAATTTTTGAGTTGCTTTTAAGGTGTGAAGCGTTTTTTAAGTGGCTGGAAAATAAAGATGTAAACAACAGCGAAATGATAGCAAAGTTAATAGAAACAACGCGCGAAGATAAAATTACAGCACTATCGTGTGGTTGTAGGCGTGGGCTAGATTACAGATATTGCTGTGATAAAGATTTAAATAGAAACTGCTGCAATTACTGCAAGTGTGAAATGGAATTAATAGACAAAATTATAAAGATATTAACGCTAAAAAACAGCATTGTAGATAAGCAGTGTATGATTAAATTATTAAAAAGCCGAATGGATATTTTGCAGCTTGTCTTTTCAAAATATGCAAAATAATTGCCGAAAAATCGCGAAAAATAGGGGTAAAAACATATTTGACTAAAATTTACTTAATTATTTTAAAAAAGTGCTTGAAATTGACATACCCAAGTGATATAATGGCAAAACCCTTTAAAAAACGGAGATGAAATTATGGACGATTTTTTGGCTGATATTACAGCGGAAGATGTTAAAAAATATTTAGATGACGCAACACAATATAGCGTGCTTGCTTACTTTACAAGAAAGTATCCAAATTCTAATTTAGACATTGTTGTGGATAAGTTTAAAAACAAAGCAGGTGAAACAGTTTTTAAGGCAGATTACATTGTAAAGCAATCAAACGAAGTGTTTGAAAGTGAAGAATATATGCAGTTTTACACATCGTTGGGCAAAGAATATGAAGAGCAGTCTGGCAAAATTTGCGTGCAAGACAAGCGTTGGTTTAACTTTGTGTATAATAGCCTAAAACCAGAACAAAAACCACAATATAGAGTTGCTTTGCAAAACTATAATGTGCGAATATTTGAACAAAGAGCTGTAAATAGACTAGACGATATAAGCGACTTTTTGGGCAATTCTAGTTATGATGTAAAACCACCTAAAAAGAGCGATTTTTCACTAAAATCACGTTATATGGATTAGTTTTTAATAAAAAGAGAAAGTGGGTATCTAATTTTTTTAAATTAGGTATTTATTTTTTTTATGCTTTGTGTTACAATTTAAACATACAAGGGGATAAAAATGATAACTGCTATTATAAAAAGTTTGTTTATGCCGCAACTTGTTGTGGAGTATAAAAACGAGAGAACAAGCGCCGATATGTCTTGCGAAATCAATTTGCCAATAGACACTAAAAACGACTTAGATATGATAATAGCCATAAACAACGGCTTTGTGCTAGCAAACAAGTATTTTGCAGAACGCGACGGAAATAAAAAGATTGGTTTTAAAATTGCAAACTCAGGCGTTATTCAAAGATTTGATGTGGAAAAATCGCTTTTTGGCGCGCTAATTGTTGAGCCAAAAGAAGAAGCACTATTAAAATCTACAAATAGATTATCTAATTTTGTAAAAGTGTGTTATACGCCACTTAATGGCAAAGGTATTAAATTTTCACAATCGGATAATTTTGTTACTAAGTGTGAAATAACCGACGATGGTGAAAAAACACAGTTTGTAAGCAAGGGGCGTATTAATGAAAATCTTATTGGCTTGGCACTTGCTTTTAATGTAAACGAGTTGCAGGGCTCTTACAATGTTGGACGAATTATTGGCAGAACAGAAATTGAATTATCCAAACAACAAGCAACATTAGACAAGTATAAAAATATGTTAAACAAACACACAATTACAACAACTTGGAACGATGACATTTATCATAAATAAACATATGGGAAGATTGTTTTTATAAATCTTCCTATTTTTTTTGTATTTTGTTTTCTAATATAATTATTATATGATATAATACACATAAGAAAAATGGAGAAGTATTATGAGAATATTACACACCGCTGACTGGCACTTGGGTAAAAAAACCGACGACCTAGATAGATTAGAAGAACAAAAACAAGTGTTAGAGCAAGTTATTAAAATAGCAAAAGAAAAAGCCGTAGATATGGTGCTTATTGCTGGCGATATTTACGACACGTTTGTTCCATCTGCCGATGCGGAAAGTCTTTTTTATCGCACTGCAAGCGAACTTAGCAACAACGGAAACACCGCAGTAATAGCTATTGCGGGAAACCACGACGAGCCAAAAAGAATGTCTAATGCGTCGCTATTTTCTAGCAAGTTTAACATATATTTGGTGGGATATCCTGACGATATTAAAATTGCAAAAAATGCAAACAACGCTAAAAATATTTATCCTACAGCAAGCGGAAACGGATATATTAAGTTTAAAACCAAGGCTGGCGAAGAAGCGGTTGTGGCATGCTTGCCATATCCAACTTGCGCTCGCTTTAATGACACATTAAAAGAAGGCGAAACCTACGAGCAAAAAATACGCGAGTGGCTTGCTCCTGCGGTTAAGGAATTTAAACCTAACACAATAAACATTTTAATGTCGCATTTGTTAACATATGGTTCTAATCTATCGTACGAAGGGTTGGAAGAGTATATGCGAATATCTAGCAACTTGTCGTTTGTTGATAAATCTGTGTTAAATGTTGGCGCAGATTATGTTGCACTTGGTCATATTCACAAGCTTACAAAACTAGATAAAGACCACTATATGTACTACAGTGGTTCAATTTTAAACAACCACTTTCAAGACGAGTCTGGTGATCGATATGTGCTAATTGTAGATGTTGATTGCAATGGCGTTAAAAATGTGGAGCCAATAGAATTGGAAACCAAAAAGCTTGTTGTGTTTACTTCCGATTCTTTAGACGAAATTGAGAAGTTTTGTGATGTGTGTAAAAATGATTATGTTAAAGCCACATTAAAACAAGCAGGGTGTGTGTCGTTTGAAAAACTTAAAGAGTTAAGGCAAAAACATCCAAATTTAATTACGCTTAGTGTCTTAAACGAAGAGTTGATGCATGAAGGCGAAATTGAAAGCAAAAAAGACCTAACAACTGGCGAGGTTTTTGATAAGTTTGTGCTATCAACAACTGGCAAAGCTGCAAAACCCGAAGTTAAGGAATTATTTTTGGAATTAATGGGGGAAGATGTGTATGAAACCAATTAATTTAAAAATAAAAGGCATTAATAGTTATGTTAGCGAACAGGAAGTTTGCTTTGACAAACTTGCTCAGTCAAATCTATTTGGCATTTTTGGCGAAACAGGCAGTGGAAAAACCACAATTTTGGACGCTATTGTTATTGCTTTGTATGGTTCTAGCGACCGCGAAACAATACAAAACATTATTAATGTAAACAGCAAAGAAGCGCACATTTACTTTTCGTTTGAATGCGAAGCAAGTGGCGAAAATAAGGTGTTTTTAGTAAAACGCGATTACAAGGTTCGTGCTAGCGGCGTTAAAAGTGACGCAATGTTAATAGATACAGCCACAAATCAGGTTTTGGCGGAACAGACAGATAATGTTAATGAGTATATTTTAAAACTTATAGGAGTTGGCAAAAAAGAATTTTCAAAATGTATCGCTTTGCCACAAGGCGAGTTTGATAGGTTTTTAATGGATACTCCTGCAAACCGCAAAAAGACTATTGCAAAACTTTTCAACCTAGAAGATTTTGGCGCAAACTTGCAAGACAAAATTAAAAGAAAACGAGATATTGTTACACTAAACAAACTTAATATTCAAGAAAAAATAGAGATGTTTGGCAATGTGGACGACCACGATTTGCAAGATGTTAAGAAAAACCTTAGCGAAAACGAAAAAGAACTAGAAAAATCCGAAAAAGAATTAAAAGATAAAAAACAAAATTACGAGCAACTTGTAAAAAACTTAGAACTTACAAAAGAGCTTAATTCTAGAGAAACCGAATTGGTGCTACTAAAAAGCGAAACAAAACAAATAGAAGAGCTTAAAAAACAAGTTGAGTTCACCGAAAAATATGGTCAGTATAGCATAAAACTAAACAAGAAAAACAACATTGAAAAAGATGTTAGTGCCATTACGCTAGAATTAAAAGAAGACAAACAGCTTTTAATTAATGCGACCGACGAATTGGAAAATTTGGACGAACAACTAAATGAAAATGGTGAAAAATTAAAAGCATTAAAAGAACAATTAAAAAGCATTGAAAACGATAAGGAACTTAGAGCTGCGTGTTTAGCAAAAATAGAACAGCTAGAAGCGCAGAAAAAATTTAAAGAAGTCGAAACCGAAAACCTATTGGAAGATATTAGGGCTTTAAAGATTGCACTTGGCGACTACAAAACAATGATAGACGATGCAGAGCGTGATAGCAAAAACATAGAACTTTCAATATCGGACAACAATGCAATTTTGGATAAATTAAAAGATGTTAAAAGCATAAAATCGGTTGAAGGAATTTTGGACTACATTAGCTACGCGCGTACACTTGTAAACCCAGATTCTCTTGCCGAAGTAAATCAATTTGACATTTACGGCGAAGTAAACAATTTGCTAAATAGTCTTGCTGATTACGAACAAAAAACTCGTACACAAGTAATTGGTCTTCAAAACGATTACGAAGCAATTTCAAGATACAGTAAAGATTTTGATAAACTTCAACAAGAGTTAACTAAAGCAAATGGTGCATTAGTAAAACAAAATGAAGAACTTAAAATGCAAATTAATAAGGTTGGCATAGACCGCGCAATTTGTGAAAAACAAATAACCGAAAAACAATTTGCTTTGCAAGATTGTAAAGACGAAGTAAGGCTTTTAAAATCGCACATTTTAGATTTACAAGCCGAACTTAAAAATTATACCGATGAAAAAACATATCAAAAGCTATATAACAGTGTAGAAGAACTAGAAGACTTGGTAAAACACTTAAACCTAAGAAAGATAGAACTTAACGACGAAAAGAATAAATCGGTTGTTGCAATTGAAGTTGCTATGACGGTTTTGGAAAACTACAAAAAACAACTTAAAGAAGTTGACGCTGAAATTAAAAAACTTAACATTAAGTCACAAGATAATGTGGTTTATGACACAAACCTATGCTTAGATGACAATAAACTTGATGAAGCAAAACTTAATATTTCCGATTTTGAAACAAAAATGGAAGTGTTAAATTCTAAAATTAAAGAGTTAAAACAAAAACTTAACGAAAAAACAGTAACCGAAGAACAAGTAAAAGACGAGTTTGAACAAATTGAAATATTAGAAAATAAAATTAAAACATATTCAATTAATGTTGCACTAGCTGGTCAAGCGGTTGGAAGATATATTGATGCTATTAATAAAATTAATACATTAAAAGATGAAAAAGAAAAAATTCAAAAACAACTTGATAATGTAAACGAGCTTGCAAGCTTAACTGCAAATGGAAAACTTTTAGATTATGTTTCGGAAGAATATATGTTACTTATCACTCAGTTTAGCAATAGATTTGTATATCGCATTAGTAAAGGAAAGTATATGCTAAAATACAATGGTGAGTTTTATGTGATAGACAATTTTAATGGCGGAGTTAGTCGTGGAGTGAAAACTCTTAGCGGTGGCGAAAGATTTATTATTTCACTTTCGCTTGCACTAGGAATTAGTCAAAGTATTGCTGTTAACAACAATAAGAAATTTAACTTTTTCTTTATTGATGAAGGTTTTGGAAGCCTTAGTGACAACTATATTGAAACGGTTTTGGATAGTTTTAACTCGCTAATCCAAATGGGCTTTACTGTGGGATTTATTTCGCACGTAGACAAAATGCAAAACTTTATTAACAACCGAATTGTTGTGACCAAGAGTAACAACGAAGAAGGCAGTATAATAAAACAATATTAAAAAAACATATTTTTAAAATGCCATAAATATAATATTTTAACTTTAATTTTTAAAAGGTGGTTAAAATGAAAAGATTTGTGGCATTTTTATTTTTTGTTGTTGCTTGTTTTGGGTTTACAGCGTGTGCTAGTCCAACCGAAAAAGAAATAAATAAAGCAAGCAAAAATTTAACTAATTATAATTTAAATATAACATATGAAAATAAAACATTAGATGTAGAGCAAAATGTAGATTATGTTAATTCTAGTGATGTAAACTTTGATAAAATTTACTTTCACTTGTATCCTAAGGCTTTTGCGGAAGGTGCAAAAAACAAGCCTGTTAGCAACTCCAACCTTGAAAAAGCATATCCAAATGGCGTAAGTTATGGCGACATCACTATTAGTAGCCTAAAACTTAACGGTGAAACAATTGAGCCAGTATATTTGGGTGACGACAAAGATATTTTGGAAGTAACAACAGGCGGATTGAAACCCAACGACAGAATAAAGCTAGATATGAGTTATAAGGTGGTTATTCCAAATTGCAACCACAGGTTTGGATATGGCGAAAATGTAATTAATGTTGCAAACTTTTATCCAATTGCGGCAGTTTACGATGGCGAGTGGAACTTAGACCCATACAATTACAATGGTGACCCATTTTATAGCGATGTTGCAAATTACAGCGTAACACTAACCTCGCCAAAAGAACTTGTTGTTGCAAACACTGGCGAAGTTGTAAAGCAAACAAGTAGTGGCGAAAACAACACGTATAGTATTCAAGCAAAAGCAGTTAGAGATTGGGCTTTTTGTATGAGTGACAAGTTTGAAGTGATAAGCGAAACTTATCAAAATGTTAACATTAAATACTATTACTACGACGATGTAAGCTACACCGAAAGTTTAAAAACAGCGGTGGACAGCATAAAAACCTTTAACAAACTTTTTGGAGTGTATCCATATTCAACATTTAGTGTTGTGAAAACCAACTTTGTTCACGGCGGAATGGAATACCCAAACCTTGTTATGATTAGTGATGCTTGCAATGATTATAAGGACTATCAAAACGTTATCATTCACGAAACCGCACACCAGTGGTGGTATGGATTAGTGGGAAACAACGAGTTTGACTACGGCTGGCTAGACGAAGGGTTAACCGATTACAGCACAGCATTATTTTATCGTGAAAATCCGGATTATGGCGTAGAGTTTAAAGATGTTATTAAAAACACAACTAATTCGTATGTGACATTTGTGGATGTTTACACAAAAGTTCTAAACAAAGTTAATCCAACCGAAAAATTGGACACTTCTATGAACCGCCCACTAAACGCCTACAAAACCGAATACGAATACGTGTATATTGCATATGTTAAGGGTGTGTTGTTGTTTGATAGCTTGCGCGAAAACTGCGGCGACGAAAAGTTTTTAAGGGCACTAAGTAAATATTTTGAAACATATAAATTCCAAAATGTTACGCCAGACCATTTGGTGGGCGTTTTTGAAAAAACAATGTCGTGCGATATGAAAGGATTTTTTAATAGCTGGATGGACGGCAAAGTTGTAATTTACAATGTAGATTAATAAAAAAACACCATAAAGGTGACCTAATTAGGTTAGCCAATATGGTGTTTTTTGTTATACTCTTTTTGTTTTGTAATACAAATAGTATAACGCAAAATTATTTTTTATAGAAATGTTTTGTGATAGATTTTAAAATAATTTATAACCTTATTTTGTGCTTTACAAAAAAGAATTATTGTTGTAATATATTTTAGTTAAAAAAGGATACTTAAGATGAGAGTTTGCACACTGGCAAGTTCAAGCAAAGGAAACTGTGTTTTGGTTTACACCGACAACACAAAAATTTTAATTGACTTGGGCGTAACCGTATCGTATGTAGAAGAAAAACTTAATAAACTTGGCATAAATCCGCGTGAAATAGACGCTATTTTAAACACACACGAACATATTGATCATACTAAAAATATTGGCGCGTTTATGCGAAAATATGGCACAATGTTGTATTGTCATTCGGACGGATATGAAAAACTAACCGCAAAACTTGGCAATGTAAATATTGACCAAATTATGTGTTTTGAAGATTTGCCGTTTAGAATTGGTGATTTTGTGGTGCGAGCATTTAAATTGCCGCACGACGCATCTAGTTGTGTGGGGTTTAGCTTTGAAGAAAATGGAAATAGGTTTAGCATTGCCACCGACTTGGGACATTACGACGACGAGATTGTGAACAACCTAAAAGGTAGCAAGTTGGTTGTTTTGGAAAGTAATCACGACCCAAAAATGTTGCAAAACAACCCTAAATATCCATATATGTTAAAGCAGCGTATCGCAGGCAAAAGCGGGCATTTAAACAATACGCAAAGTGCCGAAATTATTTTAAAACTTGTTGGCAGTGGAACAAAACAAGTGCTTCTTGCACATCTTAGCGAAGAAAACAACACCCCAGAGCTTGCATATTCCACAATTTGCGACTACTTAAAAAAATATGGCATAATTGAAGGGGTGCATATTAAAATTGATGTTGCGCCACCTAATGGATTTAGCCCAATTTTTTATTTAAAATAACTCATATTTTTACATAAAATGACACAAAATATAATAATTTTAAAAAAGGATAAAATTATGAAAAAATTTGTGTTATTTTTTATTTGTTTATTTTTGCTTGTGGGTTGCGGAAAATCTACTGAAACAATGTCGCAAAGCGGCGAGTTAAAAGAAGTTAAAATTGTAAGTAGGGCGTATGGTGATGTGGTGGAAATGGCGCAAAATGTTACGCCCGCTGTGGTGGGTGTGGCAAGTGTTAGCGGTACAGAGCAAAGTGTGGGCAGCGGCGTGTGTGTAAGCAGCGGCGGATATGTTTTAACAAACAGTCACGTTATTACAAATGCAAACAATATTACGCTATACTTATCCAACGGAAATACTGGTTCGGCAAGCCTTGTTTGGCGTGATGAAAGTCAAGATGTTGCCATATTAAAATCAGCAGTATCACTTCCATATTTGCCACTTAGTGCCGACGACAACATTAGTGTTGGGCAAGACGTGGTTGCGATAGGAACTCCGCTTAGTTTGCTACTAAAACACTCGTTTACAAAAGGAATTGTAAGTGCCTTAAACCGCACACTAAAAGTAAACGGATCTAATGGCGAATGTTATATGCAAAACCTTATTCAGCACGATGCCAGCCTAAACCCTGGCAACAGCGGCGGGCCACTAATTAACCTTAACGGCGAAGTTGTGGGAATAAACACCCTTAAAATATCGGGCGGAGAAGGAATTGGGTTTGCCATTCCAGTAAAAAGTATTTCCACACTTTTAAACAAGGTTGTGGGCAGTAGTACAAACATTTCAACCCCTTATCTTGGTGCATATGGCTATGATGCGGAAATTGCGGAATTTAAAAATTTGAGCGCAACAAAACAAGGATTTTTTATAGAAAACCTTGCGGAAAATAGTCCGCTAAAAAGCGCTGGGCTAATTAATGGCGATGTTATAGTAGGTATAAATGATAGGGATATTCTAAACGCCCTAGACCTTAGAAACGAGCTATATAAATACAACGAAGGCGACGAAATTAAGGTTAAGTTTGTAGGTCAAAATGGCGAAGGGCAAGTTAGTGTTGTGTTAAAAAAGAAATAATTAATATTTTATAAGGCGTTGTTAATTAAATTTAATGACGCTTTTTAAAGTTTTAACATATTTTTATTGTTGTAATTTTTGTATTCTAACTTGCATATTTAATATTTATAATATATAATAATATTATGGAAAATTTTAATAACAACATTAACAACAATTCAAAACGAAACAACTATAAGGTTTTAGACGGACTTAGAATTTTTTTCTATGTAATAATTATAAACATATTGGCAAGTATAGCGTACACGCTAATTGTTTTGTTGCTTAGTCTTTTTTATAAGGGTGGTTATAAGGAATTTGCCAGCACTCCGTTTGCAATGTATCTTGGCGTAATTATTATTCCAATTACATTTTTTGCGTTGTTTTTTATATTTAACAAAATAAACAAAATTAATGTTAAAAACGCATTTGCGCCAACCAAGCGTTTTAATGCGTGGTCAATAGCAATTGTGTTTGGCTTATGTGTTGCAATTGCTGGGTTTATGCCGCTAATTAATATGCTTTTGTCCGCATTAAATGTGGGCGATTCGGCGGTTTTTCCTATGAATAATTGGTTTACAATCATATTAGGTCTAATTGGTTATGCGTTATTGCCAGCGGTGGCAGAAGAGCTTTTGTTTAGAGGTATTATGCTAAAAGGCTTTTCGCGTCGTGGCACTGCAATTACTGCTGTTACTATCACATCGCTTATGTTCTGTCTTATGCACGGCGGAATTCAACAAACCTTTTATCAAGTGATTTTGGGTTTTGTTTTGGGCTTTGTTGCGTACTACACTGGGAATATTTTGTTTTCTGTGATTTTACACTTTTTAAACAATGTAATGGTTGTTGTGTTTGAACTTGCTGGTTGTTACAATAGTTTCTTGGGTGGATTTAAACCAACTTTTGGCGGATATATGGCTGCCATTGGCATTGCTGTTGCGGCTGCTGGGCTAATTGTTTTGCTAATTTGGGCGTTAAAGAAAATAAACAACTCTGGCGAATTACAAGACATTAGTTTTGAAGGCGACACCATTATAATAGAAGAAAACACTAAGAAAATGTCGATTAGCGACTTTGTGATGTCGTTTGATTTTAATGAAAAATTTTACTTTTATTCGGGCGTTATTGTTGCGCTAATTATTTGGCTGTCAAATTCTATTTAAAAGGAGCGCTATGTTAGAAATAGAACAACAAAAAAAGAAATCGGTTTTTAAAACATATTTAATATACTTTATTGTAATGGTGTTGTTTTGCGGAATTAGAATTGCTGTTTCGCTAGGCCTTTTTAGTGGTCTAAACGACACTTTAAGCGATGTTTTGTTTACTGTAACCATTCAAGTAGTTGTTTTGTTTATAATTCCATTTTGCTTATATATGGCGCTAATTGGCGTAAAACCAAAAGCGGTTTTTAAAACTTGCAACTACGAACGCACAACTTTTTCGGTGGTTATGGTGGGCTTTGGGCTTGGTATAATTGCTTTTGTTTTAAATATTATTGTTTCTAGCATCTTTAACGGAATGATTAGCTTTACTGGTTATCAAACTCCGCTTACTTTTGCTAGTGGGGCAGAACCAAATTACAGTACGGCAAACTTCTTTTTGCAGGTATTTTTGGTTGCTATTTTGCCAGCGCTTTGCGAAGAGTTTTTGCACCGCGGCTTGCTGCTACAAGGCACAAAACACATTGGCTTTACTAAGGCCATTATTATATCCAGCGTTTGTTTTGGGCTTATTCACTTTAACATTAACCAAGTGGGTTATGCCATTGTGCTGGGCTTTGTAATGGGCTACGCTGCTGTTATTGCTAAAAACATTTGGGTGGCTGTAATTATCCACTTTACAAACAACTTTATTGCAACATATTTAGAGTTTGCCGAAGCTCGCGGCTGGCTTTTTGGAAACTATAAAACGATATTCGAAAAAATGCAAAACCTTAACTTTATTTTGCTTTGCGTAATTTGTTTTGCTGTACTTTGCGTTGTGTCGCTATTGCTATACTATTTTATGGTGCTATTGTTTAAACAGTCAATTTTAAAAAAGATAAACAAGGCTATTGCAAAGGTTTACAAAGTGGGTGGTTCGTCTGATGAACCAATTATGTTGGAACAAGGTCAAGTGTTACAAGAAGTGCTAGAAAACAACACAATGATAAACCTTAATTACGAAGAAATGAAAAGCCCGCTAGATGTTATTATGCCAAAACAAAAAGCGGTGTATAGACCGTCGTTTAAGGATAATATATTTTTAATTTGCTCGCTATTTTTAGGAATTTTAATTACTTTATTTACTTATGCTTGGGGTTTTATTTAATGCAAGAAAAATTTATGAAATTGGCACTAAATGAAGCTAAAAAGGCGTATAAAAATGGCGACGTTCCTGTAGGGGTAGTTATTACAAAAGGCAACCAAGTGTTATCTAAGGCATACAACAAGAAGGCAAAACTTAACAACCCTATAAAGCATGCTGAAATTATTGCAATAGAAAAAGCGTGCCACAAAATTAATGATTTTAGATTAGAAGATTGCGACATTTACATTACGCTAGAACCTTGCCTAATGTGCTATGGTGCAATACTAAGCGCAAGGCTAAAAAATGTGTATTTTGGCGCTTACGATAAAAAGTTTTCAATAAAAGATGTTGGTGAACACGTTAAGTTTAATCACACTTGCAATATGGTAGGTGGGGTTTTGGAAAACGAGTGTTCGGCATTATTATCTAGTTTTTTTGCCGAACTAAGGAGTGAAAAATGCAAACTCAAACACTAAAATTAGAAACAATAAAAGACACCGATAATTCGGTTATGATATTTATATTGGAGCCACCTAAAGCTGGTACAAAGGTGTTAGGCAGAACCTTTTCGCAGTGGGTTAGTACTGCTTGCGGTGAATATAGCAATGCATCAATTGTTTGCGAAAAATTTAGTTTGGACTTTTTAAAGCAATATCTTACAAACAGCAAATACACAATTGTGCTACTAAACAGCCTTATTTTGCTTACACCTAATGCGGTTAAAAATTTAGTGGACTACATAACCGTAAAAGGCGTTAAGGCGTGCAAGTTTTCTGGCGGTTACGCATTTGAAACGCAGTATTTAAAAACAGCAAAAGATGTGTTTTATGATAGTGTGTATTATAATGACCAACAGGACTTTTATATTGTTGAAGACCGCAAACAGCTAAAGTTTGCTACCGAAATTTTACAAGAAAGAATTTACGCGGAACACATTATTAACGGTGTTGAAATTCAAAATGCTTATATTGAAGCTGATGTAAAAATTGGGAAAGGTACAATTATTTTTGGTGGAAACATTATAAAAGGAAACACCGTTATTGGAAATAATTGTGTAATAAAAGAGAAAAATATAATAGAAAACAGCACCCTTGGAAATGAGTGTTGTGTTAGCGGAAGCACTATTTTAAACTCCGCATTAGAAGATGGCGTTTTTGTAAAACCATATTGCTATGTTGAAAAAAGCTTATTAAGAAAGAACACACTTGTAGACAGTAATATGCGACTTATTGACAAAAAGACACGCGCAAATGCCAAAATCAAACAAAAGGAAGAATAATATGATTGCAATAATTGGGCTAGGAAATCCCAATAAACAATACGAGAAAACATATCACAATGTGGGCTTTATAACCATAGATAACTTTGCAAAAAGTGTGGGGCTAGAGTTTAGTAAGAAAAAATACAAGGGTGTTGTTGCCGAAGGTATTGTGGACGGCGAAAAAGTTGTTTTATTAAAACCGCACACATATATGAATCTTAGCGGACAAGCTGTGGTTGAACTTAAAAATATGTTAAAGCTAGACCTTAGTCAAATACTTGTGGTGTACGATGATTTTGATATTCCGCTAGGCAGTTTGCGTTTTAGAAAAAACGGTAGCGCAGGCACTCATAACGGAATGCGAAACATAACCGAACTACTAGGCGACACACACTTTGCCAGACTTCGTGTTGGCATTGGGCAAAACACAAAAACGCCAATTATCGATTATGTTTTAAGTCGTATTAACGATGAGAGTATGGAAAAACTAGAATTAGCCTTGCCAAAAGCAAACAAGGCAATACACGAGTTTATAAAAACAAAAGGACAAATTGAAAATATAGATTTTAACACATTATGATAGAGTTTTTGAATAATAGTAGCATTTATGCTACGCTTGTAAACTCAATAAATCAAAACGAAAAACTAACAGTTTTTGGTTGCGACCTAGATGCAAAACTTACCATTTTAAACGAAACGGGTAAGTTTCTTTTGCTTGTGACCGATGACATTAAAGATAGCGTTTCCATTAAAGAAAAACTTAGTGAATGTGGTTTGCGAGTAGAAGTGTTAAACGAAAAACTTAATTACAATATGTCACCTTTTGATAATGATTACAACGAAAAAGTGCTAAATGTTTTATATACAGTTTTGGCTGGCACAATAGATGTTTTGGTTGTAAATTCTATGTTTTTAGCTTACAAATTGCCTAATGTGGAATGGCTAAAAAACAAGATGATTAACCTAAGTAAAGGTGTAGTACTTAATAGAGATGAGTTTTTGTCCAAGTTAATCAAAGCGGGTTTTACGCGCACAGATTACGTTGAAAACGAAGGGCAATTTAATGTTAAGGGTGACATTGTAGAAGTGCTTGCCGATAGACCATATAGAGTGTACTTTGATTACGACACTGTAGATAAAATTAAACTATACAACATTGAAACATTGTTAAACGAACACGATGTTGACGAATTAAATATTGGAAATTGTTGTTGGATAGGGGATACGCAGAAAGTGTTGGATAAGGTGGATAGCGAAACAAAAGCCGAACTGATACAATATGAAAACAAACTAAACAATATGCTATGGTGCACTGGTTTTTGCGATTACATTAACGGAAATATTTTAGACTACTTGCCTAGTGATGCAGTTGTGGGTGTTATTGATACGAAACTAACCTTTAATGCATTAAACGAAAACATAAAAGAACACAATAAGTTTGTATCAACTTTAAAACATCTTAAAAATCAAGTCCTTAAAGAACAAGTTGATTTTAGAGATTTTGCGGTTGTTGGGTTTCAGTATATCACAAGCTCTAACAGAATTTTTAATAGCACAAAAGTGTTTAATTTAAAGTGTGTTCCTGTAAGCAACTATAGGGGTTTAAACAAACTTTTAGTGTCCGATTTGCAGCAGTTTAGAAATAAAAACTACACTGTTTTGATGTATGTTAAAAATAAAGATGGACTAAATAAAATCACTAATTTATTAGATGCAAATCATTTAAGATACAACAATATTTCGTCTGTTGGATACACAGTTAAAGGCGAAATAAACTTACTTACAAAACGCTTTGGAATGAACATAAACCTAGAGCTAGAACAAGTTGTGGTTATTGGAAACACGAACTTGTTTGGGGTTCAAAAACAGCAAATAAAAGCAGCGCAAAAAAATGAAAATGATGACTTTTTGCCAAAAAGTGGTGACTATGTGGTACATAACACCTATGGAATTGGCAAATGCTTGGGTGTGGAGCGATTAAAACTATCAAACTCGGCACGCGATTATGTTATTGTTGAATACAAAAATGCAGACAAGCTTTATTTGCCGGTAGAAAATATGGATAGCCTTTCTAGGTTTGTGGGAGATAGTAATCCGCAATTAAATAAGCTTGGCTCCAACGAGTTTTTAAAAACAAAAGAAAGGGTGCGAGCAAATGTTAAACAACTTGCTTTTGACCTTGTGTCGTTATATAAAGATCGCGAAAGTTTAAAGGGTTATGTTTATCCAAACGATGATGAAGTTATTAAGCAATTTGAGGATAGCTTTGGATACACTGAAACGCCAGACCAAGCACAAGCGGTTTTGGATATAAAAACCGATATGATGAAAGGCAAAATTATGGATAGGCTTATTTGTGGTGATGTTGGCTTTGGAAAAACCGAAGTTGCTATCAGGGCTGCGTTCAAAACAATAATGAGCGGCAGACAAGTTGCCTTTTTGTGTCCAACCACAATTTTAAGTGAACAGCACTACAACACTTGTTTGTATCGAATGAAAGACTTTGGGGTTAGCATTGCGGTGCTAAATAGATTTTGTAGTGAAAGCAAAGTTAAAAAGGTGATAGACGGATTAAAGAGTGGTGACATAGATATAGTTGTGGGCACGCACAAGCTGCTTAACAAAAATGTTGTTTTTAAAAACCTAGGTCTTTTGATTTTGGACGAAGAGCAAAAGTTTGGTGTGGGCGATAAAGAAAAAATTAAACACATTAAAAAACAGGTTAATGTGCTTACTCTTTCCGCAACGCCAATTCCTAGAACGCTTAATATGGCACTTATGGGTGTAAGAGATATTAGTGTAATTGACACTCCGCCTGTTTCGCGTATTCCTACAATTGTTAAGGTTCAGGAGTATTCGGACGATTTATTAAAAACCGCAATTGAAAACGAACTTAATCGTGACGGACAAGTGTTGATAGTTTACAACCGCGTTGAAAGCATTTTTGAATTTGCCACAAAAGTAAAAACAATGTTTCCTAATGTGGAAGTTGATGTTACGCACGGACAAATGGAACAATCAAAACTTGAAGATGCAATTTTTAAGTTATATAACAATCAAACACAAATTTTAGTAAGCACAACACTTATTGAAAATGGTGTTGATTTGCCTAATGCTAACACGCTTATTGTAATAAATGCCGATATGCTAGGGTTGTCGCAGTTGTATCAACTAAAAGGTCGTGTGGGGCGTAGTGACCGCGAAGCATATGCGTACTTTACTTTTAGCGGAAATAAAATATTAAATGAAACTGCGTACAAAAGGTTGGAAGCGTTGTCGGAATACACGGCAATGGGCAGCGGCTACAAAATTGCTCTAAGAGATTTGGAGATTAGGGGTGCGGGCAAAATATTTGGCGCAGAACAAAGCGGACACATAGAAAAAGTGGGTTATGCAATGTATTTAAAATTGTTGTCCGAAGCTGTTGGCGAATTAAAAGGCGACAAAATTGACCAAACCAGAGATGTTAAGATAGAAACCACATTAGACGCATTTTTGCCTTACGATTACATTGAGCGTCACGATTTAAGAATGAGCACCTACTTAAAAATTAGCAAAATATGTAGCGTGGAAGAGCTTAACAAATTAATTGGCGAACTAAATGAGATGTATGGCGATGTGCCAAGCGAAGTGCAAAATTTGTGCAAGATTGCCTATATTAAAAACCTTGCCAGCACGCGAAAGGTTAATCGTGTTGTGCTAAAAAGCATAGATAGTTATATTTCGTTCTACGATGATGTGGAACTAAGCAAAGTTTCGCTTGCACTACAAAGTTTTAGCAATAATTTGGTATTAGATGTGCTAAACAAACCAATAATTAAACTAAAAAATGTGGCAAGTTTGGCTGCGGCACTAAATCTTGTTATAAATTTTTTAGAAATATTGAGTAATTAGTGTTGTTTATTTCTTGCTAAATTTTAATTATGATAGTATAATATGTAAGACTTTAATATTTTAATATGGGAGAATTTTACTGTGAAAGCTACTACTAAAAAAATACTAACCGCAATATGTTCACTAATTTTATGTGTGTTTATGCTTGCGGGTTGTAACTTGATTGAAATTAATAAATCTAAATACTATAGCCAAACCGTTGTGGCTGTAAAACTTGAAAAAGACGCTGGCGAAGAGTATAAAGCATATTTAAAGAAATATTCTAAAAAAGACCTTATCACAGCGTATTACAATTACGCTTATCAGTATGTTTCGGGTAATCAAATTAGTGCCAAAGACGGAGTGACTTACGCTATTAACAATATGGTTAATTCCGATATTTTGTATACTTATGTTAAAAACAACTATTTTGATAATCCTAATTATAGCATTACATTTACCGACAAAGATAAAAACGAAGTTATGCTAGAAGTTTATGATTCTATTCAAGACCAAATTACAACTCTAGAAAAAGAAGTGTATAAGGAATGGAACATAAATTACACCGAATCTGATGATTTAGATAAAGACGAAACCGAGCCGCTAAGAAAAGCCTATGAGCCATATAGCCCTAAAGTAAAATTAGCGCAAATTGAAGTAACCGAAAACGGAACAAAAGTTGTTAAAAATCTTGTTGTTTTGAGTGAGAGCGAACTTGAAACCACATACGATAGCCGCGTTGCTGGCTCCACATTTACCCAAGAAATTGGCGACCCAGAAGTAAGCAAAGAAGCTTATAATCGTTATATTAAATCGCTTCAAACCGCAGCAAAAGCAGAAGGCAAGTCTACCGACGAGCAAACAGTTTTGCAAAATGAAATTGAAAGATTAAAAGAAATTAGCACACGTTCTAGATATCTTAAATTGTTTGAAAAATGGTACAATGTTTATGTAAACTTTACTTACGATGCCGAAAATAATTTGTATATTCTAAACGACAATATTGCCAATGATGTTGTTGAGTATTACAAAGAACGTTTTATTGCTCAGAAAAACAAATACACCGATAAAAACGCCGAAATGGCAGCTACAAAAGAACAAGCATATCACACCGCAATGGCTGGCGATAGCATAGACGATATTTACTATCATCTAAATAGTGGCAACGAGTATATGTATGTTTCACACATCTTGTTGAAATTTACAGACGCTCAAAAAGCAGAAATTAAAGATTATAAAAACAGCTTGGATAATGGAGACATTAAGCAAAGCGAATATGATGCAGCAGTTAAAGCAATTGCAAACAGTATTAAAGTAACTTACGAAGAAAATGGCGAAACTCATACAGCTACATCTGCTCAAGTTATTGAAAGAATTCAAAACGATTTTAGTTGGGATGAAGTTTCTAGTAAATCGGACAAAGAAGATTTGGAACGCACCCTTAACGACCGTGCAAAACGCTTTAATGATTACATTTATATGTTTAACGACGACGAAGGAATGATGAATAAAGATTATCCTTATGTTGTTAATCTAGATACCGAAGTATCCGACAAAATGGTTAAAGAGTTTGCGGACGCATCTAGAGCTTTAAAAGCAGATTATACAAAAAAATATGCAAACGAAGAACTTGGAAATTACTATGCTGGTGAAGGTGCTCTTAGTGAGCCTGTAATCACCGAATATGGTGTTCATATAATTTATCACAATGGTCTAGTTAGAAATGTTGTGGAAGATATTGATACGCTTACATTTGAAGACCTAATTAAAGCTCATACCCAACGTAGTAGTGAAAAAACATTGTTTGCTAAAATTTATGATACAGTTGCAAAAGAATCTTACAACACAGCTTCTTCAAACTTTATCCAAAATATCCGCAAATATCTTAACATCGAAGTTTACAACAAACGCTTTGCAGATTTATTAAAATAACAAGTAAAAAAAGACTATTTTAAATAGTCTTTTTTTATTGTCATTGTTGGTTATTATTCAAATTTATTGTTTAACTTTGTTTAATGTAATTTAAAATACAAGGTTAGTTTTTTTTATATAGAGCAGAAGGTCGTTAGGCGGTTTATGTGGTCGTAAACCTTTTCACAATCAAAAAAGGTGTTAAGCTCGGCGGAATTTTGGCGTAGTGTTTTGCCGCAAATTAGGTGCGAATTTATGGCGAAGTCGCTTTTTATTTGTCCTATGTTAATAAAATTGTAATATCCGTAAGAAGAAAGAAGTGATGATTTGTAGTCGTCCAAAATACTATCAAAGCAGCTGCAATATATGCTGGTTTCGCCCACGATTGGTTCTACAATCTCTTTCCAGTGTGAAAGTCCGCTGGCAAAGTTTACGCTGCTTTCACTAACGCCATATTTATAGCCAAGCGACGCAAACTTCCATCCATTTTCTTTTAGATAACCTGCAACTTCCATACACTTTTTTACTTGAAATTTGCTGTTTGCATTTGTTTTTTGTGTTTTGTAGCCCAATATGCCATTGCTTCCGTCTATGCAAATTAGTCCTTTTGCGCCGTTTATACTAAAGGTAGGGTGTTCGTCCACAAAGGTGTTTAAAAGGGTTATAAAGTCGTTGGAGTGATGAAGTCTGTCGTTAATGCTGCGCTTTGGGGTGTAGGTTGTAAGGGTGTTGTGGTCGTCTAGTATTAGTTTACTTACGTTGCCATTTTTGGCGCTGTAAAACGCTGTTTTTAGGGCTAAAACAATGGGCTGTTTTCCAGACGGCAAATATAGCTTTTGATTAATGCTGGCCGGGTTTATAAGCACATAATTTCGCTCATAAAGTGACAATAATATTTTTTCAAATTCGTTAATTGTAATGTGGTTTTCATCTATGCTGCTGCTTAAATTAGAGTTGTTTTTTAGCACTTCTGGAAACGAAATAATTGGCTCAAACATTAATACACTTACACCGCCATTATACTCTTTAAAACTGCTTTGTTTTTGCTTTGTTTCAATAATGTTTAGTAGCTCTACAATTTGTTTTTCGTTGCAAAAAATGGAGTTTTTAAGTAGGTTTAACGCTTCATTTAGTTTGTCGTTTGAAATTAATTCGTTGGCACTTTTAATAATTTGTTCCTTTTGTTTTGCTAAATTATTGTTAATGTCGGTTTTGTTGTAAACATAATTTAAACTGGGGTTGTCGCACTTAACTAGTGGATTTAGTGAAATATATTGATCCTTGATTGTTGTGTTGTAACAACATAAAAAGCATAATGACAAACATAATAACAGCATTAAAAAAATTGAAAATTTAAGTGTTATTTTTGCTTTTTTAAATGTAAAAGTTGGCTGTTTTAAAATATAATTATTATTAATTTTTTCCATAATTTTAGTATGTGTAATAAGTGAAAATATAATTTTTAAATTCAAAAATAAGCAAGTATTTTTATTAAAAATATGGTCAATAATTACACTATGAAAAAGCTATTGGTCTTTATGTTTATGGTGTTAATCTTAACATTTTCGTTGTGTGTAAAAAACTATAAATTGGAAAAATTAAACGATAAAATTTATAATATTAAGGTGGCGAAAACTTGCTGTTTTGACGATAGTTTTAGTGAAATTGTAGGTGACTATTACATAACAAAATTGGATAAGTTGACTTTAAATTTTAATGATATTAACTACATAATGTTTGAAATGAGCAAAAGTGATATTAATATACTTTTTGACTTATATAAAATAGATATTGTCAAAAAATATAGAGTTTGTGACAATATTGTGTATGATGCACATAGTGAGTATATTAATATTAGCAATAGTATCAACATTCAAATTGCGGTGGGCGACGATGCTATAAAAGTGGGAATTCCAACAATATTTAATGGATTTTAAAATTGTAGGTATAACCTTAGTAAATAGTGGCAAATATTAGAAAAACAAGGAGGTTGGTTATGGAAAAAATGACGAGAAAAGAAAAGGGAATTTACTTACTTAAAAAGTATGGGTACTTAATGGTGTTTGGGATCTGCGCGTTGGTGCTTGTGGTGGCATTAATTGCAACTAGCGGCAAAAAAACAACTACGCCGCCAATTAGTGATGTAAACAATGAAGTTAAGGAACCAGTTAGTAGCGACCCTATTACATTTGGATTGCCTATTGCTAATATTAATATTGTAAAAGCCTTTTCTAACACAAAATTGCAATTTAATGAAACATTAAAGCAATACGAAGCGCATCTTGCAACAGACTTTGCCTGCGAACCAAACACAAGCGTGTGTTCAATTGGTGCAGGAACTGTAATTGAAGTGGGCAACACATATTTAAAAGGTAATTATGTTGTTATTCAACACGGCGACAGTTTGAAAAGCGTTTATGCATCATTAGGTGATGATATTGCAGTTAAGGTTGGTCAAAATGTAGAAAAGGGCACTGTTATTGGTGTTGCTGGAAACACTGCTCATGGCGAACTTAACACTGGCGATCATTTGCACTTTGAAATGCTAGATAACGACAAAAAGATTGACCCATCTGGATATTTGACCTTAGAAAACAAGTAAATTTGCTTAAATTTTCAAAAACGGCTTTATTTGCTTTACACTTTTTGAAAACTTTTATATAATAAAATCATCAATAAGAAATTTAAGGCGGTATAATTATGTTTGAAAAAGTTAGAGCAATTTTAATGGAACAGCTTAACCTAAAAGAAGATAAAATTAAACTAGAAAGCAGAATAGTGGAAGACCTTGGGGCTGATTCACTTGATGTGGTAGAATTATTAATGACAATGGAAGATAAATTTAATGTTTCGGTTTCCGATGAAGAAGCTGTAAACCTAAAAACTGTTAACGACATTGTTACATTAATCACTAAAAAACAAGGTAAATAGTGTAAAAACCTAATGGTTGATATAAAAAGTAAGAACACATCTAATTTGATGTGTTTTTTCTTTTAAAAACTAACATATTTGTACATTTTTCGACATATATTTTGTTAAGTAAAAATGTGGAGGTATGTATGGGTTTTCTCACTCGCGCCGAACAACTTGGAATGTATATTTTGGAAAACAATTCTACAATAAGAAAAACCGCAACTAGGTTTAATTTAAGCAAAAGCACTGTACATAACGACTTATCTAAAAAGCTAAAATACGAAAACTACGATATGTATAAAAAAGTAAAAATTTTGCTTAACAAAAACTTTAATGAAAAACACATTCGCGGCGGTGTTTCAACTAAATTAAAGTACAAAAAAATGGCTTAAACTAGCCATTTTTTATTTGCGGGTGCGGGGGATTTGTTCGGGTGGTAAATTGTTGCGTTCGGGGTGGGTGATTGCCCCCAAAATGCGGTCTTTTACAAAAGGAATTTGTTTTTGAATTTCTTTAATAACGTCTTTAGTATATTCGCGCTGGGTGTGTTTGTCTACTGGGCACTTGCTTTTAACAACAGGTACTTTTTTGCTGGCGGAAATAATGTCGCGTTCGTCGGTTAAAATAAGTGGTCGAATTACGGTTACGCCTGTGCGGCTTAAAAAAGTGGTTGGTGAAAGCGTGCTAAGCCTGCCTTCGTAAAACAAGCTAAGCAAAAATGTGTGAACCATATCGTCGGCAGAGTGACCAAGTGCAAGTTTGTTGCAACCTAGTTCTATTGCCTTTGTGTTAAGCATTCCACGTCTTAGTTTTGAACACAAACTGCACGGGTTTTTTTCTTTTCGCTCTTCAAATACAATTTTGTAAATGTCACTAGGAACAACATGATATTCTATGTCTTCTTTTTCGCAAAACTCTTTTACGGGGTCAAAGCCGCCGTCGCCAAACATATCTATTGTAATTCCCACAACTTCAAAAGGTTTTTCAGAAAATTTTGAGTACATTTTAAGTGCTTTAAGCAGTACCATACTGTCTTTTCCGCCGCTTACACCCACGGCAATGCGGTCACCACTTTCAATCATATTGTAACACTCTATTGCCTTGCGCATAGTAGATAAAATTTGTTGCATATTTTTCTCCTAATTTTTGCTGAAAATATAATAGCATAGGCTACGCTTTTTTTCAATAAAAACATTGCGGAAAAAATAAAAAAATGTCAAATTATGTGGTGTAAATATTTGACTAAAAAATGGGGTATATATATAATATATATATCTAACTATAAAGTTAAATACTTTAAACTTATGAGGAATGAAAAAATGAAAAAGAAATTAAGTGTTTTAGTTTTGATGTTGTTCACAACAATTTTTGGGCTTGTTGCGTGCGGTAAAAATCCGTACGATCAAGTTTCACTTACTGTTAGTAAAACCGATCTTAGCATTATGCTATCCGAAGACAACGGCGTGTATTCTAGCAGTCCTTGTGAAATAGAGGTAAAAGTTACAGCCCCTAAAAAACTTAGTAAGGAAATTGTTTTGCCAGAATATGGTTCTAAAGATACTAGCGGTGCAACATACGGCAACAGATATGTAGAAATTGAAAAAGTTGCTGGCGATGTTGACGGTGAGTACACCCTAAAAATCACAGGTAAAGAACCTACTCCTGGTGCGGTTGAAATTCCTATAAAAACCGTAGACGGAAACAAATCTCAAACACTTAAAATAAATGTTGGAGTAGAAGTTAATGGCATTGAGTTTGCAAAAGATATAAATCTTGTTTGCCCAACTGGTGGTGAAATAGACTTTAATGCAAAACTTAGAAGTTACATTAACTTTACACCTACTGCAACCAACCAAACAGGTGTTGAGTTTTATTTGGCTGGAATTTACAATGGTGTTACTATTCAAAACAATGTGCTAAAAATTCCTAAAGACTATGTTGTGTCGGGCGATGAAACCATTTTAGTAAAAGCTAAATCCACAGAAAGAGATGGAATAGAAACAAGCACAATGGCAATTAAAGTTATTAAAGGTTTTAACTTTTATAGTGATAACGATGTTAATTCGGCAAATGTTTTGGTTAATATTTCAAATACTCAGGGAACAACGAACTGCAATGTTAACCCTAACAGAATGGTGGTAGACGGAAATATTATTAATTATGAAATTGAGCTTGCCGCTATAGAATCGGAAGAAAAACCAGAAGACAATCCACCATACTTAATGTCTTTGTTGACAATGTTTTTAAAAGGATACAATGATTACGAAATTGTTTTAAACGAAAAATCAGACAATATTTTGGATTTGGAAGCTGAATCGGGTGTCGATATTTCTCAAGGATCGGAGACTAGGGGATACAGGTTTGATATACACGGAAAAGCAGCGGGCGAGCGTTCGGTTGTGTTTAATGTTGTGTACAACGGCACAAGCACAAACGAGCTTAGCGAGTACAAAATTGTGGTGACTTTCCGCGTTAAAGTTTTGCCATCGGTTAAAAATGTTTTGTTAAACGATGGGAAATACGAAGAAGGTGCAACATTAACAGTATTTAAAAATTACACCGCTTCGGTTATTGGTGCTAAACTAAAAATTCAAGACACTGCAGCATCAAGTGATATGACATTTACAGTTAATGTTGCTGGTAATGATGAAAGTGTTATGTTCTACGACCAATACGGCACTAGAATTGAAGACATTACTAGTCATACATTTAAAAACGGAACTTTACTTTATTTAAGACATTCCAGCGACACTGGGAAATTAGCGCAAATTAATATTACATTGTGCAGCGAATTCTATACTAACAAATATGTTGATGTTGATAATAATAAAAATAGTTTTGTTTTCACTAAAAGCTTTACGGTTATGGCAAACCTAATTGGTGGCGAAAGTAATTTTAATTTTGTGGATAAAGACGGAAATGTTGTAGAAGATGGCAAGAATATAACAATTGAAATAAGCGGCAGAGAAAGCCTAAACCCACGTGCATTTGTTGACTTTGGCGATGAAATTATTGCGCAAGATGCAATTTATAGAATTTCTATGAATAATGCAACTATTGGCAACTGGGCTTACGGAGATAGAAATGGTGTGAATAAGGGTAAAATTATGTTTACTCCATATTTCCCTTCTGATGAGGCCGATTACAAAAACTTTAAACCAAGCGGTTCTACTATCACAGTAGAAATGGTTACTGGCTTAACCAAATCTGTTTATGTAGATGTAACATTAAAGTACATAAATTCAGACTATGCTAACGAAAATGTGGGCGACGCATTGTTTACATTTGATTATGATACACAAAACAAAGGCTTTTTAGCAGCGTGGTACGACCCTAATAACGGTGATGACAATGTTGCTAACATAGACTTTAATAAAACTGATGGCTTTTATGGTGATAGTTATCAAAACAGCATTTACAGACAAGTAGAAGGCTCAAACATAAGTTACACAACTTTCAACCGTTTGGTTGTAGCAAAAAACACCACATTAAAACTTGACGTGTACAGACTTTTTGCGTTTGACGGACAAGTTAAAAAGATTGCAGCTAATGCATTTAGATTTGATTATAAAACACAATATATGTTTTTTGACACTATAAAAGGTGAACTAAGAGTTGGTAAGCAAACAAGCAATATTGAAGGTGAAGATGGTGAAAAAGGCTATTTTACGCTTTCTATAATTGCTGACGACAAGACGTTTGATATAAGAGTTTATGTTGTAGATAAAATTGAAGAGGCTAAACTAAACACAAATTATTTTGAAGTTTTTGCAGCAAATACTTTAAATGTTGCGGATATAGAAAAAGCATTTGCTCAAATTCAATTAGTTATTAATTCTACTGGCACTTATTATGGAAACTTATTCCAAAGTTTTTCATTATTTAAAGCTGACGAAATTTTATATTCTGCCGATGAGCAATTAATAGCGCGCACGAATTTATTTGCAGATTTAAATGGCGATGTTTTAATGACTGTAAGTCGCGTGGAATACAACGGCAAAATGTATTACAATTACAACAACAATTGGTACGCAAGTTTAAATGATTGTGTTGGTGGCACTAATAAAATAACCGACATAGCAACAGAACTAGAAAATTGTGAAAAAACACAAGTAAGAATATTAAAAGCAATTATAAATATTGCGGGTGGCAATGTTGACTATCCTAAAATTGTGGCTGCATTATTTAGAAATGGTGCATACGAAGTAGAGTTTACGGGAACTGTAAGTCAATATTACAACACTTTTGACGAAAACAACTTTGTTGTTAAAATCAAAAACCCTACAATGTCTAGATCTATTAGTGTTAGTGCAAACAAAACAACGGGCTTGTACTATGAAGTAAGTGATGATGGCGGAACTCCTGTAGAAAGCAAAAAGAGTAATTCGTTTGCTTATTGGATAAACCCAGATAATACTCTTAACAAAAATGTGTTTGTAACTATTTACGACACAATGCTAAAAGATGGCAAAAATGAAATAAATAATCCAGTGTTGTTGAAATACACAATTAATGGTGTAGAGTATGCATTTACATCTTGCAACGATTATATTGGAATGAAATCTAATGGCAATGTGGCAGATGCGTTGTTTGAAATTAAAATAAACAATGGCTCAATTGAAATTATCAACCTTAAAGCAAAGGCAGGAAACTACATTTGCGAAATAGGTTGTGTAGACCAATTTAATGGAGTAGATTATCAAAATCCAAGCTGCACAGCTAGGGTGGATATTAATATTGCCGACGGTTCGGAACAAAATAAATATCAAATTAGAAACTATGCAGACTTTGAAGCATTCTTAAATAATGATGCTTTAGTTGAAAATAAATATTATGTATTAACTACCGATATTTCTTTAAACAGACAATATGTTAATGCAAATTATGTTTTAAACAACAACCTTTCAGGTATGTTTACTAGCACAAGTCAAAATCAAACCTACAAGTTTAATATTTATGGTTTGAATTTGAAATTTAGCGAAGGAAATGGCACAAAACTTGCAGATATGGCTTTGTTTGCTAGAGTTGGTGCGGACAACTTAAAACTTGAATACATTACAATAGAAAACTTTGTAATAACAGTGGAAAGCTCTCAAACCAATGAAATTAATGTTGCGGCACTTGTTGCTAAAGCAGAAAAGGGGCTACAACTTCTAAACTGTCGCGTTACTGGCAGCATTAACATAAAACAAAGCGGAAGTGGTGCGGTTAATGTAGGTGGCGTTGTTGGACAAGCAACAGCTACAATGTTTAAAGGCTTGCCAAGTGACAGCGTTATCAACAACGCAAATGTTAACTCTAATGTTGCAATTGAAGTGCGTGTCTTAAATGGAACTAGTGCGGTTTATGCTGGTGGTTTGGTTGGTAAAACAACAGAAAAAGTAAAAATTGATCAAATTAATGTTATTTCTAAAATAAAAACATTAAGCTATATGGTAACTGAAAATGAAGGTCAAAAAACCGAAAAAGACACTGGTTTTGCGTCAAATGCTTACACTGGTGGCGTAGTAGGTTATGCTAAGGTTGCTGATATCAACTTTGTTGTGGTTTATCCAGTTATTGCTGGTTGTCAAAATGTAGGCGGTGTAGCGGGCTTTGTAGGAAGTGGCAGCATTCAAAACACTCAAGTTCAAATGCTATACAACCTTAATATGAAAAACATTATTGCTGGTTATAATAATGTTGGTGGCGTGGTTGGATATGTAGACAATTCACTAACTACCGATTATGTTTATGTAAGGTCTTATACAAGCAAAAATATGCTTGGATATAGCGGCGAGGGCAGTGAAATAGGTGTTGATTACAACATTAACATTTTTACAGACATCGCTAAAGGCTACTATGGCGCAGTTGTGTTGCTAACAAGCAGTTCGTATGCTGGTACTCAAGCAGCTGGCGGAATTGTTGGTTGTGCTGGTGAGCTAACACTAAACAACACATATTTTAATTCACATATTCGCTCTAATGCACCTGCTTTAATAGGCGGAACTAGAAAGGAATATGTTGGTGGTTTCGTTGGCGACAATACACACCAAACAATAACATTAAACAATTCGTATGTTGATGTTCAAGTGGTAGTAAATGGTCAGTTTAGAGCTGTTTCGGGCAGTAACAATTTAACAGCAGATAATGCTACAGATTATGGCACACCACAAGTTCCAAGTATTAACATTATTAAGAGCGGCAGCAAAACCATAGCGAAAAATGGTGATTATTTAATTGCAACTCACACTGCAAAATCAAATAAAATTGCTACTACAAACGAAACAGTAAAAGCTGGCTCCGAAGTAGCCCAATTCTATGCAAAAATTAATGGCACATTGTTTGGCGTTACAGACAAAAAGAGCAATGTAGTTGACAACTTTGATATTTCTTATAGTGGTTTGAATACTGGTGCTACAGAAACAACTATTTTAATGTTTAATGCAAATGATAAACTTTATGTTTCCGCATATAGAAAAAAACTTGCTACTTCGCCTTTGGAAAACGATGTTTGCGAGTATTATTCTTTAAACAACAAAACAGTTAAAGATGACCATACTAAATCAGCTGTAAATGGAATAGAAATCTTTATTCAAAACAACTTTAAAGAAATGTCTACCGAAATGTTTAAAAACATTATTGGTTACAACTTTGTGGAAGCAGGAACAAACAACTTGTATGCTATAGAATTAAATTCCGCAATGCAAATATTAGGCAATATAGAAAATTCTGACGCACTAAACACTTTGTTTGGTGGGGACGATAGTGAAACATTAGAAACAAAATTGGATAATTTGTTTAGTAAAAAAGATACAAGTGATAACGACTTCTTTGTAAAATCAAACAAATCTGAAAATTATGTTTTAAATCCTAATGTAATGTTTACAAAAACACTTAACACAAAAGTCGTTGGTTTGGGTGTGGATAGTCGTGGCGAACTAGCTAATGCATATTATAGTTTTGACTTTGACGAAACAACTTATTATGTTAACCCAATGTCAACTAATGGTGACTATACACATAAGTGGTACAAACAATTTAATCCAAATGCCGACCCAACAGATATAAATCAGCATATATTGGACAATGCTGCTGGCTTTAACAAATCTTGGAGATTAAACTTTAACACAACAAAATATAATAATGTTGAAACATTGTATGTAAATGATGGTGAGAATAAGGTTATAGTTGGTTATTATTATGAAGATGGCACAACTAAACTTGCAATTATATATGATGAAGAAATAGGAAACTATGGTGGAAAAGCTAAAGTTTATGCAATTAGTGGTACTACGCCAAACATTGCTGAAAGTAATACTGGCTATTATTATGGCGACCCAGGAACTTATTTGATTAAGGATGATAGTCAACCAGTAACTGTATTTGCTTCTAATGCTGGCGGTGATACGGAAAAAGCTATTTACATTGTGGATATTAATGCAACAACAGGTGCAGACTTAAATTCACAAGTTGTAATTGGCGCATACACATCAATTACTGGAAACGACGGAAAAACAACAATAAAAGTAGGCAGAACAAACACTGAATACACTTTGGTTAGCGGAACTTTGTATGATAAAGCAGAAAAAGAAATTGTATTAGCCGAAGGTGAAAACTATTATGTTAGTGCAGCATTAAGTGTTAATTCGGAAGCTAAATATTTAAGCAGCAAAACAATTTTGAGTATTTACAACCAATTAGCAAAGAAATCAGATGCTAGCCATACTGATGTAGACAGCTTAAAAGCACTATTTGATGAAAATCAATTTAGCAGTTTTGACGGCGAAATTTACAAAACAAAAACATATTATTACAACGGCACAACTTGGTTTGAAGATAAAGATTGTACTAATGCAGTTGTAAGTTCGGCATTGTTAGATGCTCTTACTTTAGAGTACACAAGACAAAAAGGTGGTGCACCTAATAAAGACGATAAGTTTGATTACAATATGTTTGAAATTAATGCCACATTAAATGGCGAAGGTAATTGGGTGTTTAATGGATACACTATTACAGACCAATATATTATAGATAGGCTTAACGCTAATTTAAAAACTGAAGTAGAGTATGATAGTAATAGCGATGGCACAAGCGAAAAATATTACAACGAAGTTAAGTGGTATTTAGATGCGGCTAAATCGGAAGATAAAGTTGTAAAAGATATTAACACATTAAATAACCTTGCAAACTTTACAGAAAGCGAAGTCGTTTTGAGTAGCAACTACTACTTAATTAACGACGCGTGGTATTTAGTAGAACAAAATAAATATTACACAAACAATTTTGCTAGATATTGGTATTCCGATGAAGAATGCACAATTCTAGTAACAGATAAAGACATTTTATTAAGATTAAACGAACGATATAACGTGCTTAACAATCCGCAAAACGCAGAATTTACTCTTACTGTAGAAACATTAGTAACTGACAAAACATTGCTAGAAGAACTTGACACCTTAGAAAGAATTTTGGTGGGCGCTAATAGATATCAGGCTCAACGCAAATACTACCGCAGTAGTGTTTGGACGACAGCTGACGGAACAAAGGTTGATGCTGTTGCAACAGATAATGCTGGAAACAATTTGATAGAAAAACTAAATGAATTACTAGTTAGCGCGAAGAAAGTTTCCAACACGACATACAAAATTTACAAGAGCGGTGAAAAACTAGACACATATTATTACAATGGTGTAGATTGGTATGCAGATAAAGAGTTTAAAACCAAAATTACAGACGCTAAGGTTTTAGATAAGATTAACAAAGAAACTAGAGAAGTTGTTGTAAATGGCATTAAATATTATTCTAGTGATTTGAAAGATTGGTTTAAAAACTCTAATTGCAAAGATAATCAAGTTAATGAAACTGAATTGGCTAGTATTGAATCACAAGTTCCATATGTTAATGTTTTAACAGAATATTGGTCGTATGACGAAAAATATTCTGACGGCAAAAACTATGTAAACAATGTTAATGATGAGTTTGTATTAGATGCTGCAAGCGGCAGAACAGATTTAAAAATTTCATTTAGCTTTACAATTAACGAGAGTAAGTTTTCTGGTACAATTGAAGGAAATAAAATTGTTTTAAAAAATGAAAGTGGTGAGATTGTTGGTGGTTATCAAGTTGTTTCCATAAAAGATGGTAAGATGAGTATAATTGACAATACTGATATTAATAACAACATTCCTCCTATCACTATCACAAGTGGAGATGACAAAAAAACTTATAAATGGGCAGTAACAGACAAACTAAACAATGGTATGCCTGTTATGATAAAACCATATTTTTACTACGACGGAACAGAAGCAAAATCACAATACGATTTGTGGTACGACACACTAGCATCGTTAGACCTTGTAGTTAATGACTTTATTTCTAGCGAAAGTGGCAGCTATGTTTACAAAGTGGGCAACGAAGAATTCCAAGGTCACATTTTGTACAACCTAGACACAGCGGTGTTGATGTACAACTCGGGTGCAACCGCAAACAAGGAAAACCTTAACACTTACACAATTGAATATGGCACAAACCCACAAGGATATTATGTGGCTGTTCTAAATGGCACAATTTTGGAAATTGGCGCACTTAGAATAGATAAAGAATCCGCATCGCAAATTGTAGTAAGTTCTAGCAACTCTAATGTTGTGGCAGTAGAAGAAAAATCTGGCGTGTTTAAGCTAAAAGTGTATAGCTTGGGCACTGCAACAATTACTTTCTACAACCTTAAAGACGACGGCATAAATGTTAAGTTTAACATTGCTGTTGTAAGAGGCTTTACAGGATTTAATGTTGTTGCCGACGAAGAAATTACAAGATATTACACAAAAGATAATGGCAAAAACTGGTATTACAGCGAAAATTGCGAAAACAACGAACGTGTTGCTAATGTAAGCGGGCTAGAAGACTTAGACCTAATAGACCTTGGTAATGGCATTAAATATGTAGACAAAATTAACAAAAATACACAACCTACAACAAAAATTAATTTGGAAGTTGGCGTTGATAAAGATTATTTCTTTGGATATGTTAACAACTTAAATGGCGTGGCGTACACAGCCAATACAAGTGGATTCCAAGTAATTGTGAAGAGTGTAGACGGCTATGCTACTCTTACAAACAATGCAAGCGCAATAAAACTTAACGACCAGCTTGTAAATGGCAAGTGTGTTGGCGATGTTTACGAATTTACAAATGCAACAAAAATTAACATTATGGGCGTAAACAAAGCTGGAAGCGGTGTTGTAATGCTAGACATTGTTCCATTTATAATGGTTAACGATAGCAAAGTGTATATGGACACACTAAGTCAAAGCATAACAGTTAATGTTTTAGCAAAAGCAACCGCAATTTCGTTTGCGGACGATAGCGCAAATATTTTAGCAGAAAACGAAAAAGAAATCACGCTAGATATTTTGTCAAACAACAGCGTTAACAACCAATTCTTAAATTTAAGCATACTTGGTAATAACGGCTTAGACCTTGGTATTGAGTTTATAAAACTAAATAGTAACAGTAAATTTGCAAGCGGATTATATTACAACTTAAATCTTGTAAGAGATAAATATGTTACTGATGAAGCATTAATTAATTGGTTGGACGCCAATAGTGAGCTATTAACATATACTAAAATTTACACTAAATACGCAATTAGAAACAATGTTACATACTTTAAGAGTGTTTCTAACAGAGATGATATTGAGTCGGAAAAATGGTATTGCATTAATGACATCAATTTGTTAAGCTTAAAACTTAAAAATTACAAGTTTGAAGCTGGCACTCCTTCGACAAGCGAGCCAGTGCTAAACAACCACAAATACACATTTGTGTTGGCATTAGATGAAGATAAGTACTTAAGCTTGTACGATTCGGGTGTTAATCCATTAAGCGAAACAAAAACATTTAACATAACAGCAAGACCTAGCGAAACAATTTTAGGTTCTAATTTGTACAGCAGCTTTAACTTTAATATTTCACCTAATTCGGTTAAATCGCTAGATTCTTACTTCCACCCAAGCGACGGAAGCAAAGAAGGCACTGTTATAGAAGATGTTTGGGTAGGTGGCCCTAACATTATAGACCCAGATGAAAAGAAACTTGATGAAGAATATGTGGGTACAGCGAAAAACAACAGATTGCACATTTCTATTGCACCAGAATACAACAATGTTTTGGTGGCAGAACTTGAATTTGACGAAAGATATTTGGACTACTTTACAGTAAAACAAGAAAGCTTAATGAATGGTGCGGATTTGGTTGATCCAAACGATCCAAACAAAGGAATAAAATACAGCGAAGGTGAACATTTTAACGGACTTACTAAAGAAAACATTTATGTTGGCAACCGCTTTGTATTGTGGAACAAAACAGTTTATTCGTATAAATTAGGTGCTACTGGCGCACCAGAATTAACCGAGTTTATACTTGGTCAATACTATGTTAACTTTGAGTTTAAGGAAAACATTCCACAAGGAATAGACTTCCCAATAACCATTAACTTGTATGACCGTGATAGAAATTTAATTGAAACAACTACAAAAAATATCAGAATTGAAGTATTGCCTACTGTTAGCATTTCGCTAGATAATGGCGAAGATATTATTGGAAGGGGCGAAGTAGAGCCAATTACAATTACAGCAAACAATATTGATTCGGATATTACATTAGATGTAAACGATAATGTAGCAAGAGCGATTAAGTACAAAAACGATGACGGCGAGTTAGTTGCAATTGAAAAAGTAAACAACGTGTTTACGCTTGACCTAAGCAAAAAATATTACATAGACACAGCAAGCTACACAGGTTCAATAAGCGATGAAACTAATTTGGACGACATAGCTTATGATATTAGGTTGGGCGTGTTAAATACATTAAAGATTAGCGCTACTAAAAATGTAAGTTCACTAAAATTTGATGCGAAGAAAACACTTAACTTTACGGTTGTTGAGTTTACAATTAAAAACATAACCGTACAAGGTGTAGACGATAACAATATAATATCTAAAGAAAATGGCTATTATGAAGTGTTAAAAGCAGAAATTGTTCCAAACAACGCAGCTTTAACCAACACAAATATAAAAAATGTGGTAGATAGCTTATCTGACCAAATTTCTAAAATAACCGAAGCGGACGGCGACCCAGTAAAATACTGGAGCGTTGAAAACTCCGACGGAGGTTGGGAAGAAATTCAAATTGGCAAACGCTACAACTACTTTAAAGCAGTGTCTTACACAAGTGTTGCTGACGCAATGGCTCACTACCTACGCCTAACAGCAAAATCGGTGGGCGACTCGATGTTAAGACTAGGCTTATATTATCGCTATGGTTCAGACGGAAAAATTTCTGTTTACGATAAAGCAATAGACGCTGCAGACAATAAATATCCTTATTATATTAGTTACAACTTTACACTTAGCGTGTATGACCAAACCGACGAAGATAACCCAACACCTATTAGCACAGCCGAAGAATTTTTGAATATGCAAAATGGCGTAAGTTACATTTTGCAAAATGACATAGAACTAACAGCTTGGAAACCAATAGACTTTGCTGGCAGTTATCTAGACGGAAACGGATTTGTAATTAAAATTAACAGCTTTGATTTAACCGATGAAAAAGGAAAATCGGAAGCGTATGTTGGATTGTTTAGAAACGTAAAAGAAGGTCAGATGATTAAAAATATCATAATAGATATTTCCGACCTACTAATAGAATCTGGACAAGCGGCAAAATTTGTTTCGGGCGAAACAACCGACAAGCCAAACATAGACTTGCGTGAAACCAACACAGTTTACTTTGGTGTTATGGCGGCAAACAACGAAGGTATTTTGGAAAACATAAAAGTAGTAAGCTTTTTAATCACCCAAAACCCAAGAGTGTTGTATGTTGCAACAACTCGTGGTTATTATGAAGCCGGCAGCGAGTCATACGATAGCACCGTAGGATATATGGGTGTGCTTGTGGGTGCAAACTCTGGCGTAATATCCGACTGTATGGTTGGCACACGTGACGGCGGAGTGGTGCAAACATTTGTACTTAACCGCGCGGGCGACATTTCTGATACTACAGAAGGTCGCACAGTGGGCGAGTTTACATTTATGGGTTGCGGAAATGTTGCTGGTTTTGCGGCAACAAACAGCGGCACAATAACCAACAGTATGGTTAGAGATGTAAACATTACAAACGTTGTAAGAGTTAGCGAACGCGGAACAAGCGCAGGCTTTGTATGTCAAAACAACGGCAAGATTTATTCTTGTGTTGTTACTACATCAAACATTGAAAAATATCGCGCAAGCCGCACAATATTAACAAGCAGCACGACGACAGCAGGCTTTGTTCACACAAACACTAAAGTTGTTGAAGATTGCTACACAAATATTCAAATTAGCAATAGCAGTACAAAAACTGCAGGCTTTGTGTTTGATAATGGCGAAGGTGGCAGCATTACAAATTGCTACACAACCACAAGAAACACAATTGCTCAAAGTTCTACATCACATTACTTCTTTGCTCGTGACAACGATAGTGACAACAACGACCAGTACAAAATGGCTGGCACTGTTAAAAACTGCTACTATGTAGTGCTACAAGACGAAGGCCTTTTTGATACAACTAAAAACTTAGACCCTGTAATTTGCAGAGAATATGACCCTGCAATTCCAGTAATTCTAAAAACAAACGATCAGATTGATGCCGACTTGTTCTCTGGCTTTACATTTGTTAGCGGCAAAAAAGAAAACGACGGCGTTTGGTACACCGACGGCAACACATTGCCACAACTTATTAACTGCGAATATGTGGAAATTTACACATCTCGTCAGTTGGTTGGTGCTCAAGAAGCATACTTTGGAATTAGTGGAAGCACTGTAACATTCTATAGCGATTCTAAAGGACTAAACAAAACTGGTGAAACAACAATAAATTCTAATAGATTTGTTTATTCTAAACTTACATTTACTGTTGTTGATGCAAACACAATTGAAACAAGTGAAAGTGTGGAAATCAAAATAGAAGATGGTTTGTTCTATTATTCTGGTTATGACAAATTTACTTACGAAGATGTGCTAAACAGCAAGGGTAGTAAGCACAACCCATTACTAATTACATCTGCCGAAGAATTTGGTAGATATATTGTAAAAAATAGTGCTATGAAAGGCGGTGAGTTTGTATTTGGCGGAACATTTGGTAATGATGACGATACAACAACCGCAAACTATGTAAAACTTATTCAAGACCTAGACTTTTCTGACAAACGCTTAACATTAAGTTATGATGTTAACAAAGTTGTTGGCAAAAAGTCTATTACAGATGTTGTGTTTAAGGGTGTGTTAATAGGAAACTCTATGACACTATCCAACATTGTATTAACCGATGAAAGTAAAACCGAAAAAGAAAATTGGGGCTTGTTCTCAAAAATTGGTGGCGAAACAACACCAGTTGTTGGCACATCACAAGCATCGGTATTTAACCTAAAACTAGAATATCGCGAAGTAAGTAGCGAAAATGCAAACAACGTGGGTATTTTAGCTGGTACAATTTACAATGCAAGCATTATTAAAATAGACATTAATGGTCCAAGTAACGGAAGTGATTCGGACGTTATTAGTGGCAAAAAGATGGTTGGTGGTCTTGCAGGCTTAATTGTTGGCGAAAAAACCAAAATTAGCGAAATTAACACAAACAATGTTAGAGTAAAAGCTACATATGTTACTTCGGCTATCACAAAAGGTGTAAACCAAAGCAACGAAGCATTTGCCCTAACAAGCAAATATACTGTTCTAGACCCTAACTACACAAAATATGTGTACAAAGACGAAAACGAACGTATCCACACAATTATGGTGGACACCGACGATTTGGTTGGAATTGTTGTAGATGACAATAATCAATTACAAACAAATTACAGCGATAAGTTGTATATGTCTTACGCTGGTTCGGTTGCTGGTGTAGTAATTGGAAACAGCAAAGCTAAAATTTCTGACCATAATTTATATAATGGTGGCGGTAGTAGTTCTCCTACATATGCCGAAGTTAGAAAAACTGTTACAACATATCAAAATATGTCGGTTAAAGGCGCTGTAAGCGTAAGTGCTATGGTTGCTGGCGGCGTGTTTGGTTATGCTGGCGGATTTGACGATAAAATACTTGCTGGCGCGGCTGCTGGTACTTACGAAGGCAGAACACTAAAACTAAAAGACATTAGTCTAGAATTGTCTAGCGGCGACGACACCAACCCTGCTGCAACTCAAAATATTTACGGCAGAGCCTATACCGGTGGCTTAATTGGTTATGGCTACAACCTATCGCTAGAAGGTGGCAGAGTAGAACACGCAGAAACTGTTCAAGACGAAATTGATTCTAAAATTAACTCTATCACTGCCGATAGTATTTCGTCCAACAACCTATTTACCAGTATCTCTGGTGATGTGGACGCTATGAACATTGCTACTGGCGGCTTAATTGGTCTTTCTAATTTCACCGCAATTGTAGATAGTTATTCTAAAGTAAATGTTGTTAACAAAAACACATACATTGCTGGTGGTGCGGTTGGTCAAGCCAACGAAATGCTATATATGGCATATGTTTACACCACAGGCAATGTGGATAGCGCACTTATGATGGGCGGCTTAATTGGTTACAAAACATTTGAAGATGTGCCTGCACCAGTAATTGATTCGGAATACTATTATATTGATGTGATTGCTGAAGATATAATAACTGGTAAAATCTGCGCATCAGATAGATTCTATGTTAAAGCAAAGAAAGGATATACAATAGGCGCTAGCTTGAATGGTCAAAAACCGATTGATGTGCTAGAGTTCTACGACAACTTGTATGATATGATTGATGCACACGGCACACAAACAACTAAACTAAGTGCATTTGATAATTTGGAATGTAGTATTGATGCAAGCGGAAAGGTGAAACTTCCACAAATGAAAATAACTATTGACGGAACTGATTATATAACACAAGAAACTGTAATTCAAACTCAAAAAATTGCATCACAATATAATGATTTATTCTTGTTTAACACCATTGCGGTTAATGTTTGGGGAACTCAAGCAAGAGATTATGCCGAAGAAAACAACTACTTTACTATTTATAATAAAAACAGCATTAAGTTTACGGAATCTATCACAGTAGAAGGCGGCACACCTATTGAAAATGAAGAATATTTAAACCTTTCTGCGAATAAAACATTCAAAAAACATCATAACTTTGGCTATGATGGAGAAAATTACACATACTCGTTTAATAGCACTGTAGACACTCTTAAAAATAAGGTTACACTTACATCAGAGTGGGGCAATTCGTATTTCACAGATAAAGATGGAAATGCAAACCTAGGACTTACGGTTACAACTGATACAAAAGATGGTGTTTACTTAAAAATGGACGGCGGAGCAACTGGTAAAAAGACGGTAATTGCATATATTAAAATTGATGTTTTGGGTAGCGATATTCAAAACCCTGTAATGCCAGAAATTGGAAACTCTGTTCCGGAATACACAGTGTTTAGCCTAACTGCAGGCGATAAAAAGTTTAGATATTTAGGCTCGGTTTTGGGTAGAGCTGGTTATGCTGGAGTTACAAATTCGGTTAACCTAAGCGCAACCACAAAAGAGACCGATAGTATTGAAAATGTAGAAGATGCAGTAAGTGCATTGTATAAATACAAAGAAGGCAAAAAACAGGCTACAACATATGGCAGACTTAACGCGCTAGAGTTGTTTAGCCGCAAATTTAACTTTAAAACCCGCACAGTTGCTACTGGTGCAGGCGAAACTGGTGCAAACGAATACTATGAGTATCGTTATAACAACAACTTCTTTAACGTAATTAGTAGTACATATGGCGGAGTTAGTCATAGTGGCGACTTTAATAAAGGCACATACATTAGCCGTATTAATTCGGACGCACTTGCCATTAACGAGCAATATGTTGACGGCAATTTTGGAAAGGATACTATAAAACATTTTAAATCAACATTTGAGCCAGTTGTGGGCAAACAAGCATATGTGTCGTACATTACTGGTGACTTTAAAGTTTCTTATGACCAAGCTAAAAAGATTGGCGCGCTTCGCACAAGCTTTACAAACGAATTTACTACAAATTGGGGCTATACTACAGACATTTCTCAAAGAAAGAATGCTCATACTGCAGTGGCTAACCCTGTTGAAAACTGCGACGGTGTATGCGAATTATTTGAC
>CAKVHA010000010.1 GCA_934747775.1 uncultured Clostridia bacterium
AAGGGTTCGGCTGTTCGCCGATTAAAGTGGTACGCGAGCTGGGTTCAGAACGTCGTGAGACAGTTCGGTCCCTATCCGTCGTGGGCGTAGGATATTTGAGAGGATCTGCTCCTAGTACGAGAGGACCAGAGTGGACGTACCTATTGTGCATCTGTTGTCACGCCAGTGGCATTGCAGGGTAGCGAAGTACGGAATGGATAAATGCTGAAAGCATCTAAGCGTGAAACCAGCCTCGAGATGAGATATCCCATTGCTTTAAGCAAGTAAAACCCCTTGAAGATAACAAGGTTGATAGGTCAGAGGTGTAAGAGTAGTAATATTTTGAGCTGACTGATACTAATAGGTTGAGGGCTTGATCAATTTAATTATTGACGAAAAATAATCGTAAATTAATCGAACTTGATTTAATATAAAACAATATTAGAATAATATGTAGTTGTGAGTGTACTTATAATATAAGGCACTTTGCCATTACTGGTGATTTTAGCGAAAGGGTTCCACCTGTTCTCATCCCGAACACAGAAGTTAAGACTTTCAGCGCCAAAAATACTTGCTTGGAAACAAGCTGGGAAGATAGGTCATTGCCAGTTTTCCAATTAAGACAATCGTTAATCGGTTGTCTTTTTTTTGTGTTTTTTAATTTTCTATTTATTTTTTTTGTAATATTCTACCTTTTTTATTGTTTTTTGGTAGTTTTTATGTGTAAATTGCACAAAATTTGGAGTAAAATTAAATTTTCTTTAAGATTTTTGTTGTAAATTTTAATTTTATATGATATTATCTCTCTCGCTATACATTGCTTTACGAAATCTAACTGGAAGGTGCTATTTATGTTAGATAATAGTAGCAAAATTTAAAATATTAAAACACGTTGAAACCGAGAATTTGCCTATTTTCGGTCTTTTTTCGTGTTTTAATAAAGGGAGGAAAAATGTCAAGTATAATTAAATTTGACAACATTTGTAAGGATTTTAAATTATCTTTACGAAAAAAAGGCTTAAAGGGTGCTTTTGTTGGGCTATTTAAAAGAGAATACAAGACTATTGAGGCTTTAAAAAATGTTTCATTTGAGGTGCAAGAAGGCGATATTGTAGGTTATATTGGCCCAAATGGAGCGGGAAAAAGTACAACCATTAAAATTATGAGTGGAATACTTAATCCCACAAGTGGCACGTGTATTTGCGACGGATACGTGCCGTGGAAAGACCGAAAAAACTATGTTAAAAATATAGGTGTAGTGTTTGGTCAACGTTCGCAATTGTGGTGGGACGTACCTGTGGAAGATAGCTACGAACTCTTAAAAGACATTTATAAAATACCAGATGATGAGTACAAAGAAACACTTGATACACTTACAAAAATCCTAAATTTACGTGATTTGCTTAACCGCCCATTAAGACAATTATCACTTGGACAAAAAATGAAATGTGAGCTTGCTGGCGCTTTAATTCATAGACCTAAAATTTTGTTTTTAGACGAGCCTACAATTGGACTTGATGCGGTTACGAAATTGGCAGTAAGAGATTTTATTAAAAAAATCAATAAAGAATGGGGCACAACAGTAATTTTAACCACCCACGATATGAATGATATTGACGCGCTAACAAATAAAATAATATTAATTGGGCGTGGACAAATATTATATAACGGCAGCTTTAATGCCATAAAAGAAAAATATGGCAAAATAAAAACCATAAACATTGAGTTTGAAAAAGAATATAAAACTATTGAGCTTGATGGATATGAAGTTGTAAGCCACGAAAAAAACACAGCAGTTATTAGAAATTTGCCAGAAACAGAGTTTCATACTAAAGACTTTGTTAACAAAATTAGCGAAAAATATTCAATAAAAGATTTTTCTATCTCGTCCCTTGGAGTAGACGAAATTCTTGCGAATATGTATGTGGATTACAAACTGTAGGTGTGTGTAATGAAAACATCTTATCTTGGAATATTTAAAATGCAATTTAAAGGGGAATTGCAATATCGTGGCAAGGCGCTTTCTGGAATTATAACCCAGTTTTTTTGGGGCATACTTTATGTTTACTTGTTCACGGCGTTTATGCGTGGTGGAGTAGAAGGCTTTACTATACCGCAAATGGCCACATATATTTGGCTGGGACAATCGTTTTTTGTAATGCGCTATATTCAATCTAAGCCGAGCGTGAATATGGAAATAGCAAATGGCGATGTGTGTTATAGGTTTATAAAACCGCTCGATGTTTACAATCAGTGGTTTGCCGAACTTGCGGGCGAAAAGATTGCAAAAACACTTCTTCGTTGTTTTCCTATAATAATTGTTACGCTTTGCTTGCCTAAAAATATAGGGTTAAGCTTGCCTGTAAGCGTGTGGGCATTTTTGTTGTTTTTAATTACCCTTGTGTTAGGAATGCTTATGGCTGTTACAATTTCAATGTTTGCGTATCACCTTACATTTGTCACAATGTGTCCTAAAGGTGCGTCTGGAATAATTAATGCGGTTGTTAGTCTTTTTAATGGTGCACTTATTCCAACACCACTTATGCCTAGTATTATGCAAAACATTATAAAATGGCTTCCTTTTGGCGTTATTAGTGATTTACCATTTAGAATTTATTGCGGAAATATTAGCTTACAAGAAGGTTTGTTCCGTTTTGGGATTGGCTTGATTTGGCTTGTGGTTTTAATATTTCTTGGCAAAATTCTACTAAAAAAATCATTAAAAAATGTTGTGGTACAAGGGGGCTAAAATGTATAAAAAATATTTATCAATGCATTTAAAATCGTCTTTTGAATATAGGCTAAATACACTATTTATTGCACTTTCACAAATAGTAATTTCGCTTTCGGAAATTTTATCAATATTTATAATTTTCCAAAAATTTAAAGCAATAGGCGAGTGGGGGTTTTATGAAGTTGCGTTTATGTATGGCGTTGTGCTTACAACATACGCGCTTTCAGAATGTTTTGGTCGTGGATTTGACGAGTTTTCCACATTAATAAGGTCGGGAACTCTAGATAGATTGCTAGTTAGACCACTCAACCTAAAGTTTCAAATAATGTGTAGCAAAATTGAATTTAGCAAAATGGGAAAAGTGTTTTTGGGGTTAACAATTTCCATAATTGCGCTTCTTAACATAACAATTTCTTGGACATTCTGGAAAGTGGTTGTGCTTTTAGGTATGTTTGTGTGCGGCGTTTCAGTGTTTTTAGGAACAATGATAATTGGCGCTGGCGTAAGCGTGTTTAGTGTGGAAAATCTGGAAGTTATGAACATTATCACCAGCGGCACAAAAGAAATAGGTTATTATCCTGTTACTGTTTACAAAAAATGGCTAACAAAAGTGTTTACATATGTGCTTCCTGTGGCGTGCTTTAATTATCTACCTGTAACATATCTTTTAAAGGGCGGTGCAGTAAGCCCAATTTATGCACTTGCACCATTTTTAGGTTGCTTATTCATAATTCCGTGCGTCATCTTTTTTGACTGGGCAGTGTCAAAATATCAAGGCGCTGGGTCATAAAAAAACGCTCTAATATAGAGCGTTTTTTTGTAATATATAAGAAAAATTAAACTTTGAATATATCTTCAAAATTAGTTTTTAAAATAACTTTTAAGTGATACAACTCATCAGGATAAATGTGTCTTTGTCCAACTTCTATTTTTGCCAAAGCGCTTCTTGTTATGTCGCAGCCGTAAAGTTGTAGTTTAGTGGACACATATTCTTGAGTAAAGCCATTTTTTTCGCGTATTAATCTAATATTGTTTCCAATTTTCTTCTCAAAATCAATATTCATATGTCATTTAGTTTTGCACTTAATTTAGTGCAACCACTTGACATTAGTATATACAATTAATATACTATTATTGCACCTATATAAGTGCAATATAGAATAAAGGAAAATTAATGAGAAAGTTAAAACATTATTTTTTTATGTTTTTAATGTGTGGTTTTGCTGTATTAAATTTATTTTTATTCACTAGTAATACAGCGGTAAGGGCAGATAGCACTCAAAACATTGTGATAAATGTTGATCAAAATAAATTTAACGCCCCAGTTGAAGCGGGGGTTAATTTTGATATTCCAACACCTAAAATCTATGTAAATGCTTCGCTTGTAAACAATGCTGAATGGTATTGGAGTTATATTGACCCTAATACAAATATAGAAACAAAAATGTCTAGATATAACAGAACTTTAAAAACTGCAAAACTTGGTCTTGGTACTTACACTATTAAATATTTCTATATTGATAATAAAGATAATGTGTTGGGTACTAATTATCAAGTATTAAACATTGTGGCGACCGAAAAACCACAAATTGTGCTTGGAAGTAGTATTAATACTAGTGAACGCGCTTGGAACAACGGCAATCCAGACAATATTGAGCTTCCTATGGCAACAGCTAAAGATAGATATTTTGAAGATATAATTGTTCTTGATGCACCCAAAGTAACAAGTAGTTCGGGGGATACAGTTTTTATAGAGCTAAACGAAGCTGGCAATGCATATGTTTTTACGCCATTGGTTCAGGGAACATATTTAATTGTGTATAAGGCGCAAGGAAAATATTTAAGTAATACGTTAACATTTAGCATTAATGTTGCAGACATTGATAAACCACTTTCAAATGGTAGTATCCTTATGGAAGATGTTGAAGCTGGTAGTGTGTGGACTTTTAGGTTTGATATGATTGAAGTTAATGATAATTGTGATAACCTTGGTGCATTAATTGATGAGATTTTAAACGAAGGTGGAACAACCCTTACAGAAGAAAAAGTAAAGAAGTTGGAAGAAAAGCGTTATATTGTTATAAAAATGACTAAAAATGGCACAATTGTTCCACATACAATTGCAAATAATGGGCTAAGATATGTGTTTAGTGAAGTAGGTACTTATTATTTTACAATAACATTGACTGACACTGCTGGGAACAGCACTGGAAATACATATAGATATGCCATTCTTGTTAAGGAAAGAACAACTTCTAATAAACCCGAAACAAAACAACCAAAAACTTTTGAGTTTTCTGATTATGGATTATCAATTGAGTGTAAAAATGGAGTTTTAAGCGATTGGAATATTGATGTTAGTGATGTAAAAAATGTTAAATACAACTCTAAAAAATTAAAACAAGCTACTGGTAAAGGAGCAAAAATTTATAAAACCTTTGATTTTAAAATGAAAAAAGGCGATGCATATATTGTATTTAATGATCCTACTACAATTAAATTAAAGTTGGATAAATCCTTGAAAAATAAAGATGTTAGAGTTGTGTATATTTCCGATGATGGCGAACAGATTGAAGAAATAAAGTGCAGTGTTATCGAAGGTGTTCTCACTTTTAACACAGAACATTTTTCTCAATATGCAATTGTAATTGTAAATAAAACCAATGTTGGTTCAATTGTTGCACTTAGCGTAGGTGGGGCAGTTGTGTTAACCACTTGCATAGCAATTTGTATTGTAAAGAAGAAAAAGAAAGAAATTAATGATAACTAGGAATTGGTTTAATATTATTTTAATAGAACAATATTAAAATTAACATAAAACAAAAAAGGCTTGTGAAAAACGCAAGTCTTTTTTAGTACATCAAAAATTGGTTATCCTAATCGACCTAAACTTGTAGTTATGTTAGAAGTGTGTAAAAGCGGAAGAAACTATATCTTAGTTTATATTTGAAGATAAACTTATGTTTTTTCTCGTAAGGTCGGTTGTAGGTTTATTAGCTGGCTAAAAACAAAAAAAGCAAGTCGAAAGTGACTTGCTAATTTATGGCGCCTCAAGTAGGATTCGAACCTACAACCTATCGGTTAACAGCCGAGTGCTCCACCGTTGAGCTATTGAGGCTTAACATACGTATTATATGAAATTATACTGAGTTTGTCAACAGTATTTTATAAAATTTTAAATATTTTTAACCATTAAATCAAAAAAATGCCCAATATACATATTGCAATTATGGGCTAGCTAATATATAATATTATTGTAAAATAATTTGTGGGGGTGCGGAAAAGTGGACAACAAAAACCTTACATATAGACTAGCAAATTGTTGTGAAGATAACGCCGAATATTTAAGGTGTTTGTACGATAAATACTTAGAGTGTTACAACGAGTTTTTGGCAAACTATCCAAAAGGCAGCTCAAATGAATTTGAAGATTTTAAAACATATGTAGCGTGTAAAGATATTGAAATTTTAGCAGGTGTTTCCACTGAAGCAAATACGGAATTTTGGAAAGAAATGGCAATAGTTAATAGCTTTGTTAGATTTGGATACATTTCAATTCCAGATTTTAAGTGGGAATATAATGGATATAACCTAGGAACAGACATTAAAGATGTTGACTTAATTAAAAATGTAATAGCAAAAAACAAGAATTTAAAGGAAGGTATAATCACTGCCGACGGGACATTTTACACGGCTCGTGGCGGACATTATACACTTAGCTGCTGGCTTATGTTAAATGGTATTGATGTAAGCAAGGGGGTAAGAACCACGTCTTGTTTGGAGTCTACAAGGTTTATGTTTAGCGACCTAACCGACTACTGCAATATGAACCACAACTTAGAAATAACCGAAGAGCAGGCACGCGCTATGTTTAACATATATAGGCTTAACTCGGCACAGATTGATTCATCTTTTCAAACCATTATTCTTGAATCTTGTGGACAAGGACAGCAAAGGTTTTTAAAGGGTGAAAACAATGGGTTGTTTAGAAAAAATTTGGAAACAATAGAAACCGAAGTTGAAAAACTTAATTCAAATAAAGACAACTATAAGGAATATCAAAAAAACTATTTTAGTGCAAACATCTTGGAGAAAGAACTTGAAGATTTTAGCCCATTAACGCGGTTTATACAAAAATACGGCAGTAATTTTTAAATAATTTGCGACATTGATAAACAAAATCAATATCGCATTTTTTATTAAAATATTTTTAAAAAAACAAAACCTATGATATACTAATGCCATAAGGAGAACTAAAATGATAGTTTTGGCGTACGACCATAGGGCGTTTGACCTTATGAAAAAAATAAAGAAATATTTGTCTAAGATAAAAGAAGAGTATGTTGAGTTTGCAAGCCCAGAATACGACAAAGCGGATAGTTATGCCAACTACGCAAAACAAGCCAATGCATATATGGTGGAGCATCCAGTTGCAAAAGGCATATATAGCTGCCGTACAGGCATTGGCATTGCTATGGCCGCAAACCGACAAAAGGGTGTTAGGGCAGGTGTGTGCAGTGCTGTTAAAACCACATTTTTGGCTCGCAACGACGACGATATGAATGTGTTAGTAGTTCCAGCTACCACACCGTTTTGCAGAGTTAAGAGAATTATTAATACATTTTTAAACACGCCATTTGAAGGTGGTAGGCATCTAGCTAGGGTTGGCGCGTTGGATAATTAGTTTTTTGCTAAAACTTCGCCGTTAAGCGGATTTATGATAACTGTGTGATTGTTTCCGTTGCGACCTATAAAGCTAACATACCAGTAATATTCGCCCTTATTAACCTTGGTGTCCTTAATTATTTTAACATACACTTCGCCTTTGTAGGCGTCGGAAGATATTTGGGTTTTAAGGTCGTGAGATAAGACTTTGCACGCAAGTTTTAAGGCATCGGAATGGTCAATTTTCCACGAGTTGCTAATGTTGTGTAAGGTTATTTCTTGGGTTAGATTATCTAAAAAGACCTTAATAGTAACATCGTTCAATTCGGTTATGGTTTTAATGTCGCACACAAGCGTGCCGTCGAAAGGGTTTTCTTCCAAAACTTCTTCGTAGCGGTTTGTGTCTATGGTTATAACCACGCGGGCGTTGTTGTGCGAAATGTTGGGCTTTTTAAGCGTTATGGTTATTACTCCAAAGTTTATAAGCGGAGTGGAGTAGCCGTTTACAACGTATTCTTGTTCGCGTTTGCCGCACATTAGTGTTGCGCTAAGCTGGTCGGTTTCGCCTGTGAAAATATTAAATCTATCTTCACTAATGGCTGAACCAACTTGTTTAATTAGCTTTCCGCAACCTGCTAAAACAAAACTAAATAAAATTAAACTAAATACTACAAATTTTTTCATATTTCACCTTAATATTACAATATGAAAATAGACTTTGCAGTATGATAGTTTTTAAAAAGAAGGTGATTAAAATGAACAAAGAAAGTGGTGTTGTAGAACAATTAGAAAAAAAGGATTACAACCGTAAAAAATTGGTGATTACTATTGTTTGCATAGTACTTGCTTTTGCTATTTTTATTAGCACAACTTGGCTGGTTTTTGCGTTTGCCGCACCTAAAAAACTTGCAAAGTTTGCCTACAATTGCAATATGGAAAATTACGCATTAAAGTTGTACAAAAGGGATTATAAAAAATCGGGAGATATTAACACTCTTTACACAATTTTGTGCATAGAAATTAAGCACGAAAACGATGCTGAAATTGTATCTAACTTTGAAGAGTTTTACAAAAATCCAAACTACTACGACTTTGTTGAAAAGGTTAACGAAGAAAACCTTAAAGCGGACACAAACGAACTAGTAAAAGCTAGTCTTTTAAACGAAGATAATTACCTAAAAAACAAATATATTAAATCACTAATAGCCACAAATCAAATAGACAAAGCGTTTGATTTTGCGTGCGAAGATGCGTTTATTTTAAACCCAACTTACAACAATTTTGGAAACTACTTGTTTGATGGATTTTGCAACGAAACTGTTTTGAAAACCGAAGGCGTGACAACAAAGTTTAATGTTGCTAAAGAAAAATACAACAATGAGAGTGTTATTGTTGCTATTGAAGAATATTTTGAAAACCTTAATACAGAATTTGTAAACAAGTATTTGGAAGTGGAAGAAAAATATGCGTGGGGTATGGGAAACAGAATTTTGCAGGTTGGCAAAAACTTGTTGGAACTGTACAAATTTAACGATATCGGCGGCACACGCGATAGCGCAAATGTGGAAAATGTGATGAATAATGTTGTTACAAAATTTCAAATATTAAATATGAGGTAGCGTATGACACAAGAAAAATCACTTAAAAAAGAAGAATTAGAAAAAATAGAGAGTTTTAAAACTTATAAAACAAACAGAAATGATTTTATTGACCTAAATTTGCTAAAATTTATGGAAGAACTTACACTTAAATACAAGTGTGAAGTTGTTGCTGAAATAGACCGAAAAGGTAACATTTTAAATGTCCGCACAGGCAGTAAGGACAGCGCAAACTTTAGCGGTGGCAGTGTTGGCGAGCAGGGGCTTAACGGAGTAAGAATTATACACACACACCCATTTGCAAGCAGCAAACTTAGCGATATGGATATATCCGCACTTAAAAACTGCAAATTAGATTGTATGTGTGCAATAAGTGTGGACGAGCGCGGAATTTATGATGCGGAAGTTGGATTTTTAAACATAGATAAGGTTGAAATTAAAAAATGCCCAAATGCAAACTATATAAACAAATATGGGCTTATGGAACACATTTATGAGTGCGATAGAATTATGCGTGATTCGCACTTTGGGTTTAAAACAACATCTGATGAGGAAGTTGCGGTTATTGTAAAAGTAGACCTTAATGGGTCGAAAACAAACGAGCAAGATTTGGACGAACTGCAGTCGCTTGCCGAAACCGCACACATAATAACAGCGGCAAGGTTGCTACAAAAAAAAGATAAACCAGATGTTAGGTTTTTGCTAGGGGAAGGGAAATTAGAAGAACTTAGCACGCTAATTCAAATTAACAACGCAAGCACGGTTATTTTTTACAACGAGCTTAGCGGTGCGAAAATTAAAAATTTAACCGATAGGCTTAATGTAAAGGTTATAGACCGCAGTATGTTGATATTAGACATTTTTGCAGGTAGGGCGCGTACGGCAGAAGGAAAGTTGCAAGTTGAACTTGCGCAACTAAAGTACTCTAAATCTAGGCTTAATGCGTATGTAAACTCCGATAGATTTGGTGGAGTAGGAATGCGTGGTCCCGGTGAAACTAAGCTAGAACTTAACAGACGTGTTGTAGAAAACAACATTTTAAAAAAGCAGCGCGAACTAGAAGCACTTAGAAAACAGCGCGAGTTAAATAGGGGCGAGAGAGTTAAAAATAAAAAACCGCTTGTTGCTATTGTAGGTTATACAAACAGTGGCAAAAGCACACTTATGAACTTGCTTACTAAAGCTGATGTTTATGCTAAAAACGAGCTTTTTGCAACATTGGACACAACAACAAGAAATTTGTTTTTGGAAGGGAAACAGCTTTTGCTAATTGATACGGTTGGCTTTATTAAAGACCTTCCACACGAGTTTATAGAAGCATTTGGCAGCACGCTTGAAGAGTGTAAATATGCCGATGTTTTGCTAAACGTGGTTGACATTAGCGACCCTAGTCACGACGAACAAGAGCGCGTTACGCTAGACACATTAAAAAAGCTTGGCTGCAAAGGAAAAATTGTAACGGTTTACAATAAAATAGATAAGGTTAAGGGCGAAATAGAAAAACGAGATGGCGCTGTGTATATTTCGGCAAACAAAAAACTTGGAATAGACGACCTTAAAGAAAAAATATTGCAAACCATAGAATAATGCTGTTGTATAATAATTTAATAAAATAAAATCAATAAAAAAATGTGTTATTAAAATTAGTAACACATTTTTTGGTTTCCTACATATTATGGGGTAGAAAGCAAACCCAAATTGCTTTTAAAAAATAATAGGAGGGAAACCATATGTTTTTTGGAATGAACAATGGATTTAACGGTTGCAACAGAGGTTGTGATGGTGGCCAAAAAGGCTGTGGCATTGATTGCTGCACTTTATTATTAATTTTATTACTTTGCAATTGCGGTGGCGGCTGCGGTAATGGCGGCGAAAACACTTGCGACTGCTGCTGGTACATAATTTTAATATTATTACTATTAGGCTGCTGCTGCAAATAGTAATTAAATCCACTTAAAAATTAAGTATGCCGTGGTAACAAAAATTGTTACTACGGTTTTTTTGCATAATTTCCAAAATTTGGAAAATACTACAAGTAACAAAATTGCAGTTGGGTTTTAAATTTGCTTGCCATAATACACATTTTTTATACTATTTTAAACTTAACAATTTGCGAATATATTGTTATATTTTGTTGACAAGTCGCAGTTAAATAGTGTAAACTAATTGCAGTTTAAAATTACGAGGAGAATATTTACTTTATGAAAGGCAAAAAAATTATTGTATCGGCTTTAGCTGCAACTATGGTAGCTGCTCCTATTGCTGCGTTAACTACTGTTGATGCTAAGGTTTCTGCCGCAACTAGCGACGAAAATGCATATTCCGTTTTTGGTCCAAAATTTGCAGTTGTGCGTAGTCAGTACCCTACAAGCGGTAAAGTAGGCGAAAATGTTACTGCTTTCCCTAAGTTTGAAAGTGTTAGCGGAACTTACAGAAGTTTAACTGTTGTTGATCCTTATGGAAACGAATTAAAACTTGGCGATGGCGAATATGATTTAAAGGCAGAAGGTAGTGACAAACTTACTTTCAAACCAAGAGTTGCTGGTCAATATACCTACAAATTTACATCGTATAGCACTAAAAATGTAGATGGTGAAGATGTTCAATCTAGTATCGCAACAACTTACGAGTTGGTTTTAACTGTTACTGGCGATAGCGGTTCGTTGGAAATTCCTGAAAACTCTTATTTTGTAATTCCTGGCGAATTTAAGGCGGGTAGTGCGCTTACTCTTCCTGTTCCAGAAACGTTTGTTAGCGATCAAGAAGCTGCAATTGATTTTGATAGCACTACAGCTACTGATGCTAGTGTTGACACCGAAAGCGACAAGTATGGCGCTGTTACTACTACAATTAATGTAAATGGCGAGCAAAAAGAAGTTGTTAAACTTGTTGTTGAACTTGTTGGTAAAACAACAAAAGACGCTAAAATCACTTTTGTTAAAAACCCTGGCACTGGCAATGGCGCAGATCAAAAAGCTCACTTTGTTACTGCTGCATTAGCAAAAGACGATTACAAATTAGTTTACAAATTATATTATAAAAACAACCTTGTTGCTATGACAAGCTCAAAAACAATTAAGGTTAATGACACATTATCTACAAGCAAACTTTATGCTAGTTTTGCTAAAACTCCTGCAAAATCTGCAGAAGCTGGCGTAAAATATAACCTTGTTGACCTTAATGTTTCACTTAGCGAAAATAGCACAAACTATGTTGATGCGTTTACACAAGTTACCGTAAAACACGTTAGTACTGGTGAAATGATGGACGTAAATTACGAAAATATGTACTTTATTCCTAAATATACTGGTGACTATCTTGTAACCTACAAAGCATTAATTCCATCACTAGGATTAGAAAGCGAAGAAATTAAATATTCTATAGTAGACGTTAGTGATACAACCCAACCTAAGTTGTATTTAACTGGTGACTACGAAATAGACGAAAACGGCAACACATACATTGGCAGTGGCGAAAGCAAAGAAGTTTTATCTAACTTTGATGCAGACGAAAACGATAAGTATGGTAATTTCCAAGACTATTTGTACGACAAAATTGAAGATTTAAGCTATAATGTTAAATCTTATTATGTTGTAGATAGCACTGGAAAAGTTACTGTAAAAATTCCAGCAGCATATGTTAGCGATGCTTTCTGCAAAGCGAATAATATGACTATTTCAAGAGCATTGTATAGAAAAACAAACACTTCTGATAGTGCAAAATTAAAACTTGTTAAATCTGACCTAACAACCGAAGAAAGTGCTTACAACAAAGTAGCATACTTTACATTTGATAAAAATAGCGATAATGGTATTGGTAGTTATGTTGTTAAGTACACTGTTAAAGATGGGTACAATGCTAGTGTAACATATGATTACGATATTATTATTAAAGATGAATCTATTAAGAAAGATAGTACTAAAAATAAAGTAAATGTTCCTACTGTTACTTTTGGTTATGACACTGAATCTGCTAAAAAGGGTGACACTCTTACTTTTGATGCTCCTACATCTACCGACCCTTATGATTCTAACAACGTAAAAACAAGAGTATTCTACTGGGTAGGCGGCGATGCTGACGCCATTACAGATGCCGAACTTAAAGCAACATACAACGAAGATACTCGTGAATTTAATTTGTCAGCTATTAGTACTGAACATAGAAAAATAACAGAACTTAAAAATATTAACAAGAAAAACAGCAAATATCAAATAGAAACCAAAACCCTAACAACTGGTGAATATGTTTACATTGCTGTAGTTTCTCAAAACTCTTACAATGCTGACGAAGTATTTGAAAACCGCAACTATGTTGTTAAAAAAGTTAAATTGATTGTCAACACCGCTGACAACAATGCTCCAGAAGACAAAACTGGATACACTGGCGCAGCTGGCTTTAACACAGCATTAGCTGAAAAATACAAAGAGAAAAAAGGAACAGCAACTGCTGAAACTATTACCGATACTGGTTATGTAAATGAGGCAGAAAAGAAAGCTTTATACAATCAAAACGATGTTGTATATCTTCCTGACTTTAAATTTGAAGATGCAGATAGTGCTGTTGACTTTGAAATTAAAGTAAGCTATATGCGACTTGACAAACAAGTTAATGTTAAGGTAAATAGATTTGAAACCGAAGTTGAAAAAGTTGGTGGTAATTTTGTTTACACTATCAAAAATGCAGAATTTAACGCAAGCTATGCAAAACTTTACACTGTTACACTAGTTGCTACCGATAACAACGGAAACGCTACAATGGTTTCTTATGGTGTAAGAGTAAACGACACCGAAGCTCCTGTAATTGATATTGTTAACCGCACTAAATTTAGCAGTGGAGTAGAAGCCGGTGCTGACTTTGAAGTTCCTGCACCTACAATCTATGATGACGGCGAAGTTGTAAGCGATGCTAATTGGTACTGGAGTTATATTGACCCTAATACAAACGCAGAAACAAAAATGACTAAATATAACAGAACTTTAAAAACTGCAAAACTTGGTCTTGGCACTTACACTATTAAATATTACTGTTTTGATGCAGCTGGTAACCCTGCAAGCATTAGAATGGAAACTTTGGAAGTAACAGCTTCTGAAAAACCTGAAATTACACTTGCAAGCATTGTTGATACTAGCGACCGCGCTTGGAACAATGGTGCACCAAACAAAATTGAACTTCCTATGGCAACAGCTAAAGATAAATACTTTAATGATCCAATTATTGTAGGCAAACCAAAAGTAACCAACAGTAAGGGTGACGAGATTAAAGTAGACCTAAATACAGCTGGCGATGCTTATGAATTTGCTCCAGATGTTCAAGGTAAATATACAATTGTTTACTCTGCACAAGGTAAATATCAAAACAATACAAAGACAATAAATATTAATGTTGGTGATACAGAAGCACCTACACTTGATTGGAAAGATAAAGAAAGTCTTAAAACAACATTAGAAGTTGGCGATACTTGGACATTCAAATTCGATATGATTGAAGCAAAAGACGACAATGATAATCTATCTGATTTAATTAATGGCGTGCTAAACGATGGTGGTACAACGCTTACAAAAGATAAGGTTAAATCATTAGCATCAAAAGGTTATGCGACAGTTAGTATGACTAAAGATGGCGAAGAAGTAGATTATACCATTGCTGACAATGGAATGAAATACACCTTTGACAAAACTGGCGAATATACCTTTACAATTAAATTAAAAGATACCGCTGGAAACAGTACCAACAACACTTACAAATACACTATCACCGTAAAAGATAGTGACACAAAAACAAATACAAATAAAGACACAAGTGTTGTAGGAACTGTATTGATTGTATTATCTGTTGTAATTTTAGCTGGCGTTGTTGCTTACTTTGTAATTACTACTAAAAAAGTAGACAAAAAAGCAGTAGAAGCTAAAGACAAAAAAGATAAGAAAAACAATAAATAATTGTAAATAAAAAATCTCTCTAAAGTTAGGGAGATTTTTTTATGTTAATTTTATGGTAAAATGCCGCAAGAAATATGTTTTTTTCTTTGCTAAAAGTAGTGTTAATGTGATAAAATAATACTAGGAAATTAGTTATGTTAGATAAAACCAATGCGAAAGTCATTAACAAATTAATAAAAGTGTGCCCTAGTGGATATAAAGTTTTTGAATTAGACGAACTCCAAAAGTTTTTGCAATTAGATAAAAAAGAGCTAGACGAAAGTTTAAAATTTCTTAAAGACAACGAATTTTTGGATATAAAATACACTGATGATAGTGTAATTTGCCTAAGTTTGCTTGCAAAAGCTAAGGTTCAAGAAGAAACACAAGTGGATAAGGGATATTCAATAAAAACCGTGCTAAAGGCCATTTTGTGGTCGGGTATTTTTAGCGGGATAATGGCTTTTTTAGGCTCGTGCTTGGCACGATTAATAATAAGGTGATAAAGTTATGTTAAACAAAAAAGAAAAGCTTGCAATGGCTTATATTTACAATAAATGCGAAGGAAAAGAGTCGGTGTTAATTACTCCCGACGAACTTTTAAACTGCCTAAATTCTAAATATGACCTAACTAATGTTGATGTAAATGAAATTGTTAATGCGCTTGTTTTGGAAGGGTATATTACAATGATTTTAAGCGACAAAAAGGGCAAACCAATTTACTGCATTAGCCTAGACAAAAAGGGTGAAAGCTTTATTCGCGACCTTGCAAACAACAAGAAAAAAATTACGCTATTAATTACACGTACGGTTTTGCTTGCTATACTTTCGTTTGTGGTGGGGCTAATTTTAAAGGCTATATTCACTTAGAACAAATGTTTGATAAGATTGAAATAAACACTAGCAATTTAATTTAATATATGATATAATAAACTATACTATAATGGTATAGTTTGTTGTTTTTATGTGAAAAATTGTAGGTAGAAATATATGGATAAATTTAAATTAGTATCAGAACATAAGCCAACTGGCGACCAACCAAAAGCAATAGAGAGTTTGGTGGACGGAATTGAAAGTGGATTAAGGTTTCAAACGCTTTTGGGTGTAACTGGAAGTGGAAAAACTTTCACAATGGCTAATGTTATAAATCAAATTAATAGACCAGCGCTTGTTATTGCTCACAACAAAACACTTGCGGCACAGCTTTGCAACGAGTTTAGGGAGCTTTTTCCTGAAAACCGCGTGGAGTATTTTGTGTCGTATTACGACTATTATCAGCCCGAAGCATATATTGTTTCGTCGGACACATACATTGAAAAAGATATGAGTATAAATGACGAAATAGATAAACTACGCCATAGTGCAACCTGCTCACTTTTTGAACGCAAAGATGTTATTGTTGTGGCGAGTGTGAGTTGTATTTATGGTCTTGGTGCGCCAGAAAATTACTCGAGTATGTGTTTGAGTTTGCGTCCTGGTGATGTTGTGGATAAAAACGCAATTATGCGTAAACTTATTGAGTTGCAATATGAGCGCAACGATATTGATTTTAAACGTGGCACATTTAGAAGCAAAGGCGACACGCTAGATGTTATACCAGCATCAAGCAGCGATGTTGCGCTTAGGATTGAGTTTTTTGGCGACGAAATAGACGAAATTAGTGAAATTGATGTAATAACTGGTCACAAAATTAATACGCTTAACCATATGTTTTTGTTGCCAGCAACGCACTATGTTGTTGGAAAAGATAAAATGGACGATGTATTGGATACTATTAGGCACGATATGGAAGTGCGTGTTAAAGAGTTTGAAAACAGCGGAAAACTGATTGAAGCCCAACGAATAAGGGAGCGTGTTCAATACGATTTGGAAATGATGCAAGAAGTTGGCTATTGTAGTGGAATTGAAAACTACTCGCGTTATTTTGACGGCAGAAAGGTGGGCGAAGCACCATATACACTAATTGATTATTTTCCTAAGGATTTTGTTGTGTTTGTGGACGAAAGCCATATTACTTTGCCGCAACTTAGGGGAATGTATGCTGGTGACTTTGCAAGAAAAACCAATCTTGTTGATTACGGTTTTAGGTTGCCTGCCGCGTTTGATAATAGACCGCTAAACTTTGATGAGTTTTTAAGCAAAATTGGACAAGCGGTTTTTGTTTCGGCTACCCCTGGGGAGTGGGAGTTAAAACATTCAGATAATGTGGTTGAGCAAATTATTAGACCAACAGGACTATTAGATCCGCTTGTTGAAATTAGAAAAGCAACAGGTCAAGTGGACGATGTTATTGGCGAAATTAACAAAACAATTGCCAATGACGGGCGTGTGCTTGTTACAACATTAACAAAGAAAATGGCAGAGAGTTTAACTGGATATTTACAAGAACAAGGCTTTAAAGTAAAATATTTACATTCCGATATTGACACATTAGATAGGGTTACTATCATTAACGAGCTGCGCGCAAAAGAGTTTGATGTGCTTATTGGCATAAACCTACTAAGGGAAGGTTTGGATATCCCAGAAGTAAAACTTGTTGCTATTTTAGATGCTGATAAGGAAGGATTTTTAAGAAGCGAATGGGCGTTAATTCAAACAATAGGAAGGGCGTCGCGTAATGCAGAAAGTAAAGTAATTTTGTATGCCGATGTTATGACAGATAGCATAAACAAAGCTGTTAGCGAAACTGCAAGACGTAGAAAAATCCAAATGGAATACAACAAAAAACACCACATTTTGCCAAAAACTATAGTGAAACCTATCAAAAACACCCTAGAAATTACCAAAAAGTCCACTTTAAAGAAGAAAAAGAACAAAAAGGAAATTGTTAAAGAAATTGATTCACTTTATGCATTAATGAAGCAAGCAAGTGATAATTTGGATTTTGAAACAGCAATTAAACTAAGGGATGAGATTAAAGAATTAAAACAAATTAAGGATTAAAATTATGTTGAAAGATATTGTTATAAAAGGTGCAAGAGAAAACAATTTAAAAAATATTGACATTACTATTCCAAAAGAAAAGTTGGTCGTTTTTACTGGTGTTAGTGGAAGCGGAAAAAGTACTCTTGCGTTTGATACTATTTTTGCCGAAGGGCAGCGTAGATATATGGAAAGTTTGTCTAGCTATGCCAGAATGTTTTTGGGACAGATGAGCAAACCTGATGTTGATAGCATAGACGGGCTTTCGCCTAGTATTTCAATTGACCAAAAAACAACATCGCACAACCCACGTAGTACTGTGGGAACTGTGACCGAAATTTACGATTATTTAAGGCTGCTTTTTGCGCATCTTGGAACTCCGTATTGTCCAAACTGCGGAATTGAAATAAAAACGCAAACTATTGATAATATTGTTGACCGCATTATGGCAATGGGTGAAGGTGCAAAAATTATGATAACCGCACCTATTGCAAAAGGCAAAAAAGGCAGTTTTCAAAAAGAGTTTAAAGATTTTCAAAAAGATGGTTATGCACGTGTTCTTGTAGACGGAACAGTGTATGGACTAGATGAAGAAATAAACTTAAATAAAAACCTTAAACATAATGTGTTTTTGGTTGTGGATAGAATTGTAGTTAAAGCTGGCATTGAAAAAAGAGTAACCGATAGTGTGGAAACGGCGCTTAAAATAACTAAGGGTAAAATTAGTGTTTTTGAAGGCGAAAATGAAACTGTTTTTAGTACTATGCATAGTTGTGTAAAATGCGGATATTCCTTGGAAGAATTGAGTCCGCGTATGTTTAGTTTTAATACGCCATTCGGTGCGTGTCCTGAATGCGGTGGCTTGGGCTTTAAGCAGGTAATTGACTTAGACAAAATTATTCCAGACCGTAACAAGAGTTTAAGCCAAAACGCAATTTTGGCAAGTGGCTGGGCTTATGATAATGGAATGAGCAATATGTTTTATAAAGCAGTTGCGGCACACTTTGGCGAGAGTCTTACAACACCTATAAAAAGAATGCCAAAAGAAATGGTTGATATGCTTCTGTACGGCACAAAAGGCGAAAAATTAGACGTTCAATATCGCTATGGCGGCGAATACAAAAACGGAAAGTTTGCTTTTGAAGGAATTATAAACAACTTGGAGCGCCGTTATAGAGAAACAAATAGTGATTTTATAAAACAAGAAATTGGCAAGCTTATGACCGAACTTCCTTGTGACACCTGTCACGGAAAACGCTTGAAAAAGGAAGTTTTGTCGGTAAAAATAAAGAAAAAAAGTATTGCAGATGTGTGTGATATGTCGGTTAGTGACGCATTTGAGTTCTTTGATGAATTGGAATTTAGTAGGTCCGATAGTGTTGTTGCTGCACCTATTTTAAAAGAAATTAAAAATAGATTGGGATTTTTAAACAATGTTGGGTTAAATTATCTTACACTTTCGCGTACAGCTAGCACGCTTAGCGGTGGCGAAGCACAGCGTATTAGGCTTGCAACCCAAATAGGCAGCGGACTAACTGGTGTAATTTATATTTTGGATGAGCCAAGTATTGGTTTGCATCAAAAAGATAACGAAAGACTTATTGCAACGCTAAAAAGCTTGCGTGATTTGGGCAACACAGTAATTGTTGTGGAACATGATGAAGATACTATGCGTGCTGCCGACTATATTGTGGACATTGGACCTTTTGCTGGCAGACTGGGTGGCGAGGTTGTTGCCGCTGGAACTCCAGAAGAGATTATGAAAAATCCAAAGAGTTTAACAGGGCAGTATTTAAGTGGTGCTAGAAAAATTGATATTCCTACAAGCAGACGACCAGCAAAAAATGGATTTATAACCATAAAAGGCGCAAAACAAAACAACCTAAAAAATGTTAATGTTGAAATTCCAAAAGGTGTTATAACTGTTGTTACTGGTGTTAGTGGAAGTGGTAAAAGCAGTCTTATTAGCGAAATTTTGTATCCTTATGCCAATAACCTTATAAATGGCAGCGAGTTGCAACTTGGAAAATTTGATAAAATTGAAGGGCTTGATACAATAGACAAAGTTATTAACATTGACCAAAGTCCTATTGGCAAAACCCCACGCAGTAACCCAGCAACATATACGGGTGTGTTTACTGATATTAGAGAGCTATTTGCGAAAACTAACGACGCAAAAGAACTTGGCTACACAAGCGGAAGATTTAGTTTTAACATAAGCGGTGGACGTTGTGAAGTTTGTGGTGGCGCGGGCATAAACAAGGTTGAGATGTTCTTTTTGCCAGATATGTATGTTGAGTGTGATGAGTGTCACGGCAAGCGTTATAATCGTGAAACATTGCGTGTAAAATACAAAGGCAAAAGTATTTTTGATGTGTTAGATATGACAATAGAAGAAGCGAATGTATTTTTTGAAAACATTCCACGCATTAAAAACAAAATGCAAACATTAGTTGATGTTGGACTAGGATATATTAAACTTGGTCAACCAGCAACAGAACTTAGCGGCGGCGAAGCGCAGCGTGTAAAACTTGCAACCGAACTTTGCAAACGAAGCACTGGCAAATCGCTATATATTTTAGATGAACCAACAACAGGGCTTCATAGCTATGACGTAGATAAACTACTAAAAATCTTAAATCGATTGGTTGAGGGTGGAAACACTGTTGTTATTATTGAACACAATGTTGATGTTATAAACAGCGCTGATTATATTATTGATATGGGACCAGATGGCGGGGTTAATGGTGGTCAAGTGATTGCCAAGGGTACGCCAGAAGAAGTTGTAAAACAAGCGAAAGGCTACACATATAAATACATTAAGGTTTAACTTTGTTTTGATTTTGAGTGGTTGATATAAAAAATAAAAGTAAAATGGGAAAATTTACGAGTTAAAAGATTACGACAAAAAGTTTGTTTATTAAATATTTTTTGTTGTTATTTCAAAATGTTTGTGATATAATATGCCAGTAATGATAAATTCTAAGGAGTTTTTTATGTTTAATTTTTTATTAGTTCCTAATTGGGTTAGTAGTAGTTTTCCAGTAATTCAGGCTATTTTATTGGCTTTAATGACTATTGATGCTATTTTAATTGCTGTTGGTGTTTTGTTAAGTCCATCAGATCCTGAAGGTGGAAACAACGTTATTACAGGGAAAAATGAAAGTTATTATGGTGAAAACAAACTTAATACTAAAGAAGGCAGACTAAATAGGCTTGTTTTAATTTGTTCTATTCTTATGTTGGTTATCGCTATAGTTTATTTTGTAACTGTTAAAATTTACAACGGTGTTGGTGCTTAATTTTAAACAATAATGGCTCTTTAGTGATCTATTAAAGAGCCTTTTTCTATTTTAAGGAGATTTTTAAATTGGACGAAAAGCAAGTTTTAAATCAAATAAAAATTAATAAGCTTAATGGGCTAGAATACAGCTTTATAATAAGCCAACTATGTGTTTTAAACAACAAGTCATATCAAGACGTTAGAGATGTTGTGGATGGGCTTATTGCTAAGGGTAAAGTGAAAGTTAAAGGTGTAGTTCCACCCAACAATCAGGTGACAACCACAAAAAATAACTACGAAAAGTTTGCAAAGCGCGGCAAGAACAAAAAAGACTATAGAAATGCCGAGCCAGAAGTTGAAGACAACTACGACCTAGCGTATAAAATGCTAAACCGCAAAAAAGATAAGGCTAGTTTTAAGCACTTTAGAGTTGAAGGCAAAATTCAAAGCACTACAAAGGGCTATGCTTTTTTAATTCCAAACGACATTAATCAAAGTGATGTGTATATTGCAGAACGTGACTTAAATGGTGCTATGCATAACGATATTGCGTGCGTTGAAGTGAAAATGGGCAAAAATGGCAAGCCAGAGGGCAAGGTTGTGCAAGTGCTAGAACGCGGCAACGACATAATTGTGGGCAAAATCACAATGAACAAGGGTTGTGCATATGTAGAGCCAGACGATGTTAAGTTTGGAAAAGATATTTTAGTTCCGCTTAGCAAAACAATGGGCGCGAATAATGGCGACAAGGTTGTTTGCAAAATTGAACGCTATTATGCTGGCAAAAAAGCACCTGAAGGGGCAGTAACCGAAGTTTTGGGCAAGCCAAATGAAATAGAAACCGAAGAACTTGCAGTAATTAGAAGCTATAAGTTGTTTGAAAATTTTCCTAAAAAGGTGCAAGAAAGCGCCGAATATTATCCAACTGAAATTGATAAGAGCAAGTACAAAAATCGCTTGGATTTAACAAACGAACTAATAATAACCATAGACGGCGAAGATACTCGTGATATTGACGATGCTATTTCGCTAAGTAAAAATAAACGCGGAAACTGGGTTTTGGGCGTGCATATTGCTGATGTTGGTGAGTATGTTCCAAGAAACTGCGTTGTAGACAAAGAAGCGTTTAAACGCGGAACTAGTGTGTATTTTCCAGATAGGGTGTTGCCAATGCTTCCGCGCGAACTTAGCAACGGCATTTGCTCGCTAAATGAGCGTGTTGATAGGCTTACATTATCGGTTTTTATTGAATACGATCCTAGCTTTAAAAAAGTTGGTTACGATATTAAAGAAAGCATCATAAACAGCAAAAAGCGCTATACTTATACCGAAGTTCACGCGGTTTTGATGGGCGACACAGAAGCGGTTAAACGCAATAAACCGTTTGTGGAAATGCTAAACAATATGAACGAGCTTGCTAAAAACCTTATGGCTCAAAGGATTAAGGCGGGCTACATTGAATTTGATGTTCCAGAAGTAAGTATTTCGCTAAATGAATTGGGTGACGTTCTTAATGTAAAACGCCGTGAAAGCAACGAAAGTCACAAGCTTATTGAAGCATTTATGGTGGCTGCAAACGAAGTGGTGGCAGAACATTTTTGTAAAGCCAAAATTCCGTTTGTTTATCGTGTACACGAAACACCTGCGCCAGAAAAAATTGCAACTTTTGTGGAGTATGCAAAAAGTTTGGGGATTGAGCCAAAACTAAATTTGGACGGCGTAACACCGCTTCAAATTCAAAAAATGTTGAAATCTGTGGCGAACAACGATAATAAGTTTGTTATTAACCGCGTGTGCTTGCGCAGTATGAAAAAGGCAAAATATATGCCAGACTGCTTAGGTCATTTTGGATTAGCATTAAAATATTATTGCCACTTTACATCGCCTATTAGAAGATATCCCGATCTTACAATTCACCGCATTATTAAGGATAGTATAAATAATAGATTATCAAACATTGCCGAACTAAAACAATTTGTTGCTGTTAGTTCTACTAATTCTAGCGACCGCGAAGTTAATGCGGAGAATGTTGAGCGTGACATTGACGATTTGTACAGAGTGTTTTATATGCACAATCACGTGGGTGAAGACTTTGAAGGCACAATATCGGGCGTAACAAGTTTTGGCATATTTGTGGAGCTAGACAACACGGTTGAAGGGCTTGTTAGATATGAAGATTTGCCAAACGATAAATACGAATATCAAGAAAACAAATTTTGCTTAATTGGAAAAAATCACGCGTTTAGATTAGGCGACAAAGTTAAGGTGAAAACACTTAGGGCCGACATTTTGTCAAGAGAAGTAGACTTTATGTTGATTTAGTAAGTTTTTATGTGAAAATTTAATATAAAATCATATTTTTTTGACAATAAATATTGATAATGTTATATAAATATAGTATTATTTATTAAAAACACAAACAAAATAAACAATTTAGGGATTTTTGCCATAAAAAAATTTAAAAAAGGTATTGAAAAATAATTTTGTTATGGTATAATAGGGTGTAGTTTTATGGAGAATATTGCAACAAATAGAAAGGCATATCACGATTATTTTGTTTTAGACACCTATGAAGCTGGCTTGGCGCTCGTTGGGCAAGAAGTTAAGTCTATTAGGGCGGGAAATGTTAATTTAAAAGATAGCTTTGTTTTGATTACCGCAAATGGTGAGATGTTTGTTAAAAATATGTACATAAAAACTTATGATAAAACCACAGCGTTTGTTGTAGATGAAAGGCGCGACCGCAAGTTGTTGTTAAATAAATCCGAAATTAACAAACTTCACGATAAAGTTAAGGTTAAGGGGCTTACAATAGTTCCTTTAAAACTGTACTTTTCGGGCAAGTATGTTAAAATTGAGATTGGGCTTGTGAAAGGCAAGCATACTTACGACAAAAAGGAAACTTTAAAACTCAAGGATGCCGAAAGGGAATTAAAAAGAGATATTAAAAATTATTCCCAAATTGGCTAATGGGGGCGAAATGGTTTCGACGGGATTGTAAAGGGTAGGTTTTGCATATCGTAGGTTTCGTCTGCGTTAACAACGATAACTTAAATTTTAGATGCAGAAGATAATTCTGTTTTAGCTGCTGCTTAATAAAAGCGCGCTATGTCTATTAAAACTTGCCCACGGGTTTTAAATAGGCACCATTTAGTGGGGAACATTTAATTTTGGTTCCAAGGGAATTAAATGCTTACTTGCTTGGAAGGAAAATGTTTTGTTTTGTTGTTTTTGTGAGCATTTTCTTATTTAAAAACAACTAAGTATGTAGAAAAACCTATTGGTTCTTTTTCGGACGCGGGTTCAACTCCCGCCGCTTCCACCATTTTTTAAGGAAAAAACATTATAAAAATTTGTACGTTTTTATTTTTAGGAGGGTTAAAATGGTACACTTTTTAGGTTCAACTGTTATGAACACATTAGTTAACTTTTTAGGAATTGCAGGTATAATTGTTTTTGGCTCGTTTATAATCATTTTGGTTGTAGACCTTATTTTGGCGTCTATGGACAGTCATCAAGGCATATTTTTTAACCGCAAAAAAGACGCTGATGTAGAAAATAAAGAAGTTAAGGTTATTAATGCTGAAAATCCAGAAGAGAAGGCTGAAAATGGCGGTATTGTTTACAACGAAAACGTTGAAAACAACGACCCATATGTTGCTCCAGACGATGTTGTAACTTCAGTTGATTTTAACAAAGCTGTAGAAGAACAACAAGCATTGCAAAACAAAATGGATGACAGCAATAATATGTTTGATAGTAGTGAAGAGTCTTCTTACGAAGAGCCAGAAGACGACGAAGATATTGCTAAAATTGCTGCAGATGTAGCCAAACAAGCAGTTGGTGAATTAGCACAAGAAGAAGAAAACAGAAACAAAAAAGTCTTTAAATTTGCTAAAGTTGAAGAAGAACCTGTTGAAAAAACAGAACCTGTTGTTGAAGAACCTGTTGTTGAAACAGTAGTAGAAGAGTCTAAAGAAGAGCCTGTTGTTGAAGAACAAGTTGTTGAAATTAAAGAAGAAGAAAAGGCTGAAAACGAAGAGTTAAAACGTCTAGAACAAGAAAGACAAGAACTTGAAAGAAAAGTTGCAGAACTAGAACAACTAAGAGAAAAAGACCGTGAAGAATTGTTAAAAGCTGTTCAAGAACTAAAAGATAAAGAGCCTGTTGTTGTTGAAGTTGACAAAAAGGCAGAAGAAGATGAAAAGAGAAAACTTGCTAACATTGCTAGAATGAATCAACGTTTAAGCTCTATTAAACGTAATGCAAATAAGATTGCCAACAAAACAAAAGAAGACAAAGAAAAAACTTTAAAAAAGAAAACAGTTGTTACTGTTGAAACTAAAAAACTAAACTCTGACGAACAACCTACAGTAACTGAAGAAGTAAAAGAAGTTGTTATTGAAAAACCAAGATTTAAAAAGCAATACTACGAAAACAGATTAGAAGTACTTGAAAACGAATTAAAAGAAGTTCAAGCAGAACTAAAACAAAACAAAAAAGATTTCTTGCCTTTGCAAAAAGTTCACAAAACTTATGCTAGAGATGAAGTAAAACTAAGAAGACAAGAAGCATTGGTTGTTAATCAAAAAGTTACCGCATACGGTGTTAACAAAAAAGACAAACTAAGCGATGACAAAAAAGCTAAATTGGACGAGAATGTTAAAAAACTTAAAGAACTTAAAGAAAGTGTAGATTCATGTGCTTTAATTATTGAGCAAAATAAAGATAGATATCCAATTTTAGAGAAAAACAACAAGTTGTTAACAAAACAAGTTAAACGCTTAACAGAAGACATTGCAAGTGTTCAAGAAGCTTTGGTTTGGTTTGAACATAACAGCGAAAACGAAGATAAATAACAACAAAAAAAAGATGTATCGAAAGATACATTTTTTTTATTTTTTTAAACCCTTTTGTTTTTATATAACCTTAAATTATGATATTATATATAAAATACTATTTACGAAGGGTGAAAAATGGCAAATAAAGAAAACAAAAAGACAAACAAAACGCTTCTAATTGTGATTTATATTTTACTAGTTGTTGGGCTTTGTGTAACACTGTTTTTTAGCTCTAAAATGGAAGTGTTGTTAAAGCTAAAACCAGACATTAGCGCACTTAGTGCCGAAGATGACTTTGAAGTGCATTTTATTGATGTTGGGCAGGGTGATGCAATTGCTATGCGGTTTTCAAACGGAAAAACAATGCTTGTAGATTCTGGCCCAACAAAAGGCGAAGAAAAGCTAAAACGATATCTAAATAATGTGTTTTTTAAAGGACACGATAAAACGTTTGACTATGTTTTGCTTACTCATAGCGATGCTGACCATTCTGGAAATATGGACTACATTTTGCATAATTATACAGTAAATAAGTTTTATAGACCATATATTTTTAACAAAAGTGAAGGCTCAACTGTGGGGTTGAGTTTGCCTACTAATGAAATAGAATTGTATACAAATGTGCTAAAAACATTAAAATCCAAGCAAATTGACACTAGTTTTTTTAAGGCTGGAGAAAATATAATAATAGGAGATAATATAGTTGTTAGTTTTTTTGCTCCAGTTGATTTGACAATTACAAATACAAACGATTTTAGTCCAATTATGGTTGTTGGCGACAACAATAAATTGGTCTGCTTAACAGGTGATGCGTCTATAACCGAAGAAAAAACAGCAATGCAAAACTATACTTTGCCCGATATTGATTTGTTAAAACTAGGTCATCACGGTAGTAAAAATAGTACCTGTGCGGAGTTTTTGGCGGAATTGCAACCAGAGTATGTTGTTGCACAAGTGGGCAGTAATAGCTATGGTCATCCAAGCGACGATGTATTGGCTAGGTTAGCAGATTACGATAAAGAGTACAATAAAACTACATATTCTGGATTTTTAAACAATAAAGATGATGCAAATATTGTGTACTATGTAAAGCCTAATTCCGACTTTGAATTGCTTTTAATAGACCGGATGACAAACTTTGTTTTTGTGGATTGGTACATAGTTGTTATTGTGGTTAGTGGAGTGGTTGCGTTTGTAATGTTTGTTCCTAAAACCAAAAAATATAAAAAGAAAATGAAAAGAAATAAAAATTCAATATAGTGAATAAATATTCGAAATTATTAAGATTGTTTTTGTTTGTTAAAATTTTAGATATAAAGTATAATATTAATATAAAGGAGTGAGCTTGTGAAAACAAACATATGCGTTTTTGGACTGGTAGATGATTTTTCGCTTAATTTATCAAAGCGATTAGCAGACGAATTGGAAATGTTTTTTGCGGACATTGGTGCGCTTATTGAGTTTGAGCTAATGGATGTGGGGCGTGCTAAGGATCTTTGCGGAAGCGATTATGTTAAAGAATGTGAGCGAAAAGCAGTTAAAAATATAGTATCTTTTGAAAATACGCTATGTGTGTGCAGTTATTCACTTTTAAATGATAATGAAAATTTAAATACAATAAAGGGAAGTTGTTATACTATTTATTTAAAATTTAATAGGGCAACTTTTGGTAAAATTTTAAGACAAAAAGAACTTAGAAAAGCCGATCTTGAGTTGAGACTAGATATGATGCATATAAGAGATAAATTGTGTAAAAAATACGCAGATATTGTGGTGAGTTGTAACTCATTAAATGATAAAAAAATAATAACAACAATAAAGAAAAAGTTGTTGGGGGTTTTAAAAAATGGAAATTGATGAAAAAGTTGTTAACGCGCTAAGGTTTACTGCGGTTAATATGATAGAGTTAAATAAATCTGGTCACCCAGGAATTGCGCTTGATATTGCACCACTTTTGTATGTTTTGTATGGCAAGCATATTAAAGTTGTGCCTAATGACCCTAATAATGTTATGCGTGACAGATTTGTTTTGTCGGCAGGTCACGGAAGCAGTGTTTTATATGCGACACTTGCTGCTATGGGATACAAAATTTCAAATAGCGACCTTATGAAATTTAGGCAACTTGGTTCTATCACTCCGGGACATCCTGAACTGGGCGTTACGCCTGGAGTGGATTGTTCGTCTGGACCGCTTGGTCAAGGTGTTGCAGTGGCTGTGGGGCTTGCGCTATCTGAAAAGATGCTGGAAGAACGATTTAATATAGACGAATGCAAGTTTTTTGACCACCACACATATTGCCTTGTTGGCGATGGCTGTTTAATGGAAGGCGTATCTTATGAAGCGTTGAGTTTGGCGGGTTCTTTAAGACTTAACAAGCTTATTGTATTCTATGACCGCAACAAAATAACAATAGACGGCAGTATTGATAGGGTGTTTGATGTTGATATTAAAAAATATATGCAGTCGTTGGGTTTTGCGGTTTTAGAAGTTGCAGACGGCAATAATTTGCAACAAATTGACGACGCAATTACAGCTGCGAAAGAGTCTAAAGACAAGCCAGTTTTTGTTGTTTTAAACACTAAAATAGGCTATGGCAGCAACTTAGAAGGTCAAAACAAGGTTCACGGTACTCCGCTTGGGGAAGAAGGAATTGCGTATTTAAAACGTAATTTAAACATTACGAGCGAACCATTTAAGTATGAAAAAGATATTAATAATAGATTAAAAGAGATTCAAAAACGTTTTGCGGTTGTAAAAAAAGACTTTGAAGAAAGAGAAAAGTTTTACAAGAAAAACTGTAAAAGTTTGTATGCTGAAATTAATGAGTTGATTACGCCAAATTATGATAAACTTTATGACATCTTAAAAAATTTTAAAACTGAAAAAGATGTTGCGGGGCTACGAGAATGGGGTTCTGAAGTTTTAAATGAAGTTGCGCGAAATTATCCAAATGTTGTAGGTGGAACGGGCGATGTTTCTAGCAGTACAAAAATGAGATTGGGTAAAGAACCTGTAAATGTGAGTGTTAAAAATCGCGACATTTTGTATGGAGTTAGAGAATTTGGAATGTCGTGCATTTCAAACGGCTTGGCTCTTGGTGGGTTTACTCCATTTTGTAGTACGTTTTTTTCGTTTAGTGACTATATGAAAAATGGCATTAGAATGAGCGCTATTATGAATTTGCCAGTGAAATATATATTTACTCACGATAGTTTTTATGTTGGTGAAGATGGCCCAACGCATCAACCAGTCGAGCAGCTTGCAATGCTAAGGAGTATGCCAAATTTAAGGGTGTTTAGACCTTGTGATTTTACTGAAATTTGTGCAGCTTACTACGTTGCGTTTAAAAATAAATCACCTAATGCAATTGTACTTTCAAGACAAAAGCTTGGCAAGGTTTCTTCCAGTTTTGACGGCGCCATAAAGGGCGGATATGTGGTTAGAGAAGAGTGTAAAGGTTGTCAGCTAATTATAATTGCAACTGGTTCTGAAGTTCAACTTGCAATAGATGTAGCAAAAAATATGTTTCAAAATGACTATGGTGTTAGGGTTGTTTCTATGCCGTGTTGGGAAGAATTTGACAAGCAGCCACAAGCTTATAAAGATGAAATTTTGCCGCCCGAAATTCCAAAACTTAGCATAGAAGCGGGCAGTACATTTGGTTGGCGAAAATATGTTAATAAGGGTGAGTGTTTTGGCATAGATGAGTTTGGGATGTCTGGGAAAGGCGAAGATTTGGCACAAAAATATGGCTTTACAGTTAAAAATCTTACAAAGATTGCAACAAACATTATTGCAAAAGAGCGAAAAAATAAATAAAAATTATAGTATATTTTGTCGAATTTTGCTTAAAATAATAATGTAAAACAAGTAATTTATAAATTATTTAAAGTTTTATTTTAAATTACTGTTTACAGTAAAAAAGAGATAGTCTTGCATAACTATCTCTTTTTATTGTTTAAGCCTTATTTGTTGTCGGCTAATTTTTTAAGCTCGTAATATGTTGAGAGTGCTTTTTCTTTTGTTTCTTCAAACAGTTGTTTTGCAAGATCTTCGTCTTTTTTAACAAGTTGTTTGTACCGATTTTCACCCATTAAGAACTCGTTAAAGTCAAGCTTTGGCTCTGGACTATCTAGAATGTAGCCGCTTTTGCCTTGTTTTAATAGCTCAGGATTAAATCTCCATAATTGCCAGTATCCGCATTCAACTGCGCGTTTCATTTCAAGCTGGCTGTTGCTCATATTAAAGCCGTGGTCGATACAAGGGGCATATGCAATTATTAACGACACGCCATTGTAAGCTTCGGCTTCTTTTACTGCGGTCAAAAATTGGTTCATATTTGCGCCCATTGCAACTTTTGCCACATACACGTCTTTGTATGTGGTTGCCATTAAGCCAAGGTCTTTTTTGTTGGTTCGCTTGCCATTGTTTGCAAACTTAACAACCGCGCCTTTAGGGGTGGCTTTGCTTGCTTGACCGCCAGTATTGCTGTAGATTTCGGTATCCAAAACTAGAATGTTAACGTTTTCGCCGCTTGCAAGTATGTGATCTAGTCCTCCATAACCAATATCATATGCCCAGCCGTCACCGCCAATAATCCACATAGACTCGTTGATAAAATGATTTTTAAGTGTTGTAATTTCTTCAATAAGTTTGTTAATTTTTTCGTCTTTTGTTGATATTTTTGCCATTGCGTCAATAATTTCTTTTCCAATCTCTCTTTGTTTTGCTGGAACTGTTTCGGCAAAATAACTATCAATAAGTTCATTAATTTTTGATTTTTTAAATGATTTAAATTCGGTAAGTTTTTCTTTTAGTGTTTCTTGTTGATAATTTAAACCAAGTTTTATTCCGTAACCAAATTCTGCATTGTCTTCAAACAAACTGTTTGCCCAAGCTACGCCGTTGCCGTCTTTATCCTTAACATAAGGGCTGGTAGGAGAGCTTGCGCCATAGATACTGGAACAACCTGTTGCGTTTGCAATAATCATTCGGTTTCCAAATAGTTGGGAAATAACTTTAATATATGGTGTTTCACCACAGCCTGCACAAGCACCACTAAACTCGAAATATGGAAGATTAAACTGGCTGCCCTTAACTGTAAATTCGTTAAATAATTTTGATTTATGTGGAGTGAGTGAATTTGCATAATAATAATTTTGCTTTTCCTTATCAAAAATTTCACTAGTTTCAACCATAGTGATTGCTTTGTTTTTTGCGGGACAAACGCTGGCGCAAACACCACAACCTGTACAATCTTCTGGACTAACTTGCATAACGTATTTATAATATGGTTCGCTTATTGCATCCAGTGTGTTTAGAGTATCTGGTTTGTTTTTTAATTCGTTAGGGTCTATTAGTCTTGGTCTGATTGCGGCGTGTGGGCAAACAAATGCACACATGTTACATTGAATACAGTTTTTACTGTTCCAACAAGGAAGGGCAGAAGCTATACCGCGTTTTTCATATTGTGTTGTATTTGTAGGTACGTGTCCATCGGGAGCGAAACTACTAACAGGTAGAGTGTTGCCTTCCATTTTTTGAATAGGATTAATATAATCATTATAATATTTGCAAGGGTGGCTACACTTGCTGCAATCGTGGGTTTTTACTCCCCATGAAGCTGGAATGTCTAGTTGTTTTAAATTTGCTTCGGCAGAATCTATTGCGTCATAATTCATTTTTACAACTGCTTCGCCTTTCTTTCCATAACTTTTTAGAGCAAATGCTTTCATTTGTTCTTTTGCTTTTTCATATGGAATTATGTTTAAAAGTTTAAAAAATGCAGCTTGCATTATAAGATTTATTTTGCTACCCAAACCTAATTTTTTGGCAATAGAGTAGGCGTCTATTGTGTAAACCTTTAACTTTTTGTCAAAAACATCATACTTTATGTCATTAGGTAATAGTTTTGTTAATTCTTCCAAATTCCACTCTGTGTTTATTAATAGCGTTCCGTTTTTCTTTAACCCTTTTAATACATTATATTTTGTAAGGTATGTTTGGTTGTGAACAGCTACAAAATCTGTATTGTAAGTAAGGTAACTGCTTTTAATAGGTTTGTCTGAAAATCTTAGGTGGCATACTGTGGTGTTGCCTGTTTTTTTGCTGTCGTATTCAAAGTATGCTTGCCCAAGAAGGTTGGTGTTGTCGGTAATAATTTTTATACTGTTTTTATTTGCACTAACTGTTCCGTCGCCGCCGTAACCGTAGAACTTGCAATTTTTTGTATCGCTGCTATGAATGTTTAATTCTTCATCAACTGGCAAACTATGATATGTTACATCATCTGTTATACCTATGGTAAAGTGGTTTTTAGGTGATTTTAATTTTAAGTTGTCAAACACTGCTTTAACCATTGCTGGTGTAAATTCTTTGCTACCTAGTCCATATCTGCCGCCAACAACTTCTATGTGATTGTATTTTGCTTCGTTTAGGGCACAAACAACATCTTTGTATAATGGTTCGCCTTGGCTACCAGATTCTTTTGTTCGGTCTAATACTGCAATTCGTTTAACTGATTTTGGAATTGCGTTTATTAGTGATGCAATATCGAAAGGACGATATAATCTAACTTTAATTAAGCCAACTTTGTAACCGTGCGCGTTTAGATAATCAATTGTTTCTTCGGCTGTGGTGACACCGCTGCCCATTAAAACAATAATGTTGGTTGCTTTTGGGTGTCCGTAGTATTCCATAAGACCATACTTTCTGCCAGTAATCTCGTACACGTCTTGCATTGCCTTTTTCACATTAAGTGGAACATTTTGATAATACATATTTGCAGCTTCGCGGTTTTGAAAAAATATGTCTGGGTTTTGAGCTGTACCTTGCATATGTGGATTTGAAGAACTTAATGCGCGATTTTTAAATTTTTCAATTTTATCATATGGAATATATGGTTTTATTTTTTTTAAATCGATATCTTCAATGGTGTTAAGCTCGTGGCTTGTTCTAAATCCGTCAAAAAAGTGAACAAACGGAATTGACGAACGCAATGTAGCAAGGTGTGCAACAAGAGCTAGGTCTTGACATTCTTGAACCGAAGAAGAGCATAACATAGCCCAGCCTGTTTGTCTTACCGCCATAACATCGCTGTGGTCGCCAAATATTGATAGTGCGTGAGTTGCAATTGTGCGGGCGCTTACGTGCATAACGCAAGGAAGTAGCTCGCCAGCAATTTTATACATATTAGGAATCATTAATAACAACCCTTGACTTGCGGTAAAGGTGGTGGTTAGAGCACCGCTACTAAGGCTTCCGTGTAATGCGCCGCTTGCACCTGCTTCGGACTGCATTTCTACTACTTTTAGCGGTTTTCCAAACAAATTTGGTACTTTTTTAGCACTCATTTCGTCGCAAACTTCTGCCATGGTGCTGCTTGGGGTAATGGGATATATTGTAGCAATTTCACTAAATGCGTAGGCGATTTTAGCGGTAGCGTTGTTGCCATCTACTGTAATTTTACTCAAAGTTTTTTCCTCCAATTTTTTAAATATATTAAATTATATAATTTATTATATGTTAAGTCAAACATATTAAAAATATCTTGAAAAAGTTTTTGAAAAATGTGAAAAATAGTGTAAAATATGTGGTATGAGATATATAATTAAAGTGTCGTATGACGGATTAAATTATTGCGGTTGGCAGTCGCAAAATAATAAGAAAACCATTCAAGATGTACTAGAAAAGGCGTTTTTTGATGTTACAGGCGAGAATGTTAAGCTTTTTGCGAGCGGTAGAACCGATGCGGAAGTTAGTGCTATTTGTCAGGTAGCACATTTTGATGCGGAAAATTTAAAAAAAGACGCATTGGGGCATATTAATGCTGTTTTGCCACCTGATATTAGGGTAAATAGCATAGAAAAAGCGCCGTTTGATTTTAATGCACGTTTTGATGCAAAACAAAAAACATATAGATATAGTTTTTACACTGGAAGGGTAAGTAATCCGTACTATGATAGGTTTGCATCACATGTAAAATATAACTTGAATTTAGGTACTATGCAAACTGCAATAAAAGCCCTAAATGGAGCGCATAACTTTAAATCTTTTTGTGCTTTGCATAGTACTGTAACGGATTACAATAGAACCATATATAATTGCAGTTTAAACTACGCAAATGGCTTGTATGTTTTTGAAATTACTGGCAATGGATTTTTGTATAATATGGTTAGAATTATTGTAGGAACGCTTATTGATATTGGACGTGGTTTTATAAAAATGCCTATGGAAGAAATTATAAGCAAGCAAGATAGAAATTTTGCTGGCAAAACAGCAGAAGCAAAGGGGCTTGTGCTTGTAAACGTGGAATATGAAAAATAATTTGTTATTATGCTTTAATTGGTTTGACTAATATAGGGTTAATATTGTAATATATAATTAGTATTATTGAAGAATGGATGTGGATTTATGAAAGTTAAGGTTTTGTTGAGAATTATTATAACCATAATAGTGCTTGTTGCTCTTGGGCTTGGCACATATTTTATTTTCTTTAAACCTAAGGATAACGACGCTGTTTTTGTTAATCTTACAGATCTTGTAGATTACAAAAAACAAGAAAACGGCGAAAAGGGTTCTGGAAATATTGTTAAAAACAAACTTGATATAATCAGCGTTAACTATCATAATGAAATTTTAAAATTGGGTGACATCACATCTCCTGAAGAATCTACTTATTACAGCAGTAATGCGAATTTAAACTACCTTATGAATGACGAGCAAGGTGGATTTGAAGTTGAGTATTGTGTTAAAACTGCTGATGAAAGATACAATAATATTAAATATAGTGTGTATTCGTGCGAAAAACTTAATTCCTATGTAGATAAGGTTTTTGATTATTACTTTGCATACTCGCAAGCGTCCGAAAAGGTTACTAAAAAGGCACAAGATGAAATAATTGCTGCAATTAAAGAGTATAAGGCAAGTCATAAGGAACTAAACGAAAAACTTCAACTTGTAATTTCTCTACAAAAAAGTATTATTGCCACAAAGGGCACAACTGTTAGCAAAAGCACAACCGACAACTATGCTTTGGAACACGATAATCGTTTGCTAAATGCTGTTGTGGCGTATAGAAACTGCATAAATAAATATTGCAACCTTACTTTAAAACTTAAAGACTATGTTGAAAAATTTGTGTTTAATGACCAAATTATAAACGATAGCACAATTACTCAAAATAGCATTAGTTTGTATTCTATTCAAATGGCAACTGAAGTGGCGTTTGGTGGTGTTTCTAAGGTTGAAGGTGTAGAAAATATTGTTGCAAACGCAGAAAGATATAACGCATTACACCTTGGTAGTGAAGCTAAAAACTTTTTAACAGGTTTTAACCTAAACAATGTAAAAATGGCTTCAAAAGGCAATATATTGTATAAAGCAAATGAAAATAGTTTTCAAATTTTGGTGCCACAAACAATACTTTTAAATGAAAAAGATACCACTGCGGTAAAAATTGGCGAAAAAACTTATGCTAGAATTGTGAGTGGTGATGGAACATCTTGGCAAAAAGTTGAAGCTGATGCTGAAGGAAACTATTCAATAGACCGTAATTCTACAGAAACTTTAGACAACAGTCAACTTGAAGTTTTGTCAGAAAATGCGTTTATAAAATCAAACAAAATTAGTGGCACTAATGGCGTTGGGGACTTAAAACTTGCAAAATTTGTGGAAAATTACACATTTATTTTGAATAATGGCTACCTTACTGAGCTAAAAAAGATTTTGGCATTAACTAATGAGAACAAAACAAAATTTATGGAAAGTGAATTGGGTTTTGGAATTGTAAATCTAAGCGTTGACAGTATTAGGTATGTTTTGGCGTGCTATGGATACGGAAGATAATGAGTAAACAAAAGGAGAGAATAATGTTTAAAAAAGTTGTTTGTTTTTTACTTTTGCCGCTATGTATGGTTTGTGTTTTGGCGGGGTGTGGGAAAAGTAAAACCACGTCAGATATAAATACGCTTTATGTTAAAATAAAAACCGAAAACAAGGAAAATTTGTTTTTAACAAAAAATGATGTATTGTCCAACACAATTTCGGTTAATTATAATGGCGAATTGAGTAAACTTTTAAAAGACGGCGAGCCAAATGCTTCCCTAAAATCTGTTGACGCTAATTTGTATAACAGATATTATGGTCTTAAAACTGTTCAACACAAAGTTATAACAAATATTAGTGAATATTATGACATTTGGTCTAAAAGATTTTACGAAGGCATTGGTGTGGACGGTGCTACAGATGAAGAGTTTAAAACCTTGTATTCTAAACTGGAAAAACTAAGTGAAGATGTTAAAACATTTGAAACAGCTCGCAAAAAAGTTGAAGCGGATATAAATGTTATGACATATTCGGGTGCAATTAGGTCTAATTTAACAGAATATTCATATCAATTCAACCAATTTATTGAAAGTTATTCGGATTTTATTAACTATTTTAGAAATTTGCAAGTTAAAGGGTTGTATGACAATAATGTTTTGCCAGAAGATAATCCGCAATTAAAAGCCATTTCGGTTAGCAGGTTGTTTGATGAGTTTTACTTAAACGCATCGGAATTTGCGTACTACAGAATCCTAAAAGCGTACGACCGCGTTAATGAATGTGACCTTGCTAATGCTCCATTTGAAAACGAAAAGTATAGCGACTACAAAGAATTAATTGATATTGTAAACAAAACTGGCGAATATGCTCCGCTTGTTATGACTGATGCAAATTCTACTGTTGGTGAAGCTATTATTCAAAAGATTAATGCAAACGACGAAATGTTGCAACAATTTATTTACGCTCGAAATTCATTCTGTCAAAAATTTGAAATCTATAAAAAAATATACGATAAAGTAGATTACTACACTTACAATCAAGCATATGTTGAAAATGCTGCTAATGGGTTGGAAGAATACAAACTTGAAGTGACTGATATTGAAAGGGCAAACTTAAGCCTTTTGGAGAGTTTTGAAAAATCCGTATTTGAAGAGTATTTTAAAACATATAGTGGATTGTTAACAAAATTAAAATAATGTTAAATTACAATAAAAACTGCTTGTACAAAAAAACGAGCAGTTTTTTTGTTTTTTAATGTTGTGTATTAATGTTGATTAAAAAGTGTTTGTGTGATATAATATATAAAATTTTTAGAAATAAAGGACGATAAAAATGGACTATAAAAAATTAGCGGATATGTTGTTTCCGGAAATTGATAAAACTCCGCAATATTATTTTGATAAATACCCTAAAAGAGATTTAAAACCTATGCAAGTTGTTTCGCGATATGCTCCAAGTCCAACGGGAATGATGCATATTGGAAACTTTTTTCAGATGTTTATAGCATACAACCTTGTTAGAGTAAGCGACGGCGTTATGTTTTTGCGTGTGGAAGACACCGATAGCAAACGTGAAAAAAAAGGCGCTATGGATGTAATTTATGATATTCTAAATCGTTTTCATATAAAGTTTAACGAGTATCAAACCTTGGATGGAAAAGATGTAGGAAATTATGGACCATATGTTCAAAGTCAACGTATAGAAATATACAAAACCTTTGCCAAATACCTTGTTAGCATTGGAAGAGCTTTTCCTTGTTTCTGCAAAAAAACAGAAGGCATAGAAGATGTAAAAAAATTGCGTGAAGGAAAATGGGAAGAAGAGGATAAATTTGAATATGATTCTTGTAGAAATTTGACATTGGAAGAAGTGCAAAAACATCTTGACAATGGTGATAAATTTGCTATTAGGTTAAAAACAAATAATACTGGCGACGAACGTATTAAATTTAATGACCTTATTAAAGGTGAAATTGATGCAAAAGCAAACGCTAAAGATTTTGTGTTGTTAAAAAATGACGGCATTCCACCATACGCATTTGCACACGCTGTTGATGATACGCTTATGGGAACGACGATTGTTGTTAGGGGTGAAGAGTATATTAGTAGTACTCCGTCGCACTTGGAACTTTTTGATGCGCTGGGCTTTAAGCACATAACATATTGCCACAACCCACTAATATGTAAAATTGATGAAGAAAGCGGCAATAGAAGAAAAATTAGTAAACGAAAAGACCCAGAAGCGAATATGCAGTATTATTTCGAACAAGGATATCCAATTGAGTCGGTGCTAGATTATTTGCTTAATCTTATAAACTCTGGCTTTGAAGATTGGCGAAAACAAAACCCAACCGCGCCTTGGACTGATTTTAAATTTGGAATTAAAGACATTACGACAGGCAGTCCAACATTTGACATTGTAAAACTAAACGACATTAGTAAAAATTTAATTTCGCGTATGACTGCTGAAGAAGTTTATGATAATGTTGTGAATTGGGCAAAAGAATTTGATAAAGAATTTTGCGAATACTTGCAAAACAATAAAGACTACGCTATTAGTGTGTTTAGTATTGATAGGGGCGGGGATAAGCCACGTAAGGATATTGCAAAATGGATTGAGGTAAAAGATAAACTTGATTATATGTTTAATTTGCATAATTATGCAAAAGTAAAAGAGTATATCAGCAACAAAATTGACAAAAATACAATAAAAACAATGTTGGATAATTATGCAAAAACATTTAATAATTATACAACAAAACAAGAATGGTTTGATGATTTAAAGCAACAAGCCGAAAAATTAGGTTTTGCTGTAAACAATAAAGAATACAAGCTTAACCCAGATAATTATTTGGGAAATATGGCTGATTATTGCTTAATTATAAGGCTTATGTTAACTGGAAAAGCTGACTCGCTTGATATTTACGCTATTTCAAAAACTATTGGTGTGGCGGAAGTTGAGAGCAGGGTAAAAAGATTTTTGGAAGTGTTGTAATTGGTAATGTAAACTATATTTATGCAGAATTGTATTTTCTCTGAGTAGTGTTAATTGCGAATAAGAAAACTATAAAATCTTGTGAATAAAAATGCATATAACATAATAAATATACGGCTTGGTGCATTTTGTATTTGACATTGATTATTAAGACTTGAATGATGATTTTAAAAGCGGATTGAAGATTTTTCGATCCGCTTTTTTGTGTGTGGTTTATGTTTGTTGTGTTGTTGATATTGGTTTGGTTTAAGAAATTTTTGTGGTTGAATAAGCTGCGAATGAAATAATCCGCAAAATTGATGTATAAGCTGGACTACCCTTTGGTACTAGCAACACTTTGTGTTGACTGCGTACCACCTTCTCCTTGCAAGTGGACACGGGGTCTAAGGATTTATTATAACATATTGGTTGTACCGCTAGCTGCATAACATCTTTCCCTAACACCCATTCTGCAAAATCTCTTTTGCGGGGACCCCGAGTAAGGTGACACAAGGTCTAAGGATTTATTTTGATTAAGTTATCACGTATCTTTTGAATCTTTTCCATAAATATTATTGGTTCTTAGTATTGAGTGAATTAGCGCTGTAAATTGGGTGGGGTGGTATGATGTGCTGATGTGGAGCAGGAATTTTTATAAAATAAAAATATTTTTAAAAGGTAGCTGTATTTGTTTGACATAAAGCGACATAATATTTTATAATGTGTCTAGCAAAAGTTATTATATATATATAATAAATACTTGCAAAAAATTAATCATAAAAAATTTAAAAAACGGCACTAAGTTGTTGCATTAAATTTTGATTGTTTCACAAACTAATTGAAACTAAAGTTGGTTTTTGAAACGGACAAAATTTTGCTTTAAAATTTGCAGCAAAAACAGAAAATTATGGTGTTTGTTTTAAAAGGAAGTACTTATGAAATCTAGTAAAAACAAAACAGTTAAGCCAAGTTTTAAGGTTAAACATCCTTATGCTTATTTGCTTAGATCCATTATGTTGGGTCTTGTTTTGGTGCTTACATCAATTTTAGGTGTGGTTGGTATTAATGCTTTCAGCCCTAAAAAACAGGTTGAAGCTGCCGACACAAATAGCTGGAGTAGTTCTAGTTATATGGCAAGTGGTTTTGATGGTGGTAAAGGAACAAGTGATAACCCATTTCTAATTAGAACCGCAGGGCAACTAGCGTATATGATTAAGTTTATAGATAACACTGGTGGTAGCGTGTCATATAATGGTGTTACTGGCGGTAATGGTGGATATGGTAAGTACTTCAAACTTATGGCAGATATTGATCTTGGTGCGCATCAGTGGCCTGGTATTGGTAAACAACTTACACCAAATACTACAAGCGAACTTACTGCAACCAAGCTAAGCAATTACACTGAAGGTACTTCTCCTTTTTATAAAACAGCTGGCACTGGTACTGGTGGCGCGTTTGCTGGTACTTTTTATGGTAATGGCTATCAAATTAAAAACCTTACAATAAAGCCATCTACAGAAACTGCGGTAGCTACTGGTAGGGGGTTGTTTAATAGTATGTATTATGCAGCTGTTTACGACCTTGTGTTGTATGAGCCGGTTTTGGATGGTAACTTTACAACTCCAGTTGGTGCATTTGCTGGTGTTGCTATGAGATCCAATTTTTACAACTGTATGACATACACACGTTGGGGTGGTGTGAATATTGGTAGTGAAACTACAAGTAGTGAAGGTATTGGTTATAGCACTTCATATGGTAGAGTAAGAAACACAGCGGCTGCTGGTGCTAGTGGTTATGATTCTTCAAAATTGTATGTTTACAGTACAGGTGGATTTGTTGGACTAGCAGGTGGAAGCAATTTTAGAAACTGCGTAAACGAAATTCCTGTAGTTAGTGGGTACAAAACTGGTGGTTTTGCTGGTACTGTTACGGCTAAAGCGTTTTCTTCCGATTCATCAATAGACAACTACATTGAGTATTGTTCTAATAGAGGTAGCGTGTTCTGTAGTGGATCGGGCACTACATATGCTAATATTGGTGGATTTGTTGGTTATTTCTACTCAAATACAAACTACTGGGTTGTGTTTAATTATTGCAACAACATTGCAAATGTGAGATTTAAATCTTATGAGTATATGGATGTGACTGGTGTAACATTCCCTTCTGTTGGCGGTTTTGTTGGAAAGAGTGGAGCTACTGGTACTAGTTCTTATCCTAGGTTTACTGGAAGCTATTCTACTGTGATTAATAGTTTGTCATATAAACCACTTGATGCTTCTAGATATTCTACAACCTATACTGTTTATCATGGTGGTCTTTATGGATTGATTGGACAAACTTCTTCGTCAACATTTACATATACTGGAAATAAAAGATCTGGTTTTGCTTTTGTTGGTAATGGCGGTTATTTGTATAATGGTGCTTCCAGCGACACTACGAAAAACTATTATGCTAGTACTCTTACTGCAGAAAGCACTAATATTACAAACAGCAACAGTTCGTATACGCTAACATCAATGGCTCAAACAAACTTTGGTAAACACTGGGATAGTACAAACAACGTTATGGTGTACAACAGTACATCAACCAAAGGACAAGCTGGAAACATTGGTAAAGGTACATATACTGGTTATGTTTTGCAGAGTTATGATTCATCTGGTTCTCGTTTGAATTACAACATTATTCCTAGTTATGTTAAAACAGCTGATTACATAACATACGCAGGAAGTATGGCTGTAAACTACAATATGATAAGTAAAATTAAGGTTGCTGGTACAAGTAGTATTAATGTGACATCATATTCATCCTATGTGGGAACAGGGTCATGGGTTTCTGATTCAACAAATCACCAATATATGTATTATACTAGTAGGGGAATGAAAAATAGTAGTATTTCTTCGGATAATGAATACCAGACTGGTATAATATTGAAAAACAATGAAAATAGTGTCGTTAGATATACTGTTAAAACATATGGTTATAGTGGTTTGGTGGGGTACACAACTTCTGGAACAGTAGAACCTGGAAATAATTTTTATATCCATATTTACGCAGGTCGTAGTAATTTAAACTACGAAGTAACTTTTGAAAAAGTATTGCTTGGTAGCGGAAGTTATAGTGATCCTTATCAAGTATGGAATGCTGGCGACTTTGAATTGATGTTAAGCGACACAACCAAATACAACAAAACTGGTGTGTATGTAAAACAAATGGCAGACTTTGATTTGTCGTATACATCACACACAACCACAAGTGATTTTTATGGTCACTATATGGGTAACAACAAATTTGTTAGGTTTGTAGGATCTACATCAACAGCAATGGCAGCTATGTTTGGTCAAAACCATGGTGTAATTAGTGACTTAGTAATTACTTCGAGTAGTTCTGCTTATGTTAAAAATGCGCTTATTGCAACACATAACTATGGAACGATAGACAATATTTACATCTCTGGTTATGGTGGTTATTTCTATACAACCGGAGCTTTTGGAGCGATAACTAGAGAGAATTACGGAAAAATTTTCAATTGCCAAAACACCGGAGCTTTCCGCTTGTGTAGAACAGACAGTAGTGCGGTAATTAGTTTTGGTGGAATATGTAACATATTAAGGCAAATTGACCCTATGAAAAGACCAGAAGTAACTGGTTGTAGCTTTAGTGGTAATGCTTATATGCACTTTGGTAAAACAACTTCGTATGATACATCTATAACGTATGGTGCTTCATTTGACTCACAAACAACATTTGGCGGAATTGTAGGCTGTGTTTACTATTGCAGTGATTTTGATATTAGCGGCAACGATATGAGTGGGAGTTTTTCTATTCCAAAACCAGCAAGTTCGACCATAAGTGATGCTGCAAGTTATAACTCAACAGAATCATTCTTTACTGCGGGTGGCATTGTAGGAACTATTAGAGGTAGCTATTGGACATCTCCTGATAGAAAACTTAGTGACAATCAGGTGGTAGGTCTTTGGTGTAGTTATAGAAACGATAGTTTAAAATCAACGCATATTGATGAAATGAAGAGTACTAAAGTGTTTGCTAATGCCCCTAGTGGAAGTACTCAACAAATTTTAATAGGTCATGTTGTTGGTGATAACAACGAAACATACTACCATAGTTCAACAAATGGTTTTTATAACTATAATGCTATGACTGGTACTGGGTATACACTAAAACGATCGTTGGCGTTTAGTGGTAAAGGATATATTGATTTAGGATTTACACCAAATAGCAACACGGCTTTTGAAATGAAAGTTAAAATTAACAATCAAGCAGATGTTCGTGATACATTATTAACTACAACAGGCTCAACATCAACTACAAGATACGGATTGGCAGTTGGTGGATATTATGGCAACCATATTGGAATGTTTTATGGTTCGGCATCATCTTCTGGTGCTGCTATTGAAACCAACGAAACAGATGCTGGTTTGAAAGGAAATAAGGCCGTTACATTAAAATTCTTTAATGGAAAACTTTATTATGACAATCAAATGACTCACGATTTTAGCAGTGTAAGTGCATTTACTGGCTCTGGCAATCTAATGATTGGTGAAATTAATTCTGTATTTACTGGTGAGATTTATTACCTAAAAGTTTATGATACTTCTTCATCAAAATACGAGCTAATTCATGAGTTTGTTCCAGTCGAAAACGAAAGTTCTCATAAAGTAGGTCTGTATGATATAAAACGAGGTATGTTATCGGTCAAAGAAGTAAAAGGTGATGATACTGGTTCTGTTAGAGCAGTAGGCTATACTGCTCCAAATAGCAACAACCTATACTTGCCTGGTGCAGCATATGGAAAAACTGATGAGTATAATTTGGTTTATGCAATTGGTACTTATAATGGAATCAATTATTCAACATCTCAGCCAGTTGGTAGTAATACTGTGTTGTCGGGTTATACCAATGGTTATGCAAAAACGCTTCCGGAATTTATACAAGCAGTAAGAAATACTGAAAACAACTCTAACTTTACTTTGGATATGCAATACTGGGTATTTAATGAGTCAACTTTTATGAACATTAGAAAACCATTTAATCTTAGGAACAAACTAACTGACATTGAAAGTCCTTATAAATTTATTGCTTCTAGCGAAATGGTTAATAATTTATCCATTTCGGGTGCTCCTGGGTCTAGTGTTAAAATCACGTATAAAACTAATACTATTTACTTTGCAGATAGTTGGGGCGTAAGTGCTGGCGCTTCGGGTACTGGTAAAGACTTAAACTTTGATTCGTATGATTCAAATGGTAACATAACAGTTACAGTAAAAACTGTATTAGGTTTAAAAATACTTGCTGCTATGATAAATTCTGACTTCTTTACAAGTGAAACTGGTTATAAACAAGCTTTTAATTCAACTATTCCAACAGTGGGGAAAAGTGTATTAACTGTAAAATTTTCAAAAAGTAGTTTTAATTTAAGTGGTAACTATTATTGGCAGCCTATTGATCAAACAAAGCTAAGAAAAGGTAGTTCTTCTACTAGTCATGGTTTTAAAACTGTAAAATTTGAAACTGTTCATCTTGAGAACCTTACAGTAGACCCAAGCTTGGCTAAAAAAGCGTATGAAAATGGCATTTTCTTACAAAGCAAATTAAGTTATGTAACCAATAATATGGATACAAAGTTGTATACATCAATGTATTCTAGTGTTATAAGTTCTAACACAGCTAACACTAGTTTATACGATATTGTGGGTACGGATAATATAGATACAAACCAAACTTGGATGAAGTATGGATCGCTTGAATATCCAGTTACAAGTAGTGACTTATCATTGCAAGAGACTTCTGGTATTGCAAATGTTTATACAGCAAAAGGTCTTGGTGCTGTTGCGAGAATTATCAACGGTGGCAATAGTTTAACTGGCGGTTATAAAATAACTAGAATTAATATTCACAACACCATTAACCTTGCTGGATTGTATTGGGTACCAATTCATTACAAAGAAAGCACTTTACTTAGTGTTGTATTTGATGCAAATAAATACATTAAGAATATGACCATAGATGGTAATCACACAATGCGTGATTACTTAACTAGAAATGCTGTGACAGGCTATGGTTCTGCCGGTTTGGGTTTTGTTGGTTATAGTAATGCGGAAGTGAAAATTTATTGTGGCACTCCTGATACGTCTGTAGACACTTATGGATTTGAAAACGCATACATAAACGCAACCCAAGGTGCAGCCGGTGCTAAGTATACAAATGGCTATACAAACTATTATGGTGGATCTTCATATATTGGAGTGGTTGTTGGAAATGGTCAAAATATAACAATTGGTCTATCAGAAATACCTTCTACGTTTAAATTAAATGGTTTTTATATAAACTCGTCGAGATTAAACTCCAACAAAGGAAACACTTATGTTGGTGGGATAGTTGGATATAGTAAAAACTTGTCATTAACATATGTACACCTTAGTGGTAATAGTGCATTTAATAAAGAGGATACTAGCATAACAGGTATAACCTATGTTAAAAACAGTTGTCCTAGTAAAATTAATACATTGGAAACTGATGATATATATGGTTATTTAGGCATGGTGGGCGGCTTTGTTATGGGAGAACTAACATGTTATAGTACTGGTAGTGGTTCTTCACACAATAGTAAATCGCAAATATATAATGTAGAACTCAATATTAATGGTGCTGCTTTTGATTATGGCTTTTTTGGAGGAATAAGCGGAGCTGCCGGAAATACAACCTTAACTAGATTAAATGTTAATGGATGTTCGATTAATGTAAATGGTGTGTATGATGGCTCGAGAACATATCAAGATGAATTTCAGATTTCCACAATTAACCCTGCAAGAATTAACCCTAGTAGTAGAACATATAATATTGAAGACACATTTATTGGTATTAATACTAACATAAATTATACATGTTATAATATACCATCAAGAAGCTACATTCCAGCTGATTTATATTCGTTTAAAAAAATACGATATTTTACACTTGGTGGTGGATCGAATGAAATTTATAAAGTTTATTCATTAATTGTTGATACAACTCTTAATTATTCAATCGGCTCGGGATCTTCTTATTCAAGTTCTTTATATTGTCCTATTTCAAATCAATTTATAGCACTTGGGAATCAAGCATTATTTATGCTTGGTAGAATAGACTTAACAATTGGTGGAAATAAAGCGTTAAATTATCATAATAATGCAAATATGCTTATGACAAGCAGTGCTACATATGATGCATACTTGGCAAACAGTAGTTACTTTACACAAGCCTTAACACATATTTATATTACAGATGGTATTGGAAATAATAGTTTATCCGCTCCATATAATAATTCTAAGTGCAGCAGAGTAAGACACCTATCAGCTTCTGCAACATCAAACTATCTAACACAAGCTATTTGTTCGGATATGGGTGAGTCTAACGTATATTTGGATAATCTTCAAGTTACTGCAAACACTAAAGAAATTGACTTTGCAAGTAAAGGTACACTTGGAAACCCTTGCTTAACAGCTGGCAAAAACATTACCTTCCATAGTCTAAACGACAATGCTAAAAACTTTAAATTTGAAGTTGAGTACAACAACTTTAGTGCTAACACCGCAAGTGCGACCAGAGAAGCTTTTTATGATAACGGTGTTACATATTCCCCTAGTTCATTAGGTTTGGGTATGTGGTTAGCCGACGGATATTCATTGCTTTTTAATAGTAGTCGTGTAGAGTACAATGTACGCGTTTACTTAAAGAATAGTTCTAGTGGAAACATTCTGGATAAAGGTAAGTCATCAACAAGTGCTGGTGGGATAAATTTATTTAACATTACTCAAGCAGAAGTGGATAGTTATGACACTATTAGAATAGTTTATGAAAGTAACTATAGATATTTTGCTATAAAGAAAGACTATATTGACAGTACTCATAAGTTTACTGCCGATAATATTAGTATTGATAAAACCAACAACAAAGCAAATAATTACCTTAGTGTTGTAAGTGAAACCGACAATTTTATTATAATGAAAGCGGTTTATAATACTGATGCTGATGCGTGGTTGGATGATACTTTATCAGGAATGCCTTCAAGTGTTCCAAATTACACATTTGATTTAAATGTGTCCACGGGTGAGTCAAATGGTCCTATTTTACAGGATAGCCCTTACTATTTTACATCATCGCCTCTTTATATATATAATGTTGAAAATGCAACGAGTGCTAATCCTACAATAGGTACAACAGCAATTTCAACATATGGAACATTCTCTGCTTCTTCTGCAGGGTACACTAAACTTACATTTACAATTACTCAAAGTACAAGCCAATCTTTTGGTGCGGAAAGTGTAGATTCTATACCATTTTTGAAAATTAATTCAGCAACATTGGATAGCATTGATGTAATTAGTGCTTTAGCTTACGATGAAGAAAATTCTACATATAGTGCTATGGATAAAACTATCAGAATGAAGGAGTTGTATTTTACAACTTTTGATAGCACAGAACCAACAAAAGAATATTTATCTAGTGCGACATATAGTGATCTAACTGCGGGGAACTATTCTTATACTAGAGTTGGTTATGGTACAGTGATGTTTGGTAGTACAGCTGGTGTTTCAAAACTAGTTTTCCCAGTAGTAACTGGTATGGATTTTTATGGATTTGGTATATCAAAAGTTCAAGCAAATTCAGGTATTAACACAATTACAAATTCTACTAATCTATCAAAAATAGTCAAAGCATCCGACGGAGCAGTAAATACTTATGTTGTGACATATGGTACGAGTACAATAACGGTAGATATTAAATCAATTACTGGCATTGGCAGTTCTGACGCATACACTATTTTTCCAATATACAAAAAGGGCAATGCAAAACTTACTGTGAATTATAAAGTAGCAGATAGTGAAGGAATTACTCATGACTTACCAAATGACGCATTAATGGAAATTGTTAAGGCATATGGCTATTTGGATACTGAAAGTAACCCATTATCTAATGGCGTAGCTGTTAATGTGAAAGTGGGAACTAGTCATAAGTTGTTGTTTAAAACAGCAAATTTAATATATGAAGTATATATTTCGAGTGACCAAATCTCAGGAGTTAATGTAAGTTCTACATCTCTTGCAAGAAATAAATCAATCAACACATACGATTTTGAAACTGTACCTGTTAATGAATATGAATCCACTAACTTTACAATGCCTGCAACAGATGTGACTATGACAATTGAGTTCAGGTTTTGGAAATTAGCAGAACAACGTTATAATGAGCCTATTGAGGGCAATGGCACCCAAGATGATCCTTTATTAATTGGAAATGCTTTACAATTTACCACGTTTATGTGGGCGGCAAAGGAACAAAGAGCCATAAACAACTGTTCGGATGTAAGATCTGCATATGTAAAACTTACTGATGATATTTATTTAAATTACAATCCTATTACCGATGAGTGGGCAGATAATGGATATGGTCTTGCAGATTACATGTATGGTATTAGAAATTTTACTGGAACTTTTGACGGCGATGGACATAAAATATTTAACTATTATAGTACTCATTCTGGATTTATTTATCTTGAATCAACTGGTGTGCTAAAAAATGTTACATTTGTAAATCCAATGTTTGGATTTGGAATAAGATCAGCAGGGTTTATTGGATTAAATGGTGGAACTGTTAAAAATGTTGGCTTGATTACAATAGATCAAAGCACACTTAACAATTACATTGATGACCCTAATTACGCAAACTATCGCAAAGTTGCAATTGCAGGTTCGCAAGTTCCTAGTGGGCTTTATTCATCAGCCAATGTTTCCATATTTGGTGGAACTGGTACTGTTGAGCAATTCTATACAAATGTCATGTTAAGAACAAATGGGCAGTATGTTACTATTCATAGTTCTCAAACACCTTCCAACTTTACTGTTAATAATTCGTATTTTGCAAACACATTCCTTACTTCGTATAAACATGTTTCTACAAGTGGTAATACACTTGAAATAGTTTTAAATGCAACCAAATTTACTAACTGTATTTTTGATTTTAGTAATGGGGTGGGTGAAGATTACTATACCGATTATTATAATGGTTATTGGGGAAACCAAGATACCTCACTGCTAAATATTTATGCGGGTAATAACGAACATAGTAACAACTTTATTGTTGCTAGAAATGATAACACATTCTATGATTATGAGAGTTGGGTGAATGCTATGGGACTTGATACTTCCAATAGTGATAGTGCCGACTTTGCTCGATTTAAATATTTGTTGAATAGACATTCGGGTTTTGTAAGTGGAAGCAACCCTGAGATTTATGGTGATTATGTAGCTGGCTTTACTCCAATTATGTTAATTCAATTAGCACAATTGTTAACACAAAACGGTGTGACTATTAATAACTGGACTGTTACCGACACCGGCGGAGCAACAGTTAGTATTAGTGGAAATTATGTTACTAATTGGACTTGGAAAGGTCAAAGTGTAAGTCATAGCAATATTGCAGGGGCGACATTGCCTAGCAGCGTATGGTCGTATCAAAACATTAAGACAACCGCTTGGAACAGTCAAGTAAACTACGGTTTCCCATTGTTATACGACCCTAACTACTTAGACGGTGCAAAGACTGTTGATATTGCGGCTGGTACAGGTGCACCTGGAAGAAATAACTTTGCTTATGATACTGCGCTTGTTATGGACGGTTCGTTATATTACGGACACCACGCTCCAAACAAAACAACAAATGGTACTTTGGTACCTTATGCTGATGGACAATACTATTATGATAAATATGATGATGGCACTAGTTATGATGTTTATGAACCAATGTATCCTAATGCGGCATTAGGTGCTGCAAATTATCCTTATACTTCAGGTTATCCTTATGATAGCAGTATTGGACATGAGAATTATTATTATGACTACGAAGGTAATTACTTTGATGTAGATGGTAAAGTAATGTTTACAAAATCTGCAACTTATCCTAGTTACTGGGAAGTAACCATAGAAGGTACTACATTCTATGTTCACGAAGATAAATTTGCAGAAGGTAAGTTGTATAGTCAAGCATCTACTGATGTGCAGTATAAACTTAATACTTTACCTATTGGTGGCGGTGAATATTACTATAGTTTTGGCAAACAAATTGTAAAAGCGGTTGCATATGTTTGGGGTTATGAATTCGATACTACTGGCAGCCTTGTAGGAAATATTAGTAATGTTGGTTTAATTCAACAATTAAACCAATACATCTATACAATGACAGGTGATAGTAGTGTATATGATAGCAACGGAAACAATGTTGGTTGGTTTGAACAAATATCTTCACCTAATCAATGGCAGGTTTATGGTGGAAAGATTTACTTTGGTCAGGCGGATGGTTCGGGATATTGGTTCACTGAACCTGGTTATGGCTGTCTTGAAGACCCTGAGACTGTAAGGGTAACAGATAGTACTATAATAGATGCGTTAGATCATACTTCTGGTGAAATTATAGACAATAGCGACAGCTACTTTACTGTGTTTAGAATTAAAGATGAAACCTTAAAAGCTGCTTTAGGCGGAAGAGAACTAATATATGTTAGAAGAGCAAATAAAATAGGCGACAGGGTATACGAAATTAGATATGGCAACTACGCTATTAACGGAACATTTACTTTAGTAGAAGAAGCATTTGATAGTAATCTAGTTATGCCAAACAAAGATAGCCATGTAGACACTGATGGCTTTGTAATGAAATATCGTGCTTACAGAGCGATTGTATCTGGTGCTAACGATTTAAGCGTAAGAAGAATTGACCTAAGTCAAGCAGACCAACACGCTGACAACATTTACAAAGATACTGTGGCATTCTCTCACTTCCAAACATTTACTATGAATGGTTCGGCAGAAGTGGGCAACACATTGTCAATTTTGGGTAACGGTGAGTTTACCGATAATAATGGCAATACAACTTGTACAGTTGATAAATGGTACAACACATTGCCTAGCGGTTTAATTAGACCAGTATTACATAGCTATAGTGGAGTGATTGTTGATGCTTATGGCAATTATAAGCAAACAGGAATGCATCAAGAAAAATTTGATGCTAATAACTTAACCTATATTTTGTTTGGTGGTGGTGATGGTGGTAGCGTAATTGGAACATCACTTATAAACAATGAATGTTATAGGGATCAAACAAACCAAAGAATGCATTATTTGGTACAAGATAGTGAAACAAGTTATTTGAGCCAATATATTGCAAGCGTTACCATAACTGATGGCGACGGAAATTCAGAAACATATGAAACAACCGTAAACAAAACAACTGGTGCTTTGTCTAACTTTTTAAAGAGTTCGGGATATTTGATGCTTTCTCCTACAAATGGTGAGGAGCTGGGAACTATTAAAATTGATAGCACATTTAGAAGATTAGACTTTAATGCAAGTTTAATTGCTGGAAACTATACAATTAAGGTAGTTTATGGCACGCTTGTTAAGTACGATATTGTTGGAGCAAATCCAACAGATGTAAGCTTTAAAGCAAATGGTGTTAGTATGACAAGTACAAGTGAGTATAGGCTTTTACTTGAAACCAGCAATCAATCGCGTGATAGTTGGACAAATGCTAACAACTTAAAAATAGACAAGTTTACAGTTAATGGAACAGCAAAGAGTACAAGTGGTACTAGTGCAAACAATTGGTATCCTGATAGTTATTCTAACGGAAGTGCAAAATATGTTACGGCTGCGTACAGTTTTGCAACTACTGGATATGAAGTTAAGGTTAGTGTTCCTGGGGCTAAGAGCACCGACGGAGCGTACTACATAAATGCGCCTACCGAAGTGAAACTAGAGTACACAATGGACGGCGGAAACACTTATACACCAATTACGCTAACGCTTAATTCGGATCAAACCGCATATACTGCTAGCATTACGGCAACAGCGGATAAAACAATTACATTCCGTAGGTTATCTAGTGGTGACGCGCTTGGGGCATATAGGTTTATATGGGTAAATCCTAGCACTGGCACGGCGGCGAACGAATACACAACCACAGTTACGGCAGCAACAACACTAAACCTATATTTGGTTGAGCAGTTTAAGTACAATACAACTGTGGGTATAAACAATACAGTGGACGGAGTAAACTTTACATCTATCCACAACGAAAAACCTTTAATTGAAATTACCAACGGCACAAACGTTGGCTATGTAAACGGCAGTGGAAACACCACTAAGTTGGCAACAAGTGCAAGTGCTACTGGTGGAATGCCAGCAAATGGATATGCAGACTTTAACAGTGCTCCTGCATTTAAATGGAACCACACAGCGCTAGCACACCTAAGTGGCAGCACAACAGCATTGATTTACAACAACACTGGTTTTGCTACTGGTAGTTATAACTACATTTCTGGGTACACTGGTGGAAGTGGAGCAACACATAAATTTGCGTCGACCACAAGTAGTGCAGTGTCTGGAAATGCAAACAGCATTACGCTTAACCGCGTAGCTGGGGCAGTAGATGTTACTGCAAGCTTCCAAATTCTAACAAGAGTTGTTAGAACAAGGGTGGCAAATAGCGAGATTAGACAAGACAAATTTGAATACACTGGTTCTATATTTGCATACAATCCTAACACCGCACGTCAAGTTACGGTTTATGAAAACGGCATCACCGCGGGCATTACGCCAGTGCTTGACACAAGCGGAACATTGTACAAGGCAGGAACAAGCGGCTTTAACGGCACAAGCACACATTCGTACTTTACAAACAGTATGATTGGAAGTGATTATGTTATTAAATTTGTTGGAAATGTTACTTCACCTATTGGTGGCGAACCAACACAATATAGAGAATATCGCGTTGTTTGCGGATCGCTAATATTTGCAGTTCGTGAAGACGAAGACGACACCTTAAACGGATCGTTTGCAAGAAAAATTTCGAGTATTTCCGACAATTTGGGTGCAAACAACTATATTGGTGGCAGCAACACTTCTCTTGGTGGTAGCAGCAAAATTAGTGATGCACTAATTGGTATTTATGGATTTGTTATGGGTGCTACGGCTGGCGAAACAGACAACGGCATTATGATAACATTTACATATTTCCCTATTATTAAAATTGCAAGTGCTGCAAAATTTGCAGACGACAAGGCATCGTTATACTCAACAGCAAACGCAACTACAATGCTTTACAACCACGACACTTACACCGATGCAAGCGGAACAAGTCACGACTATGCTGGCGAAGGTAAAGTTGGTGCGGCTAATTCTACAGAAGGTACAATTTACTGGAAACATCAATATTATGCCGACGGCAACCCATTCTATGATTCAACAACTTTGCAAGATGATCCATATTTGTTTGCAGTAGGAAAGACGGTTCATGTTGTGTACAAAATTAAAAACACTTACTTTGCTGGATTAAACTTTGCAGGTTTTGCATTGGGTTCGGGTTATTTGAGTGCTACTGCAACAACACTAACCAACAACATTATGGTTGGTGCAGGGCTTACAGCTGGTGGCAAGGAAACCAAGAATGTTTGGTATACAACCGTTGATAAAGACGGTAATGAAGGCAAAACAATGTTTGCTTACACTGCTACTGTTAGGGAAGACAGCGTAAACACAACATTTGAGCTTGTATTTACAATTAATTACGACCTTGAAAATCATCAACCTATAGACAACGTTTCTACATTCCAAATGAACGCTGTGTTTGAAGAAAAAACATACGATGTTAACATTAAATCGGTTAACCCTAGTAAAGTTGAGTATACTGATGCGGCTTATGTGAAGATTGCTGAATACAACAATGTTGATCGCACAGGAGCAGCAACATATTATTACTTTAATTCAATAGGTATGGGTAGTGATTGGACATTGTTAAATGGTTCTATTACTGCTAAACTATATTACTTTGGTCAATACACATTGCTTGGAAACCTTGCAGATAGCGACACTTATGTTACAAGCAACGCAAACTACGAATTGTATAATCCAAACAAGTTTACTAGTAGCTTAGGTTTGAAAGACAGAAGAATTTCCGACAATGGAGCGTCTGGAACTAATGGTTGGAACTTCTCCAACATTACTGGAAATGACACAATTTACATTTATGTTGTTAAATTGTTAACAGTTACAAACAACAATATTAAACTATACTTTACAGGTTGGAATAATGGCAGTTATGTTTCTCCAAATGGCAGCAAGAAAAACCCTGTGATATTTAATTACAAGGCGGCTCTTGATGGTGATATGCAACTTGTTCCAACTCTAGAAAATGGTGTGCTTACTTTACTTGGCAAAGTTAAGTATTTAAGTGATACCAGTATCCAAGTTAAGGTTGTTATTAGTGGATTCAACACTAATAGCACCCTAGCTTCGGGTAGTTCGTTGTTTAGTTGTAAGGTTAGGGAAGACAAACAGCTAACCATTACAATTACTCAAGGAAATAAGTTATTCTTTGCTGATTCTACATTTGGTGGAAGGTATGGTGGAGATTATGCTAATGGTAGTTTGGCTACCGGTGCTAATACAGCTAGCGGAAACTGGACTGGCAGCGGTTATACAACAACTACCGACAAACTTACCCCAGTTGCTGCTAATACACTTAGTTTACAATTAATTTGGTATGAGAGAGTATATCAAGTTACTACTAAGGAC
>CAKVHA010000011.1 GCA_934747775.1 uncultured Clostridia bacterium
ATCAAAGACAAGGTACAAAAAGCACCCTAACTCGTAGTGAAGTTAGAGGCCACGCTAAAAAACCTTGGCGTCAAAAGGGTACTGGTAGAGCTAGACAAGGTTCAACTAAGGGCCCACAATGGAGAGGCGGTGGAATTGTGTTTGCACCTAAGCCACGCGATTTCTCTAAAAAAGTTAACAAAGAAGCTAAAAGAGTTGCATTCAAGAGTGCTATCTCTGAAAAATTGGCTCAAAAAGAAATTATTGTTTTGGACGACTTAACACTTAAAGAAGCTAAAACAAAATTAATGCAAAAAGTTTATACCGACCTTAAACTAAACAAAAATGTTTTGTTTGTAACTAAGGGAAACAATGAAAACGTTATTAAAGCATCAGCAAACATTCAAAATATCGATGTTACAACAGCTGGTTTGCTAAATGTATACGACATCATCGTTTGCGACAAATTGGTACTTACTAAAGATGCAGTAAAACAAATAGAGGAGGCTTATGCTGAATAATGAAACATTTTGATATTATTATTAAGCCTATTTTAAGTGAAAAAAGTTATGCAGATATTGCTAACAAAAAATACACTTTCGAAGTAGTAAAAAGTGCTAACAAAACCGAAATTAAAAAGGCTATTGAAGAACTTTTTGGTGTTAAAGTTAAATCTGTTAACACCGCAAACATCGACGGAAAATTAAAAAGACAAGGAAAATCTCAAGGTTATACTTCAAATTATAAAAAAGCTTATGTTCAACTTACTGAAGATAGCAAAACTATAGAGTTTTTCGATAGCTTGTCATAATATTAGGAGGAAACATAATGGCTATTAAATCATACAATCCAACATCTCCTGCTCGTAGATTCTACACAACTGCATCTTATGATGAAGTTACTAAAAAAGAGCCAGAAAAATCCTTGCTAGTTGAGAAAAAGAAAACAGCTGGCAGAAACAATATGGGTAGAATCACAGTTAGACATATTGGTGGTGGAAACAGAGTTAAGTATAGGCTTATTGACTTTAAAAGAAATAAAGACAATATCCCTGCAAAAGTTGTGGGCATTGAATATGACCCAAATAGAAGCGCTTACATCGCATTGTTAAACTATGCTGATGGCGAAAAACGCTACATCTTAGCACCTAACGGTCTTAATGTTGGCGACACTATTATGAGTGGCGAAAACATTGAAATTAAAGTTGGCAACAATATGCCACTTAAAGATATGCCAGTTGGTGCTGTTATCCATAATATAGAACTTCAAGCTGGTAAGGGCGGTCAAATGGTTCGTTCTGCTGGTATGGAAGCAAGACTTATGGCTAAAGAAGGCAAATATGCCACTATCAAATTGCCATCGGGCGAAATGAGAATGGTTTTAAATACTTGCCGCGCAACTATCGGTCAAGTTGGAAACTTAGATCACGAACTAGTTTCTCTTGGTAAAGCTGGTAGAAAAAGACATATGGGTATCAGACCTACCGTTCGTGGTTCGGTTATGAACCCTTGTGATCACCCACACGGTGGTGGTGAAGGTAAATCTCCAGTTGGTAGAAAATCTCCACTTACACCTTGGGGCAAACCTGCAATGGGTAAAAAGACTAGAAATAATAAGAAGGCTAGCACTAAACTTATTATTAAGCGTGTGAATTAGGAGTAAAAAACATGAGTAGAAGTTTAAAGAAAAAACCCTATGTTGAAGAAAGATTACTATCTAGAATAGTAAAACTTAATCAAGAGGGCAAAAAACAAGTTGTTAAAACATGGAGCCGCTCATCTACAATATATCCAGAATTCGTGGGACATACCATTGCAGTTCACAATGGCATCAAACACATTCCTGTATATTGCACAGTAGATATGATTGGTCACAAATTAGGCGAATTTGCACCTACAAGAACATTTAAAGGACACAGTGGCGACAAAAAGACCGCTGTTGCTAAAAAATAATTTAGGAGTACAGTATTATGGCAAAAAGAATGAAAGAGAAATCGGCTTTAAGACAACAAAATAAAGACACTCGTCCTACTGCTACTGCTAGATATGTAAGAATGGGTGCGTCTAAAGCTAAAAGAGTATTAGACATTATTAAAAACCAAGGAATCGCAGAAGCAAACGCTATTTTGGATATCACTCCTAGCACAGCTTCTATGGTTGTTAAAAAGGTTTTAAATTCTGCAGTTGCTAATGCAGAAAACAATATGGGCTTAAACAAAGACGATTTAGTTGTTGTAGAAGCTTATGCAAATCAAGGTCCATCGTTTAAACGTGTTGCATTCCGCGGCAGAGGTGGAGTTGATACTATTATTAAAAGAACTTGTCATATAACCATCGTGTTAGACAGCAAAAATAAATAAAGGAGCTAATTAAAGAATTATGGGACAGAAAGTTAATCCACACGGTTTAAGAATTGGTGTTAATAAAGATTGGGATTCGTCTTGGATTGCTGGTAAAAAAGAGTTTTCTGATTTACTAGTAGAAGATAATAAAATTAGAACCTTTATTAATAAAAAATACGCTACAAGCAGTGTTTCAAGAGTTGTTGTCGAAAGAACTGCTAACCGTGTAATCGTAGACATCTTCACTTCAAAACCAGGCGTTGTTATTGGCGCTAAAGGTGCTGGGGTAGAAGAACTTAAAAAAGACCTTGCAAAAATTTGCAACGGCAAACAAGTTAATGTAAACATTAAAGAAGTTAAAAGACCTGATTTAGATGCTACTATTGTTGCTCAATCTATTGCTCAATCACTAGAAAAACGTGTAAGCTTTAGAAGAGCTATGAAACAAGGTATCCAAAGAGTTATGAGAGCTGGCGCTAAGGGTTGTAAAGTTATGATTAGTGGCCGTCTTGATGGTGCTGAAATTGCTAGAAGCGAACATTATCAAGAAGGTAGACTTCCACTTCAAACTCTTCGTAGCGATATCGACTACGCTTTGGTTGAAGCACACACCACATATGGTGTTTTAGGTGTTAAAGTTTGGATTTGCAATGGCGAAATTCTAAGTAAGAAAAAAGTTGTTGTGGCTGAACCTGAAAATGTTGAACAAGAAGGGGGTAACGCCTAATGTTAATGCCTAAGAGAGTAAAAAGAAGAAAACAATTTAGAGGTAGAATGACTGGTAAAGCTACAAAAGGTAACAAAATTGCATACGGCGAATATGGTCTAGTTGCACTAGAACCTTGCTGGATGACTGCAAATCAAATAGAAGCAGCCAGAATTGCTATTAACCGTTACACTAAGAGGGGTGGTCAAGTTTGGATTAATGTTTTCCCTCACAAACCAGTAACTAAGAAACCTGCTGGTACTCGTATGGGTAAAGGTAAAGGTAACCCAGAACTATGGGTTGCAGTTATCAAACCTGGTAGAATTTTATTTGAGCTAGCTGGTGTTCCAGAAGAATCTGCTAGAGAGGCTATGCGTCTTGCTGGCCACAAACTTCCTATCAAAACAAAGTTTGTATCTAAAGCAGAACTAAATACAGAAGGTGGTAATGAATAATGAAAGTTAAAGAGTTAAGAGATATGACCAACGAAGAACTTAATGCTAAACTTAAAGCATTAAAACAAGAATTGTTCAACCTTCGTTTTTCAAATGCAACTGGTCAATTAAGTAATCCATTACAATTAAATACTTGCAAAAAAGATATTGCAAGAATCAAAACAATTTTAACAGAGCGCGAACTTAGCAAAAAGGCTAAGGCTTAATCTATAAGGAGGAATTAATATGGAACAAACAATTGAAAGAAATAGCCGCCACACCTATATTGGTATGGTTAGCAGCATTAAAATGGATAAAACCATTACTGTAAGCATTGTTGAAAACAAAAGACATCCTCTTTATGGTAAGGTTTATAAAGTGACCAAAAAAGTTTTGGCACACGACGAAAACAACGAATGCAAAGAGGGCGATAGAGTAGAAATTATGAGCACTCGTCCACTAAGCAAAAACAAACACTACAGATTAGTTAGAATAATCGAAAGAGCTAAATAAGGAGAAAATTATGGTACAACCTCAAACAATTTTAAAAGTTGCCGATAATAGCGGTGCTAAAAAGATTATGTGCATCAGAATACTTGGTGGCTCTTTTAGAAGAAGTGGCAATATTGGCGACATTATTGTAGCTTCTGTTAAATCTGCTACTCCAGGTGGTGCAGTAAAGAAAGGTGATGTTGTAAAAGCAGTTATCGTTAGAACAGTTAAAGGCACTCAACGCCCAGACGGTTCGTACATTAAATTTGACGAAAACGCTGCTGTAATTATTGACAACCAAAAACAACCAAAAGGTACTCGTATCTTTGGACCAATAGCAAGGGAACTAAGAGATAAAGGTTTTATGAAAATTATTTCTCTAGCTCCAGAAGTATTATAAGGGAGGAATTAATATGACACTTAATGTGAAAAAAGGTGATAATGTTTTAGTAATTGCCGGCAAAGATAAAGGCAAATCTGGAAAAGTTTTAACCGCAATTCCTGCCGATAATGCAGTGGTTGTTAGTGATGTAAACATTATTGCAAAACACAAAAAACCAAAAAACGCTCAAGACAAAGGCGGAATCATTAGAAAAGAAAACAAAATCGACGCTTCTAATGTATTAGTTATTTGCCCAGAGTGCAACAAAGCAACAAGAATTTCTTACGCTGTAGAAGGCGACAAGAAGTTTAGAAAATGCAAAAAATGTGGTGCTTCTTTAGATAAAGCTGTTCCTACTAAAAAGGAAGTTAAAAAAGAAGTAAAACAAACTAAAAAAGCAGAAGCAAAAGTAGAAAAAACTGCAGCTAAGAAAGCTCCAGTAAAAAAAGCTCCAGCTAAAACACTTAGCGGAGTAACTAAAACTACTACAACAAAAGCTACTGTAAAAAGAACACAGGCTAAGGGACAATAAGGAGAGTTAATATGGCAAAAGAATTAAATAGATTATATTTGAAATATAAAAACGAAGTTGTTCCTGCTATGGAAAAAGAATTTAATTACACCAATGCACTACAAGTTCCAAAGGTTGAAAAAATCATTGTTAACCGTGGTCTTGGTGATGTTAAAGATAATTCACAAGCTTTCAATAAAGCTGTGGACGAATTGGCAGTTATCACTGGTCAAAAACCAGTTGTTACAATCGCTAAAAAATCAATCGCTAACTTTAAGGTTAGAAAAGGTATGAAGATTGGTGCTAAAGTTACTCTTCGTGGTCAACATATGTATGAGTTCCTAGATAAAGTTATTAGCATTGCTCTTCCTCGTGTTAGAGACTTCCAAGGTATTTCCGATAAGGCTTTTGATGGTCAAGGAAATTACTCACTTGGTCTAACCGAACAACTTGTTTTTCCTGAAATAAGTTACGAAAAGATTGACAAAATTCGTGGTTTAGACATTGTAATTGTAACTTCTGCAAAAACTGATAAGGAAGCTAAGGCATTACTTGCAAATCTTGGTATGCCTTTCAGAAAGTAGGAGGAAAGGATAAATATGGCAAAAACATCATTAGTTGCTAAGCAACAAAGACCTAGTAAATATTCAACACGTGAATACACTCGTTGTAAACTTTGCGGACGTCCTCATTCTGTATTAAGAAAATACGGAATTTGCAGAATTTGCTTCCGCGAATTAGCTTACAAGGGTGAAATTCCTGGTGTTAAAAAATCGAGTTGGTAAGGAGATAAGTTTATGATAGTTACAGATCCAATAGCAGATATGCTTACAAGAATGAGAAATGCTCTTCAAGCTAAACATAAAAGTGTTTCCATTCCTACTTCAAAAACAAAGTTGGCTATTGCTCAACTTTTACAAAACGAAGGTTACATTGCTTCTTTCAAAGAAGAGGGCGAAGGAATTAATGCTAACATCGTTATTGAATTTAAAAACGAAAAAGTACTTCAAGGTTTAAGAAGAATTTCTAAACCAGGTTTAAGAGTATATTCTAGTTGCGAAGACCTACCTAAAGTTCTAAACGGACTTGGTATTGCAATCGTATCTACTAGCAAAGGTTTAATGACAGATAGGCAAGCAAGAGAACTAAAGCTTGGTGGCGAAGTTCTTGCGTTTGTATGGTAGGAGGGTGTTATGAGTAGAGTTGGAAGACAAGTTATAACAATTCCTAGCGGTGTAACTGTTACCGTTAATGGTAATAATGTAACAGTTGCTGGTTCTCTTGGAACACTTTCAAGAGAGTTTGACCACAGAATTAAAGTTGTGGTTGAAAACAACGAAGTTAAAGTTTTAAACGAAACTAATGACTACGAATTAAGAAAATTTCACGGATTAACTCGTCAATTAATCAACAATATGATTGTTGGCGTTAGTAAGGGTTATGAAAAACGTCTTACTGTTAATGGCGTAGGTTTCAAAATTACACAAAAGGGTGCCGATTTGGTTTTAAACATTGGTCTTTCTCATCCAGTGGAACTTAAAGCCGAAGATGGTATCACTCTAAGCTGCGATAAAAACGAAATTATTGTTAAAGGTATCAGCAAGGAAAAAGTTGGTCAATTTGCTAGTAAAGTAAGAGATCTAAAACCAGTTGAACCATATCACGCTTATGGTATTTATTACAGCGATGAGCACGTAAGAAGAAAAGAAAGAAAAACAGGTAAAAAGTAGGAGGCTAAGATATGATTAATAAAGTTAACAAAAATGCTAGCAGATTAGTTCGCGCTAGACGTATTAGAAAAAATCTTGCCGGGACTCAAGAAAAACCAAGACTTTGTGTTTTTAAAAGTTTAAACCACATTTACGCTCAAGTTATTGACGATGTGAACGGCGTTACTATTGCAAGTGCTTCTACTTTAACAAAAACTGTTGCAAGCAAACTTGAAGGAAAAACAAAACAAGAGGCTGCTTTTATGGTTGGCGAGGCTGTTGCTAAAAATGCTATGAAAAAGGGTGTTAAAACTGTTGTGTTCGACAGAGCAGGAAACATCTACACTGGCAGAGTTAAAGCATTGGCTGAAGGCGCTAGAAAAGCTGGCTTAGAGTTTTAAGGGGTGGTTATATGCAAAAAGACGATAAAAAACCAAACATTAAAGAAAGACCTAACAGACATGCTGTTAAGGAAGTTGACCCTATTGGCAGCAAACTTGTAGCAGTTAATAGAGTTACTAAAGTTGTTAAGGGTGGTAGAACTATGAGATTTGCTGCTCTAGTTGTTGCTGGCGACGGCGCAGGTAGAGTTGGTGTTGGCGCTGGTAAAGCTGCCGAAGTTCCAAATGCTATTGATAAAGCAACTTTAGCTGCTAAACGCAACTTAGTTAAAGTTGAATTAAATGGAACCACAATTCCTCACGAAGTTATTGGCAAATATGGCAAAAGTGTTGTTAAACTTATGCCTAGTAAAGAAGGTACTGGTATTATCGCTGGCGGTTCAGTTCGTCCAGTTGTTGAACTATGCGGTATCAAAGATATTACTGCTAAAGCTTATGGTTCTAGAAATTGCATTAATGTAGTTAAAGCTACAATTAATGGATTAAATTCTTTAAGAAGCAAAGAACAAATTGCTGCTTTAAGAGGAAAATCTGTAGAGGATATTAAGTAGGAGGTTTATTATGGCAGAAGTTAAGAAAACAACAACAAAAGCTACCGCAAAGGCTAGCGAAACAAAAACCGCTGCTAAGGCTACCACTACTAAAGCTGCTGCTAAAAAGGCATCAACTGCTACAACTAAAGCTGCTGCTGCTAAAAAAGCAACAACTGCTACAACTAAAACTGCTACCGCTAAAGCAGCTCCTAAAAAAGCTACTGCAGTAAAAGCAGAAACTAAAGCTGTAAAAGAAGTTAAACCTGTAGAGGTTGAAAAGGCTGAAGTTAAAAAAGAAGTTAAAAAAGTTGAAAAGGTAGCTAAAAAACCTAGCAAACAAATTAAAGTAACATTAGTAAAAAGTACTATTGGTTACAACAAAAAACAAGCAAAAGTTGTTAAGGCTCTTGGCCTTGGCAAACTAAATTCTTCTCATGTTTTACCAGACAACGCGTGTGTTAGAGGTATGATTAACAAAATATCTCACTTGGTAAAAGTGGAAGAATTAAACTAGGAGGAACCTTATGAAGTTACATCAAATTTCTCCTGCAATCAATTCTACCAAAGCACCTAAAAGATTAGGTAGAGGCATTGGTTCTGGAACAGGAAAAACAAGTGGTAAAGGTACAAAAGGACAAAATTCTCGTAGCGGCGGTGGTGTAAGACCTGGCTTTGAGGGTGGTCAAATGCCTTTAATTAGAAGATTACCTAGACGCGGCTTTAATAATAAAATATTTAAGGCAGAATACAGCATTGTTAATGTGGCTGCTCTAAATGTATTTAAGGATAACACTGTTGTTACAGCTGAATTACTTAAAGAAAAAAATATTATTAAAAATATCGCCCCTTATGGTTTAAAAGTATTGGGAAATGGAAACTTGGAAAAAGCTTTAACTGTTAAAGCAAACAAATTCTCTGAATCTGCAATACAAAAAATCAATAAAGCTGGTGGAAAAGCCGAGGTGTTATAATGTTTAAAACTATTGTTAACGCTTTTAAAGTAAAAGAAATTAGAAATAAAATCTTAATTACTTTTGGGTTGTTATTAATATACCGCTTGGGTTGCTGGTTGCCAGTTCCAGGCATTAATGTTAAAGCATTTAGCGAAAGCATAGGTGGACAAGACTTTTTGTCGCTTCTATCTAGCGTAAGCGGTGGCGCTTTGGCAAATGGTGCTATTTTAGCACTAGGTATTTCGCCTTATATTAGTGCATCTATTATTATTCAACTTCTTACAATTGCTATCCCTAGTCTAGAAAGACTTTCGAAAATGGGCGAGGAAGGCAAGAAAAAGATTTCTGCTTATACTAAAATTTGTGCACTTGTATTAGCAATAGTTCAAGCTGTTGCAATCGTTGTTAGTTATAAATCAGCACTTAACACATTAATCTTCCCAGCGTGGATGGTTGGCGTTATGGTTGTTTTAATTTTAGTGGCGGGCTCAATGTTTACTTACTGGCTTGGTGATAAAATCACTGCTCTTGGCATTGGCAATGGCTTATCGTTATTAATTTTTGTAGGTATTTTGTCTACAGCTGCTTCTAGTATGTATTCGGTTATCGTTAACATCTTTAAAGGCAGCACAGAAAGTATTTGGGAACTTGTATTATTTATTGTTGCGCTTGTATTTATCTTTGGTTTCATTGTATTTATTGACCTTGGCGAACGCAGAATTCCAGTTCAATATGCAAAACAAATTAAAGGTAGAAAAATGTATGGTGGTCAAAACACAAACATTCCTATTAGAGTGAATGCTACAGGTGTTATGCCAATTATCTTCGCATCATCAATTATTAGTTTTCCACAATTACTTTGCAGTATTTTCTGGCCAAATAGTAAATTCTATGCTTGGTATTCAAAATGGCTTGGAACAGGCAGCTGGGTTTACATTATTTTGACCGGTTTATTAATTACTTTCTTTGCATATTTCTGGACTCAAATTACATTTAATCCAGACGATATTTCAAGAAGTATTCAACAAAATGGCGGCTTTATTTTGGGTATCCGTCCGGGAAAACCTACCGCCGATTATCTAAAGAAAATTTCAAACAGAATAACTTTATTTGGTGCAATTTTCTTGGCTATAATAGCAATAGTTCCAAGTATGATATTTAAAGCCCTAAGTTTCACAGGCGGGCTAGTAAGCGTGTTTAGCGCAACTGGTTTGCTAATCGTAGTAAGTGTTGCTGTAGAACTTGACAAAGCTCTAGATAGTCAACTAATTATGAGAAACTACAAAGGATTTTTAAAATAAAAGGTGGAAATATGAAAATTTGTTTATTAGGTGCACCAGGGTGTGGCAAGGGTACTCAAGCCAAAATGATCAACGAACATTTTGGCTTAACCCACATAAGCACTGGCGACTTGTTTAGAGAAGCCATTGCAAACAACACTCCAATGGGTCAAGAAGTTAAAAAATATATGTCAAAATTAGTTCCAGACGAAATAGTTGTTAAACTTTTGCTAGAAAGATTAGCACAGGATGACTGTAAAAATGGATACGTGCTAGACGGTTTTCCTCGCACAGTAAATCAAGCAGAAATTTTTAGCAAAATGGTAGACTTGGACGCGGTAATTTATTTTGATATTGATTTAAACGAAACACTTAGCAGAATTAATAATCGTAGAACTTGCCTAAAATGTGGCGAGATTCATACAATTGATTCGGTTAAGGACAACAAATGTGGTAAATGCGGCGGTGAAGTAGGGGTTAGAGCCGAGGACTTAAAAGCCCAAGAGCGTATTGATACTTATGTAAAACATACTCATCCGCTTGTAGAATACTACAAAAACAAAAATTTACTTAAAACAATAGACTCAAACAAATATAAAAATCTTGATTATGAAAATGGTCGAAAGGCTGTTTTTAGTGAAGTAAAAGAGATTTTAGAAGGCTTAAAATGATAAATTATAAGTCTGAAGAAGATTTAAAAATAATGAGAATTGCTTGTAAAATTACAGGTGATACTCTAAAACTTCTAGAGAAAAGTGTAAAACCTGGAATTAGCACCTTAGAACTTGATAAAATCGCTTATGACTATATTAAAAGTCAAGGTGCTAAGCCATCTTTTAAAAACTACGAGGGTTTTCCCGCAACAATTTGCGCATCTATTAATGATGAGATTGTACACGGAATTCCATCTAAAGACCGCATTTTAAAAGAAGGCGACATAATTAGTCTAGATGTTGGTGCTTGTTATAAAGGCTTTCACGGAGATGCCGCAAGGACATTTCCTGTTGGGAAAATAACACCAGCAAACAAACGCCTTATCAAAGTAACCGAACAAAGTTTCTTTGAAGGTATTAAAGACATTAAAGCAGGCTGTCACATAGGTGATATCTCAAGCAAAATTCAAAACTATGTAGAAAAAAAAGGTTATTCAATTGTGCGTGAACTTGTTGGTCACGGTGTAGGTCGTCACCTTCACGAAGACCCAGATGTTCCAAATTATGGACGCTTTGGTGCTGGTTTAAAGCTTAATGCCAACGCAACCATCGCAATAGAGCCTATGGTTAATATGGGCGAGCGTAACATAACTTTTTCTAGCAATGGTTGGACTTGCTGCACATTAGATGGGCTTCCTGCTGCTCACTATGAAAATACAATTTTAATAACCGAAAACGGTGTTGAAATTTTAACACTATAGGAGCAATATGAAATTTAGAATTGGTGACATAGTTTTGGTTACTAGCGGAAGAGAAAAAGGAGAGTATTTTGTAATTAAAAGTCTTTCCGAAAAATCTGCACAGCTAGTTAACGGCAAAACAAGAACACTACTAAACCCCAAAACCAAAAATCTTAAACATATTAAGTTTTGTAAAATTTCAAATTTAGACTTTAAATTTGTAAATAATTGTGATATAATATATACAATTAAAATGTTTAAGTGTGGTTTAAATAATAAAGTGGAGGATATAATTCGTGGCTAAACAAGATGTCATTGAAACAGAAGGCGTCGTAGTTGAAGTGTTACGAAACGCTATGTTTAGAGTAAAACTTACAAATGGTTTTATTATTACAGCATATCTTTCGGGAAAACTTCACTTAAACAACATTAGAATTTTGGCTGGTGACCAAGTAAAAATAGAAATGTCATTATACGATTTAACAAAAGGTCGCATTATATGGCGAATGAAAAAATAAGGAGTTAATATTATGAAAGTTAGACCATCTGTTAAAAAAATGTGTGATAGTTGTAAAGTAATTAAACGTGACGGTAAAGTTATGGTTATTTGCCCTAAAAACCCTAAGCACAAACAAAGACAAGGCTAATATTTAATTAGTCTTAATAACTTTAAAAAAAATCGCATAGTAAGGCGGCTGTATGAATTTCATATCTTACTTGCGTTTAAAATATATTTTAATTTATTTTATGGAGGAATAAAATGGCTCGTATTGCTGGTATTGATTTACCAAGAGAAAAAAGAGTTGAAATAGGTTTAACCTATATTTACGGTATTGGTAAACAAACATCAAACCAAATTTTAAAAGCAACAAAAGTTAACCCTGACACTCGTGTTAAGGACTTAACAGAAGACGAAATCGCTGCAATTAGAACATATATTGAAAAACATTGCGTAGTTGAAGGCGATTTACAAAGAGAAGTTAGTCTTAATATTAAAAGACTTCAAGAAATTGGTTGCTACCGCGGAATAAGACATAGAAAAAATTTGCCTGTTCGTGGTCAAAACACTAAACAAAATGCAAGAACTAGAAAAGGCCCTAAGAAAACAGTTTCTAAGAGCAAAAAGGATAAAAATAAAGCGTAAAGCGTAGTAAGGAGTTATAAAAATGGCTGGTGCAAAAAAAGCAAAAACAACTAAAAAGAAAAAAGTCACCAAAAATTTAGATAAGGGTAGAGTATATATCCAATCATCTTTCAACAATACTATTGTTACTGTTACTGATGACGCAGGTAATGCTGTATCTCAATCTAGTGCTGGTGCATTAGGTTTAAGTGGTTCTAGAAAAAGTACACCATTTGCAGCACAACAAGCAAGCGAAACCGCGTGCAAAAAGGCTAGAGAACAAGGCATTAAAAGTGTTGAAGTTTTCGTAAAAGGCCCAGGTAATGGCCGCGAAACTGCTATCCGTGCTATTCAAACAGCAGGTATTGACATCACTTGTATTAAAGATGTTTCACCAATACCTCACAATGGCTGTCGTCCACCAAAACGCAGAAGAATATAATAAGGAGAATAATTAAACTATGGCAAAATATACAGGTGCTGATTGCAAACTTTGTCGTCGTGAAGGATGCAAATTGTTTTTAAAAGGTGAAAGATGCCTTTCAAGCAAATGTGCATTAGAAAAAAGACACACTGTTCCAGGCGTTCACGGAGCAGCTAGAAAGAAACAAACTGAATATAGTTTGCAATTGCGTGAAAAACAAAAAGTTAAAAGAGCATATGGCTTGCTTGAAAAACAATTCAAAAAATACTATGATACTGCCAATAATATGAAAGGTATCGTTGGTGAAAATATGTTGTCACTTCTAGAACGTAGACTAGACAATGTTGTTTATCGTATGGGAATTGGTTCTTCTCGTGCTAAATGCCGTCAAATAGTAAACCACGGCCACATTATGGTTAATGGTGTTAATGTAAATATCCCTTCTTATCAAGTAAAAGTTGGCGATGTTATTACTATTAAAGAAAGCAAGCAAGATAAAGAAATGTTTAAACAACTTAAAGATGTTAAAATCGTTACACCAAAATGGTTAGAGTTTGACCCTAGCAAGCTTACTGGAAAAGTTAATGCACTTCCACAAAGAGATGACATTGACCTAAGCATCCAAGAACACTTGATTATAGAGTTGTACTCAAAATAATAATAATTAGTGCAGTACTAATTTTATGTGAAAACCTATGTTTTCATAAAAATATCATTATAAAGTGAGGAATTTTCGTATGATAGAAATCGAAAAGCCAAAGATTACTTGTGAAGAAACTGACAATGGATGTTTCGCTAGATTTATTGTGGAACCTCTTGACAGAGGTTTTGGAATTACACTTGGCAACTGCCTAAGAAGAGTTCTTCTTTCTGCGTTACCAGGTGCTGCCCCTGTTGGAATTAAAATCAACGGCGTTCAACACGAGTTTTCAACCATTAAAGGTGTTATTGAAGATGTTGTTGATATCGTGCTAAACATTAAATGCTTGGCAGTTAAATCTTACGACACTAGCAAAGACTTTAATACTGTTTTGCGTATTAATAAATACGGCGCAGGCGAAGTTACCGCTAAAGATTTCGAACCTAATGACCAAGTAGAAATCTTAAACCCAGATCTTCATATCGCAACCCTAGACGACGGTGCTAAATTCGAACTTGAAGTTTTCATCGGTCGCGGTAGAGGTTATGTTCCTAGCGAACAAAACAAGAAAGAAGACGCTCCAATTGGCTATATTGCTGTTGACAGCATCTTTACTCCTGTTAAAAAGGTTAACTACTACGTTCAAAACACACGTGTTGGTCAAAACATTGACTACGACAAACTTACTATTGAAGTAGAAACAAACGGAACAATGAGTGCAAGAGAAGTTATTAGTCTTTCTAGCAAACTTGTTCAAGACCACATCGGTTTGTTTGTAGAACTTGTAGAAAATATGTCTAATATGGATACTTTGGTTAGCCGCGAAGAAGATAAGCAAACTAAAGTATTAGAAATGACTATTGAAGATATGGACTTGTCTGTAAGAAGTTACAATTGCTTAAAGAGAGCAGGTATTAGCACAGTTGAAGACTTAACTAAAAAATCAGAAAGTGATTTAGCAAAAGTTAAGAACTTAGGTAAGAGGTCACTAGACGAAGTTGCTCAAAAACTTCAAAGCTACGGACTATCACTAAGAAATGATGAAGAATAAGGAGATTTACGATGAGAAAATTAAATAGACCTACAGATGAAAGAATGGCATTAATTAAAAATCAAGCAACAAATCTTCTTTGGTACGGAAAAATTGAAACAACTTTAGAAAAAGCAAAAGAAGTTCAATCTTATGCTGAAAAAATTATCACTTTGGCTATCAACACTTACACTGACACAGTTAAGGTTGCTAAAGAGTCAGTAGACGATAAGGGCGCAAAAGTAAAACGCGAAGTTGTTAATGACGGTCCTAAGAAACTTGATGCAAGACGCACAATTATGTCTAAACTTTACAATATTCAAGAAGTTAGAGCACCTAAAGAGAGCAAAGCTGATTTCGTTAAGAGAACAGAAGATATTAAATATCCTTTAATTGAAAAAATATTTAATGTTTATGCTCCTATGTACGCTAAAAGAGCAGAAACTCTTGGAGTAAAAGGTGGCTACACTCGCATTGTTAAACTTGGCACACGTAATGGCGATTGTGCTGAAATGGCAATTTGTGAATTAGTTAAATAATTATAAAAAAGCACAATTTAATGTGCTTTTTTTGTTTTTTGCATATTACTATGCAAACCTATAAAATGTTGTGGATGTTGCAGCCCATAATGGTGTGATTTTTTTCGGTATATTCTTTTAAAATGTTTACTTCTACAATTGCGTCATCATAGTTGTTTTGTTTTGTGTATTCCACAAGCCTTGTCATAGTGTCGGTTAACACACCTATATCTTTGTGGTTAAACATCAAGCATAGTATTTGTTCATTTTTATCCCAGCGTGCTTCAATTTCGCTTGCCCTGTTGGTCAAAACTGTTATGTCGTCTTTATTTTCTTCGTATAGGGGAATTAGCGCTTCAACATCACTATCTAATTTAACTATAAAATTATTTACAACTATGCCTTCAACTATTCCCAATGTAAGCAATAGTGCTGCAATAACAATAACCGTAATAGTGCGTTTTACCATTTTTTATCCCCCTTGTAATCGGTTTCAAGTACAACAAACTTTCCAGCGATAGGTTGAATATACATTTTACCTTGTTGATTAATTGTGGCTAAAACAACATCTTTCAACGACTTTATATTGGCTTTTTTAAGTTGTTTTGTTAAATACTCTTCGCTTATTTGCGCCATTTCTGCATTGCTTTTTACAAGTTTTCCTTTAGATACTATCATAATTGGCAATGCTGCATCTTCCTTTTTTATACCCACATCGTTGGCAGTAAGCGGAGCATATACCGCGCGTGGCATAACTGTTAGCGTGCCGTTGGTTTGTAAAATTGCATACAACACTTCTTCTAAGTTAAAATAATCGCAACCACGCAAGGCTTCCATAAGATCGTTAAAGTTCATGTTAAGTTTTTTTAATGCCTTAAAATCAACACCGTCTGGACTTATTAAAATAATTGGTTTTCCGTTTAAAAGTTTTCTAATAAAGGTGCTTTTTCTGCTTAAAAAAGATAATAAAAAATGCAAGCAAACAAGAGCAAAAAGTGGAATTATTCCGTGAATTAATGGCAAAGCTGTTTCTGCCATTGGAATTGTAGCCAAGTCGGCAATAACTAATGTTATTACCAGTTCAAACGGCTGCATTTCGCCAATTTGACGCTTTCCCATAAGCCTTATTAAAAACAAAACTATTGAATATATGATAATACTTCTTATAATAATTGTGAATGTCATATTATCATTTTTTGCTTTTAGCTAATTATTATTCACAGTTGGTGTGCTTTTTCTTGAATTTACATGTTAATATTTCTAAATTAACAATGTTAAAGCAATATGCTAAAACTATAAACGAAATTAGTGCAATTGCACTAGATATTGCAATAGCAAAAAAATCGGTTAGAATAATTGCTAAAATAGGATAAAACCATTTTGTTAGGAAAAACACGAGCAAGCAAACAAAAATATATTTTGTAAAAGTTGGAATTTGCGAACGATATTCAACTAATTTTTTTATTTTTATTAGGTTAATAACACTTACAATGCTAGATTGTAATGCCATACCAATCATAATAGCGTAAATGCCCACAAATTGCGGCAAAATGAATATGGATAACACAATAAATATTGCACTTATGGCATAGCTAAAAAACACGAATTTTTCATTGCCAAGTGAGTTTAAAATTGATGTTGAAATTTGAGAGATTCCCATTGGGACAACAACCCAAGCAAAATACTGCAAATATGTTCCCGCATCGTTGTTTTTAAACAAGAAGTTGCAAATTGGAATGCCTATAGCACTAAAGATAGGCAAAAACAAAAAACAACAAAATAGAGTGAACGATAGACTATTTATAATTTGTTTTTGCAATTTGGCTTGCTTGTTTTCACGCTGCAATACGGAAAGCTTTGGCACTAGCGCCATAGAAAGCGAGCCAATAAGCGTGGTTGGAATTGTTACAACTGGAAAGGTCATACCCATAACTATGCCAAGTTGGCTTAGCGCTTGATTTGAAGTATATCCCGCTTTAACCATCATTAGTGGCAAAACGATAGACACAAGTGGCTGTAACAAACTGCCAGCAACACGTACAGCATTAAGTGGGGCAACTATTTTTACAAGCGGCTTTATGTATCCTCTATGCGAGCAAATTCTGCCGCCGTCCTTTTTAAAATAGTAAAACCCAACAAAAGAACTTAGTATACAAGATAAGCTTATCGCAAGCCCAGCTGGAATGTTTGGGTTTGATATGCCTACATTAAACAAAATTACACACAAAATTATTTTTAGAATTTGCTCAATAAGTTCTACAATACTTGCCTGCGTGTATTGTTCGCGTCCCCACATATAGCCCCTAATTGGTGCAAATAAGGCGGTAGACACTAAAAATGGAATAAGGGTAAGTAAAACTATATAACTTTGTTCATCGGCAAAAATTTTGATTAAAAGCGGCTTAAAAATTAAAATTACAGACACAACAATTACGCTAAGTAGAGCAGTAACAGTTAGTCCAGCACTAACAAATTTGTTGGTTTCGCGCTTGTTTTTGTCAATGCTAAATTCGGCGGTTTTTCGGGAAATTGTAAGCGGAATCCCAGCGGTTAAAATAGTCATAAATATGCCGCAAATGCTAATTGCAACCGAGTATATCCCTAACTCAACAGTTGTTAATTGCCGCGATAAAAACACTCTAAACAGAAAACTTAAAACACGCGAAATTATGCTAAAAACTGAAAGGATGGCAACAGCTTTAAATATCGATTTAATAATATCACCTCATAAAAATTTGATTATAGTAATATAATATTGTAACAAAACTTGAATTAATGCAAAAAAAATTAAAAAGGTGACAAAATTATGGAAAAAGTTAAGGTTTTATTTAAAGCAACATCGGGGGTGGAATATTTTGACAATATAGGGTGGCTTGACGGGGAAACTAAGGATATTAGTATATTACAAAATTTGCACACAAAAATGATTGTTGAAACTAAAAAAGTTAAGCCGTCGTATAAGATTATAGAAACAGCTGGTGATTTTGCGCTTGTTGAGTTTAATAATGGTGTGGAGTATGTTGTAAAACCATTGGACACTCTACAACAAATCGCTAAAAAGTTTGATGTAAAAAAAGAAGATATAATTAAAATAAACAACTTAAAATCAGAAAAACTGTTTATTGGTCAAATACTAAAACTTTAATTTATGGCGACAAATTATAAATAATTTAATTACAAACATTATTACAATCATATTGTAAAATTAATTTATAAAAAAAGCAAAGTAATATTTACTTTGCTTTTTTGTTTTTCAAAAAACTATTTATTTTCTTTGTTATTGTTTGATTTTTCTGTGCTGTTTTTTTGCTTGTCTTTTTTAGCAGGTTTGTTTTCAGTATCTTTTGATGCTTTTTTATTTTGTCTTTCTTGTTTTTCTTTTTCTTTTTGTTGTTTCAAGCTAGCTTTGTATTCGGCTTTACGCTTTTTAGCGTCAGCTTTTGCCAAACGATATTCTTCCCAAATTTGAGCTTCCTCGCGAGCAATTTCTTCAATTTCTGCATCAATTCTAGCAATTTCAGCCAAAATAAATTCTTTACGAGCTTGTGCTTTTTCAAGTCTTTCTAATGATTTATCTTTATAAGCATTAACTTTCTTTTCGTGTTTAGAAAGTTCAAATTTTTCTTTTTGTTCAGATTTTTCAAGTTTTTTGATATAGTTGTTAAAGTCTTCCTCTTCCTTAACAGTAAAGGCATTTTTATTTTTAGCAATTTTCTCGTTACGTTCTTTAAGAGCATTTTCTTTTTCTTGTTTAATAGCTTCTCTTCTTGCTTCAATTTCAGCCTTAACGCGGTCGTTTTCTTCCTTGCGTTTTGTTTCGGCATCTAAGTTTTCAGCTTTAATTTTTTCAATTTCAGCTTCAATTTCTTGCAATTGAGCTTCCAAAACATCAATTTGTTGTTGGCGTTTAGCAATCCTTTCTCTGCGGTCTAAGTCTTTATCAAGAGTTTTTGCTCTGTCATATTCGTTTTTAACCTTTTTGCTATGTTTCCAATTGATCTTTCTCAACATTACACCAATTACAGCAATTAGGATTGCAACTGCAGTAACTAGGGCAGTAACAAGATACCAATCAAATGATGCATTAAATTTATCGTCTTCAGTGGTGGTGTCATCGGCGCTGTCGCTATCATCAGTTGAGCTTTCAATTGTTGCTTTAAGTGCTGTGTCATTGTTGTTAAGATTAGCAAATAATTCGTTAAATTTTTCTTCGCTATCTACAGTAAGTTTTTCAAAAGTAATGTTATCAAACAAAGCATATCCGCAAGAGTTTTCACCCTTAAAACCAAGGTCTAGTTGAAGGGTAGAAGCGGCTTTTGCGTAAATATAGAAACTGTATTCTGTCCAACCATCTTTGTTGATGCTTGCAAATTCTTTGTTTAAATTTGTGCCATAAAGTTTAACAAATGCACCGTTGCCAGAAACATTAAGTGTTTTTGTAAATACGCTAACTTTGTAGTAAGAATTTTCAGCCAAACTAAAACTGCGGTTTGTTGTTGCATAGTATACGCCGTTTTCGCTGTTGTTGCTGTAAACAACCAATGCGTTGTTTCCGCCAATAGCAGATACTCCTAACTCGCTAACATCCATAATTTTAACATAGCAGCCTTCTTTGTTTTCGGTACTTGCAGTAAATCCGTTGCTAGTGTTTGTTTGACCTTCAAAGTCGTATTTTGTGTGGTCTAATTTAATGTTAAAGTTTCCAGCATAAACACTTGGAGTAGAGTTGGTTGCAATAAAGCTTGTATAAACGCTTTCTTCAACCTTTTGCGCAATTACTTCATCAAAGTAAGCATAAATTTGGTCAGCCTCGTTGTTAACAAGGCTAAATTTAATAGTATAACCTTCTTCGGCAGCGTTAATTTTAACAGCAGTGTTAAACTTAACCCAACCAGTTGTTTGAATATTGTTTAATTCTACTAATGTTTCATTATTGTTTGCAATTTTAAAACTTGCGCCACCATTTAGAGCATTAACATAGAATGAAATTTTGTAATAAGAATCAGCTGTGGACAAGCTAAATGAACTGCTTGTGTATGATTGTTCGTTTTCAAAACGGCTACCCATCATCAAAACGTTGTTTCGTGTAGTGGCGTCGTTTCCACGACTTGGAAGAGTGCCAGGGTTGTATGCGCTAGAAGAACCGTTTTTAAATTTCAAGTCGTCTTTATTAAATAAATCAGAACTTGTGTTAATAACGCCGCTAACAGTAGTGTCTTCGTCAATAGGGTTTCCACCATTTGCGTATGTCCAAGAAGCAGGTTTTAGTGGATAGATGTTACTGTTTTTCTCGTTTTGAGTAATGTCAAAATCGTAGTTTGCAACCAAGTAATCGCTTACGCTTTTGTTGTTGTAATTAAAAGTAGTAGAGTTGCTTTCGCTAGACGCATTTGTGTATTGAGTATAAGAAAGTTCTTTCATATACATATCGTCAACATACAAATATCCGCTAGCAGGGCTTTCTTTTGTACCCAATACGATTTGTAATTTGCAGGTTGTATCAATGTTTGCATCGCCATAAATGTAAAAAGAGTATTCAACCCAACCATTAGAAGTGTTCGAACTAGAACTGCTTGTGTTAACAGAAATAGTCGCGTCTTCTATAGTTTTGTCTTTTGTTGTGTTAACAAGTTTTAGGGTAGGAGCAGAACTTGCGCCGCTATTTGACCAAGCCCACAAACTTAATTTGTAATAACTCTGTCTTTTTATTTCAATGTCATTTTTAGTTTCAAGAGTGGTGTAGGAGTCTTCCTTGTTTGCAATTAACAACACCATATTATCTTTACTTCTTTGATTTTTTCCGCTTAAATCATTGCTTGTTAAGCCAGCTTCTGTAATAATGTCTGAATCTTTAACTGTTACGTCAACGTTGTTGATAACAGTTTTATTAAATTGTCGTTCTTTAGTAACCCAATCAGAAGACCAATCTTTTTCAAATGTTGGGTTTGAAATAGGGTTGATAACAGGGTCGTTATCTCTTAAATCAATTAATGTTTTGTATTCGTAATTTTCAATGTTTTCGGTCAAACTCTCAAAAGTGTTTTTGCTGTACTCTTTTGCTTCAATTTTACCAAAGTGAACTGTTCCTAAGCAGGTTTCAGTTTTGCTACCAAGCCACAATTCAAGTTTTAATCCGCTTTCAGCAGAGTACTCATTGGTTGCAATGTAAAAACTGTAAAAGCCCCAACCGTTGTGAAGTGATTCACCGCGATCTGATTCAACCATTTCAAACTTTCCTAGTGGAGTGTTTTCGTCAGCACGATAGATGTACATAGATGCACGAGAGTCCAACACGGCAGGACCATAAGTAGGGTCTTCACTTCCGTTGGACTTATATCCATAATTGCTTAAGATATTGCCATCAAAAGTGCCACTAACGGTTTTAAATGTTACATCAACTCTATAAAACGAGTTTTTAGAAAGATTAAAGTTGGAAGAATTTTGTGTATAGCCAAAGTTTCCACCGCCAGCATATGGGGCACTAAGTGATAGTGACCAGTATTCGTCGGCGTTATTATCTGGAGATTCTGCAATAGGAAGGCTAGGATTTGTTACAACTTTATAACTAGTTAAATAATTTTCGTTTGTGTTTTTAGCATTAAATATGCCTCCAACCATAGTTTCTCCGTTATAATTGCCTCCATTTATTCTAGACCAGCTGCTAGGTGTATATGGAACGCTGCCGTTGTTGTAGGCAGTAAAAGTAGGGTCATTAAAAAGCGTAGAAGCAATGTCATTGTTCCCCGCAGCGCTAACCCTTTTTGTGTTATTGCCTATTGACAACCCAACAAAAGCACTAAGCGCCATTCCAAGGGCAACAAATAAGCATACAATTTTGTTTTTTAATTTTTTAAAGCTAGAAATTTTTATCATTTTGTCCACCTTTTCGTAATTAACTACTTGTAATTATACACTATTAGCGGCAGTTTTTCAAGCAAATTAATATAGTTAAAATATATAATTATAATTAATGTATATAGTATATATGGAAATTTTCCGCAGAAATAATTAAGTTGTTATTGGAAAATTTTTCCATTTTTATTATTGTGTGTTGTTTTTTTTAAATTACTCCTAAAATTTTAAAATATTTATTGAATATAGTGCCATAAAATTGTAATTTTTGAGCAAATTATAATAATATGAAAAAATACAACAAAAACATAAATTTACCATTAAAAATAAAGAAAGTAGACAATTGTGTGGTAGCAGAAATAAGTACTATGCAAAATACCGAAAAACCGCAAAAAGTAAACGTTTTTTGGCTTATTTTGTCTGGACTTTTCATTGGCTTTGTAAATGGCTTTTGGGGTGGCGGCGGTGGTATGATTTGTGTGCCTGTTTTAACCAGTTTAATAAAACTTCCCGAAAAAAAAGGGCACGCAACAGCACTGCTTGTTATGCTTCCGCTATGTATTGCAAGTTTTGTAATATATTTAATAAAAAGTAGCATTGAAATTGGCACAGTAATCAATGTTGGCGTTGGGTTTGTTGTGGGCGGAGCGCTTGGTGCGCTGCTTTTAAAAAATATAAACAACTTGGTGTTAAAACTTTTGTTTAGTTTAATAATAATTGCAGGGGGAATAAAGATGCTGTTATGAACATAATTTGGTATGGTTTGGCAGGTGTGGTTAGCGGCGTTATTGCCGGTATGGGTATGGGCGGAGGAACGCTATTAATCCCCATTTTGAGCATATTTTTAGGCGTAGAACAACGAAACGCGCAAGGGATAAACCTAATTGTTTTTGTACCAATGTCTATTGTTGCGCTAATTATACATTGCAAAAACAAACTTGTAGATTTTAAGGTGGGAATTCCCATTATGCTTAGCGGAATTTTATCGTCCATATTGGGCTCGCTTTTAGCCACAACAATTTCAAATGATATCCTTAAAAAACTTTTTGGCGGATTTTTGCTGCTAGTGGGTGTGTGGCAAGTTGTTACAATTTTTTTGCCTGCCGATAAAAACAAAACTAAAGCGCCACATTTTAAAATTGTTGGAGTTTTTAAAATAAGATAAAATTGTTTGCGAAAAAAGACAAAGTTTGTTATAATTACGGCATAATACATAAGGAGATTGTGCTATGGTAGATAAAAATAAATGTGTTGGATGTGGTGCTTGTATGGGTGCTTGCCCAGTTGGAGCAATTAGTATGGAAAATGGTCACGCAAAAATCAACCCAGAAATTTGCATTAAATGCCACACTTGCGAAGCAGTATGCCCAGTAGAAGCAATTAAAATAGATTAGTAAAAATGAAGAACCAAGTTATAGTTGGTTCTTTTTTATTAAAAATTTTGCCATAAAAATAAAGTTTATGTGTACAAATTATTTTTTATATGGTATAATGTGGTTAGTTAAATAGGCAAAACAAAGGAGAGATACAATTGGAAAATATAGCAATAGTTCTTTTAAATTCGGATAGCATTAAGATGCAGTTTGTGCACATTAATAAAAATAAATCGTTTGCACCTTACAAAACAATCACAATGCCTGTTAATATTACTAAAGATTTTTATAGCGACAACTTTTTTAAGCCAGCAGTAATTAAAGAAGTTGTTTCAATAATTAAAGTGTATAAACAAATGATGGACGCTGCAGAAATTAAAACTGCTTTGTGCTACGCAACAAGTTTGCTTAACGACGCTAAAAACAACAACGGCGTGCTAAACGAAATTCAAAACGTAACGGGGCTTACTTTTAACGTAATTACTCCGCAAGATATGATTAATTTTAATTACACTGCAGTTATTAACACATTCAACAAGCCTAAAAGCTTGATTGTGGATATTTCAAACTTCAACACAACATTTGTGCTATATAACCGCCGTAATATTATAGAAACTAAAGTTATCCCAATGGGATATGAAACAATATACAACAAACTTGACCGCTCGGCTGGCGATGCAGAAAAGTATTGCACAGAAGTGGAAAATTTGTTCAAACAAGAAATTAAAGACTTAAGCTTTGCGCTAGAACTTCCAGAAGAGTTTGAAGTTGTTGGTGTGGGCAATATGTTTAACAATCTTGGAGTTTTAGCAAGAAAAGCTAAAAAATATCCGCTAGACCTTGCGCATAATTTCCCTGTTGAAAAACAAGACTTTGATAAGGTTTTTGGTGTTTTAAAAACTCAAGACATCTTAAAACCAGCTAAAATTAAGCAAGTTTCACTAGAAGATAGCAAGTATTTGCTAACTGCGTTCACAATGATAAACACATTTTTGGGTCTTTGCAACAAAGACGTTGTTACAATTAGCCGTACAGGTTTTATAGAAGGTGTTGCGCTAAATTACGCAATTCCACTTACAATGGAAAAACCTATCAGCGACACACTTGGTTATAGTTTGCAAACTATTAACGAGTATTATGACAATGGAAACGAAGTGGCTGTTCACAACTACAACTTGTCTATGATTTTGTTTAAACAACTTAAAGTTTTGCACAAATTGGGCAGAACATATATAAGAGTGCTTAGAATTGCTAGTTATTTACACAATGCGGGCGCAAGAGTAAATTATCACGATAAAGAAAAAATTGCATTCAACATTATTTTAAATAGCGAGATTTATGGTGTTTCGCACGCTGAAATCGTTATGGCAAGCTTTGTTGCGGAATTATGTGATATTGATAATTTTAGCCTAGTAGAATGGGTTAAATATAAAGATTTGCTTACCGATGATGATTTACAAGCTGTTAAAAAATTGGCAGTAATCTTAAAAATTGCCGAAGGTTTAAATATCACCGGATTTGGCAGTGTTGTAGACATCAATTGTGATATTTTAGGCGATAGCGTTATTATGAAAACAATAGTAAATAACGATAGTATGTTGGAAATTAAATACGCAAGTTTGGTTGCCAACGAATTTAAAAAATGTTTTAATAAAAATCTAGAAATAATTTAAGGAAAAATTATGGCTAAGTATAACATTGCAATAAGTTTGGGTTGTACTAATACATTAATAATAAAATCGGGAGTGGGCGTTGTTTTAAACGAGCCCACTTTACTTTTAATTAACCCTAAAAACATTAAAGATGATATTGTTGCTGTTGGAAACGATGTTTTTTCAAACCAGCACAAAAATGCGGATTATCAAATTGTAAGCCCAGTTAATGGCGGAACAATTACAAACAAAGAATATGCTAAAAAAATGCTAACAAAATACTTGGAAAAGCTAAATGAAAGAAAGTTTTTTAGGGGTAATTTGTTGTGGCTTACTCCAACAAGTATTTCCGATAACGACAAAAATGAGTTTATAAACTTAGGTTATGGATTAGGTTTTAAAAACGTGGCTGTTTGCCCAAGTGTTATTGCTGCCTTCCAAGAATTAGAAGTGGACGAAACCAATAAGCGAGCTCATATGTTGGTTGACATTGGCGGTGGAACAACAAATGTTTCTGTTGTGTTAAAAGGCAAAATTATGCAAGGCTGCACAATGGATTTTGGCGGAAATGACCTAGATTTTTCGGTTATGAACTATATAAAAAATGCGTTTAATGTAGATGTTAATCAGTTTTACGCTAAAAAGATTAAAGAAAATATCAACAGTGTTTTGCCAAACGATACGCTTGGCTGCTCGGTGATTTTGCCAGACGAGGCTGGAGTTGGAAACGAATTACAACTAACTGCGCGTGAACTTAGAAATGTGTATATTCCATATTTTATGGATGTTTGTGCGTGTATCTCAAATGTGCTTAATTTGTGCAGTAACGATATTGTGAGTGACATTAAAAAAACTGGCATATACTTGTGTGGTGGTGTTGCAAATATTACAGGGTTAGATAAGTTTATTCAAGGTAAAATTGGTGTAACAGTGTACTTGGTGGAACGTCCAGAGTTTACTTCCGCATTCGGTGCAGAAAAAATACTTAATGAGCCAGAAAAATTGGATAATTTAATAGAACTAAATTTATAATGTTTATTGTAGAAAATTAGTTATTTTTAAAACAAAATAACGATAAAAATGTAAAGTGCATCCTAAATTATTGGGTTTGCTTTACATTTTTTTTGCTAAAATGTACCCTTATTTTAAGGAGTAGTTATGGCAAGAAGAATTGTAATTACAAGCGGCAAAGGTGGAGTTGGCAAAACGACAATTTGTGCCAACTTAGGATACGCGCTTGCAAGCATTGGTCAAAAAGTTTTGGTTATGGACGGCGATATTGGGTTAAACAATTTGGACGTTGTTCTTGGTGTGGAAAATAAAATTGTTTACGATTTGGTTGATGTTTTGTCTGGTAGATGTCGCCCAAAACAAGCATTGATACAAGATTTTTTTGTGCCTAATTTGTTTATTTTGCCAAGTAATCAAATGTATTGCAATTATGACATTTCCACACAACTTAAAGAAATATTAATTCAATTGGACGATTTTTTTGACTATATTTTAATAGATTGTCCAGCTGGCATTGAAAATGGTTTTGCTCGTGCAATATCGTGCGCAACTGAAGCGATAATAGTAACAACACCGCATTTGTCGGCAATACGCGATGCGGATAAGGTGATTACAATTTTAAATTCAAGTAAAATTTCGTGTATCGGAGTAATAATAAACAGAGCGCGAGGCGATTTGGTTTTAAGTGGCGAAATGTTGGGAATGGAGCAAATTGGAAAATATTTAAAAGCCGATGTATTAGGTGTTGTGCCCGAAGACGATTGTATATCATATCAGTTAATGAGTTCGGGACAACTTACAAAACGTGCTGAGTCGTACTTAGCTTTTAATAGCATAATAAAAAAACTGCATTATGGTGAAGATGAAATATTTGATTGTACTAAAAAGTATAAAGGATTTTTTGGAAACCTTAAAAAAAGTTTTAGGAAGTGGGTATGAACAATTTATTAGCAACAACAAGAATAAATAATTTAATAAAAGCGGATAAAAAAGATAATCCCGAAAAGCTTATAAAGCTAATAAAAAGTGAAGTAGTGTATGTGCTAAAAAATTATATGGAAATTAATGCGGACGATGTAAAAATGGATATAGGCATAGACAATATGGGTAAGTATGTAATTAATTTTTCGTGTGAAGCAAATCGAATTTTTGTGGTTCAAACATTGTTGTAAAACTGCAATGTATACTAAAATTATAAAGTAATTTTTAAAATTTATTAAATACATTATTTACTAAAAAAACAAAAAATTAATTAATCTTCACTAAAATGATGACAATTTCTAAATAATATAATTCAAGTAAAAATTTAATATGAAAAGCATATGACTTATTTTTTTAAGTCATATTTTTTTTGTTTTGTTAATAGATATTAATGAGGAATTTATGAAAAAAATATCAATTACTGCAGTATACAAACATAACATTGTTTATAAAAACATTAAACACAAAAACGTAAAAACATTTGCTTTGGCAATGTGTGTTTTTGTTGTTATGTTTACATTATCTCTATTGCTAAATCCAATTAAAATTGTTAAAAGTGCTAGTGGACCAATCAATGAATTATATCACGACGTGCAAAGTGCAACCTTTGTAAGTGGTGAAAATATTACTTTCATTTTGCCACTAAAAACAGATAAAATTGAGAACAAAAATTCGTGTTTGTGTCTTACGGTAACAGATAGTATTATGGTAATTTCGCCAGCTAATGGTGAGATTGTTGAGATAAGTAAAGACCTAAACAAAACCATAAAAATTAAGTGTACAAATCTCATTACCATAAGTATAAGTGGAGTAAATGTTTGTGGTGTAACGGTAGGTCAATTTGTAAAACAAGGCAAAGAAATTGCCACTGTAAAACAAGGCGATATTGTTCAAGTTAAGGTATTTGAAAACAATAAAATTAAAGATGGATTATATGTTTATAAGAGCTTTATAAAATGGGATTAAAGATAAAAGTACATTATTCATTTTATATATTTTTATTTTTTGTTGTATATTTTTGTGATTTTTTAATGTTTTTTACCTATTTTTTTGCATTATTTTTACACGAGTTAAGTCACTACTTTATGTCAAAAACATCTAGCAATTTGTCAGAAACTATGTATATATATCCGTATGGAATGTGTTTAAGTGTCAAAAACACATCAAAAAACTTGTTTAAAAATTTTTTAATATTTTTCATTGGTCCATTTGTAAATATTTTATTAGCATTAATATGCGTTTCTGTTTGGTGGTTGTTTCCGATTTCTTTTTATTATTTAAAAAACTTTGTTTTTGTTAATTTAATGCTGGGTCTTTTTAATCTTATTCCGCTTGTTCCACTAGATGGTGGAAACATCTTATTGTTGTTTATAAAAGATAAATATTCAAAGCGGAAAGCTATAAAATTAATGAAAATAATATCACTTGGTTTTGCTATTTTGTTTTTAATGCTTTTTATTTACTCTATATTTTCAGCTGTTAATTTTACATTTTTTTGTATTGCTTTTTTCTTTATTTCTGTTTGCATTAGTAAGCCGTTTGACTACAATGAAGTTAATAAAATTGCGTGCGAAAAAGTAAGAGATGTTGTTATTTATTCAGTAGATATAAAAACAAATATTGTGGATTTAAAAAAATATTTTGATAAAACAAAATTTGTGCAATTTTATTTTTTGAATGACAATAAAAAAATTATTAAAATATTAAGTCAAGATGATTTAGAAAAAATGTTGTAACTTATTTTTTATTTTTGAAATTTTTATTTTGTGCATTTCTTAGATTCCTTGTTAAATAAATTTTCCCCTTAAGATTTTTTAAAGAAGCACTAAGGTTTGGTTTTAAACTAAACTTATTTTAGTGCTTTATTTTTTGTATTAATTATGATATTATTAATTATATGATACAAAAGACAAGGTGGATAAACTTAAGATTTTTTTTCGTAACATTTGCTGGAATAATTTCTGGTATTTTATCTTTTTGTGCTTTTCTTAACCTTGTCGTTTTAAAACATTTTTTGTTTTTTCAGTTTTTGTTTGTTTTAATTTTTCTTGCTGATGTTGTTTTACTTTTTTATATTATTTTCAATAAAAAACATAAGCTTAAAAAGTACTTAAAATTTGCTTTGGCTTTTTTGTTGTGTTTTGTGATTGGAGCGAGCGGGTTTGCTATTAAGTATAACACAATTTGTAAGTATCCGTTGTTTGAAGGAAAGCAAAACGTATCTGGTTCAATTTGTAGTTATGGATATCAAAAAAGTTATTACAAACTTGTACTAGATAATGTAAAAGTGGGCGAAAAAAAGATTAAGAGCATGCTCACAGTGTATGTTTATGAAAGTGTAGTTGTTCCAACCAACATTTCGCTCGGTGACCTTGTGGAATTTTCTGGCACGGTTAAAAAAGTGAATTTGTATTCAAACAACGAGTTTAAATTTGCCACTTATTCTTCTAATACGGTTTATTCTAGTGGTTCATCTTTTAGTGGTATGAAAATCACAGATAAAAAACCTAATTTTATCTACGCAATTCAAGATGCTATTAGGCGAGTGTTGGATAATAATATGAACGAAGAAAATAGTGCTATTGCATATAGTGTAATTTTAGGCGATCACTCAAGGTTGAGTGATGAAGTAACCAATGCGTTTAATTATGCTGGTATATCGCACGTGCTGGCTGTTTCCGGCTTGCATGTTGGATTTTTGGTTGCTTTTTTATACTTTATAATAGGTTTGTTTAAGGGTGGACGCCGCACAAAATTTTTTATAACAACCCCAATACTTATTTTATATTGCATTATGTGTAATTTTACAGCTAGTGTAATACGTGCGTCAATTATGGCGATGGTCTTTATGATAAGCGATGTTATTGGTACGTGGTACGACCCATTAAATTCAATAGGTTTTTCGGGGACGTTAATCCTAATTTTTATGCCGCTAAATCTTTTTAGCTTGGGCTTTCAACTTACATTTATGTGCGTGTTTACAATAGTCACTCTTGCCAACAGAGTGGAGCGTATACTTGTAAAAAAAGCGCATTTCCCTAAATGGATTGCGTCGAGTTTTGCGGTTTCCATTTGTGTTACAATAGCGGTTATGCCGCTTACAGCAAATAGGCTGGGGGAAGTGTTTATTGCAAGCGTTTTTTCAAATCTTTTGGTCATTCCAATGTTGTCGGTGGCATATCCGTTGCTAATTTTGGCTATTTTGTTTGCACTAATGTGGTCAAAACTCTCATTTTTGCTTGTTTTACCAGAACTAATGCTGCATTTTATAAAAATAGTCGCAAACTTTTTTGCAAACATAAACCTTTTGCATTTTAGGTTGTTTAATCTTGGTTATTTAATTGTGTTTGCGTTTGTAATAATGTGTCTTGTGACAAGGTTTGTTATGGCAAACATCAAGGTGAAAACTGCTGTAGTGGCTTCGCTTGTGGTGATAAGTGTTGTGCTTTTGGGTGTTAGTGCAAGGTCTGCAACTTTTAAATCTTACACATTAAAAACAACATATCAATATGATAATGTCTGTTCTATTTTAACTATGGCTGATAATAAAAAATTGCTGGTTGGATATGACCCGTATTATACAAAATCACTAATCAATGAATCAAAAATAGCAACTTTTGATGCGTGGATTATGGCTGATTTTAAGCTAAACAGTATTGATGATTATATTGACTTTATAAAACAAAATAAAATTAAATGTGTGGTTGTTCCACGTGTGGAAGAAATTACATCATACACGGTTTCAAAGCTTGCAAGTATAACTAATGTTAAGGTTACGCAAGATGAAGATGTTTGCGGAGTAAAAATTAGCTTTATAATGGACAATAAAACAATTGGTGGTGTGCTGGTTAATGTAAATGGCACGACACTTCTTTTTGCGAGTGGAACAACTAGGGCTAAACTTAAGGTTTTAGATGAAAATGTGGATAAGGTTGATTATTTAATATTAAATTATTGTAAACACGATTTGATAAACGAGTATAATATTAAGTATGATAAGTTGATATATCACAATGAAATAAATTTTAATCCAATTAACGCAACAAGTCTTGCAAATACTGACTATTATGAGATAAAATTATAAAAAGGGGAAAACGATATGAAATTTGTTGAACTAAAAAAGAGCTTAAAGGAAAATGTGCAAAACGCGTATTTGCTAAAGGGTGACGACCAGTTTTTACGCGATAGGTCGTATTCGCTTATTTACGACGCGCTAAATATGGAAATGGACGACCTAAATGTTAGCTGTTTTGAAGATGCGGTTGATTTTGAAATGGTGATAAAAGCGCTAAATACATTGCCAGTTTTTGCAAAATATAGGCTGGTGTATGTAAAGTTGAGCGGTAAAGATTTCAAAAACGAAAAATTGCTAACCGAATACTTTAAAAGTGTAAATCCAACATCTGTATTGGTTGTGGACGAAGGTGCAGACGACTTATTAAAAACGCTTGCAAAAGAGTTTGAATTAGTAGATTGTAATAGACTAGGTAAGGATATTGTTTTTCCTTTTGTTGCGGCAGAACTAAAAAAATACAGCAAAATAATTTCAAAACCCGCTTGTGAAAAATTGTGCGACTTTACAAATAATGACCTATCGAAAATAAACAATGAGTTGGTTAAACTGGTGGGCTATATTGGTGACAACTTAGAAATTCAAGTGGACGATGTTGAAAAAATGGTCACGAAAAGCACCGAATTTCAAATTTACGAACTAACCGAAGCGTTGGCTAGGAAAAACAGCAAAAAAGTGTACGAAATATTGGAGATTCTAAAATCAAGAAAAGACGAGTTTCGCACGCTTCACGCACTTATTTACAAACACTTCCGCCGATTGTTTTTTGTAAGCATAACGCGTGAAAATAGGGCGGATTTAGCAAAAATGCTGGGCGTACAAGAATACGCAATAACAAAAGCTCAAGAACAAGCAAAACTATTTACTAAAAAACAATTAAAAGAAATTAACGATATTTGTATAGACTTGGATTATAAGCTTAAAAACAGCAATATTACACCTAACAATGCAATAGAGTTGTTGATTTTGAAAATTTTAAATTATAAATAATATATACTTTTAAAAGTAGTTTAACCTTATATTGTTTTATGATATTTTAATTTGATAAGTGGAGTAAAAAAGACACATTTAATTTTCAATGTGTCTTTTTGCTTTTTAACTCTTTACTACTAAATTTATTCGTTGTTAAGTTTTTCTTCCAGACCCTTAATAAACTCCACAAAATGAGTAGTGTCGGTAAATTTGCGATAAACGCTAGCAAAACGAATATAAGCTACTTCGTCTAATTCTTTTAGTTTTTTCATAACCATTTCGCCAATTTCCGATGACTTAACTTCTTGTTCTAGTGAGTTTGCAATTTCCTTTTCAATCTCACTAATAAGGTTGTCTATTTGAGCCATAGAAATAGGGCGTTTTTCACACGCTCTAATAACGCCGCGTTTTATTTTTTCTGCGTCAAATTGCTGGCGGCTGTTGTCGTTTTTAACAACCAAAATTGGTGCGGTTTCAATTGTTTCGTATGTTGTAAAACGCTTTCCGCAATTCAAGCACTCACGTCTACGGCGAATGCTGTTGTTTTCATCACTATTACGGCTATCTAGTACTTTACTTTCGCTGTTGCCACAAAATATGCACTTCATTTGTATTTCCTCACTTTTTGCTATTATACAATAAAGCAATAAAAAAGTAAATAATTTTTAGTTGTTGTTTTGCTGTTCGGGCGGCTTTTTTTCTTTGTCTGCCTTGCTCATTGCATTAACTTGTGTTAGTTCCACTAAAATTATGTCAGTTCCAATTTTTCTAATACAGCGATACGGAATAAATATGTCGTTGTTGTTTTTTAAAAAGCTTAAAAAAGACTTTTCGCACGGAACAACAAGTCCTGTTATGCGTGCGCAAGTGCTATCAAAAATAAGGTCAATAATATTGCCCAGTTTTTTGCCGTCGCACATATTAACAACTTCTTTTGCTCGTAAATCGCAAAAAGATAATTCCATTTTAACCTCATAAAATTACTACTTAGTATTATTTATGCTATTTTTTTTGTTTTTATGACATAATTCTACAATGTTTTATCGAATATATGGAGTATCTTTTCACAAAATATGGTAAAAGGAAGTGCTTTTTATGCCACTGGAATTTATATTTTTAGGTGTTATTGTAATTACAATGCTAATGTATTTTAATCTAAAATGCGTAAAAAATTGGTTTGTGATATTGGGAATAGTGCTAGTAATGATGGGGTATTTTATTGGTGAAATTAATGTGAAAAACATTAGTATTAATGTGGCGATTTTAATTGGATTGTTGTTGATTTGCTCTACATTATTTATTGGAATAAACAGAAAAAATAGAGCAATAGCTATAGTGTTATCGATAGGGTTTTCTATGCTATACTTGGCTGTAAATTTTGTTTCGGTGGATTATAATATGTTTTTTACTATTATCCCTATTTGTGCCACATTATATCTTTCGCATTTTTTTGTTAGGAGCATTAATTCACAAATTTTTACTGTGTTGTTTGCTGCAATAATTTGCGATATTTTAAATATGTTTTTAATGGTGGAATATATCGATTATTGGGCTTTATTTAGCCGTAATTTAATTGTTTGCATAGTACTATGTATCTTGCCAATTTTAGTGGAGTGGATTATTAGAAAATTATTTTTAAAAATAAAGGAAAATAAAGCAAAAAAACTAAAAAACGCGGAATAAAACGACAAGTGAAAATAGTAATATAATTAAAACAAAAAATAAAATAGTGATTTTTACTCGCTATTTTTATTTGTTTTTTAGACCAATTAATTATATAATATACTATACTATTATGTTTTAGGAAGGTATGTTATGGATAAACCATTAGTTGCCGTAGTTGGCAGACCAAATGTGGGTAAAAGTACATTTTTTAATAAAGTGTGTGGTAAAAGAATAAGTATTGTAAAAGATGTTCCGGGTGTTACTCGTGACCGTATTTTTGGCGATGGCGAATGGTGTGGATATGCCTTTTCAATTGTTGATACGGGTGGGCTAGATGTTAAAGAAAAATCCGCTTTTCAACGCAACATTACAAAACAAGCTCAGCTTGCTGTTGAGGTGGCAGATGTTGTTGTTTTAATGGTGGACGGAAAAGAAGGTTTAACATCGGCAGATTATGATGCTGCAAATTTTTTACGCAAGTACAATGTTCCAATTGTTTTGGCTGTAAACAAATTAGACAATTTTGATATTCAAAAAACACACGAGTTTTATGCTCTTGGTTTGGGTGAACCTATTGGTATTAGTGCTGAACAAGGCAAAGGAATAGGTGACTTGTTGGATGTTGTTGTTAGCAAATTTAATGTTAAGGTTGACCCAGAAAAAGATAAAGACAAAATTAAGGTTGCAATTGTGGGCAAGCCAAATGCCGGCAAGAGCAGCATTATGAACAAACTACTTGGTGAAGAGCGCGTTATGGTTAGCGACGTCGCTGGCACAACCCGCGATGCAATTGATATGCCATTTAGATATAATAATAAAGACTTCTTACTAATTGATACAGCAGGAATCAGAAAAAAACGTGCTATCGAGCCAGAAAGTGTAGAATTATATAGTGTGCTTAGAGCGTTTGAAGCTGTTCGCCGTGCCGATGTTGTGTTGATTGTTGTGGATGCAAACGAAGGCTTGAGTGAACAGGATGTTAAAATTGCTGGCTTTGTGCACGAAGAAGGCAAACCCAGTGTTGTGGTTATGAACAAATGGGATTTAATTGAAAAAGACACAAAAACTATGGAGAAGTTCAACAAAAAGTTGGCTGAAGACCTAAAATTTATGGACTACTTTGTGCCGCTATATGTGTCGGCGCTAACGGGGCAAAGGTTTAATAAAATTATGGAAACTGTTGAGTTGGTGTACGACCATTCGTGCTATCGAATTTCAACTAGCACCCTAAACGACATTTTGCAAAATGCGGTTTTAACAACCGAACCACCTGCAAAAAATGGTAAACGACTAAAAATAAGCTACATTACACAAGCCGATATTTGTCCACCAACTTTCATTTTGTTTGTAAACGACAAAAACCTATTACATTTTTCGTACGAAAGGTATTTGGAAAACTGCATAAGAAATGCGGTTGACTTTAAAGGTACTCCAATTAAATTAATAGTAAAAAATAAAGGGGAAAACAATGAGTAATGCTGTAAAATTTTTAATTGTGATAGTTGTTTCGTATTTTGTGGGGAATTTCACTTTTGCAAGGTTTTTGGCTCGTACCAGAAACAATGACGACATTACAACCCATGGCAGTGGAAACCCAGGTACAATGAATATGCTTCGCACCCATGGTGTGTGGCTAGCTGTTCTTACGCTTGTGTTTGATACTGTAAAATCGGTTTTGTGTTGTGTTGGTTCGTTCTATTTGCTAGGTGGGCCAGGTGGTGGCTATATTAGCAATATTGCAATTTATACCGCTGGTGTGGCTTGTGTTTTGGGTCACAACTATCCTGTAATTTTTAAGTTTAAAGGTGGTAAGGGGGTTGCGTGCAGTTTGGGACTAGTGTTTGTGGCACACCCAATAATTGGTCCTATTGTGTTTGCTTCATTCCTTGTTATATTCTTGCTAACAAAAACCGCTAGTTTAAGCAGTATTTTGTGTGCGGTTGCGTATGTTATTATAGACTGTATTATGCTACTACAAAAAGGATACTATGTTTCGTTTATATTGCTAATAGCGTTGTTGGGGCTGATTGTTTTTGCTCATCGCGGAAACATTAAAAGAATTTTTAGTAATAGCGAAAGTAAAATTGAAATTAAAGACGCTATTCAAAAAGATAAAGATTATGCAGAAGAACAAAAGAAAAAACGTTTGAATTTGCTTGCATTCCGTCGCGAAGCAAAACGCAAAAAAATGGAACAAAAACAAGCTGAACAAAGAAAACAAGCTGAACAAAGAAAACAAGATGCTGTAAATGGTAATACAAACTCTGACGATGTTAAAGCGGAAAAAAAAGATAATGTTTTAGAAGAAAGTAAAGAAGATAAAGAAAAAGATAATAAATAAAACTTATAACTTAAAACACCTTATGTGTAATAAAAAACTGTGTTGCAATTAAGGTGTTTTTTTGTTGCTATTTAGTTTATTTTAAAGGTTAGTTTGTGATAAAATATCTACAAAGGGAAAAGGAGAGAAAAATGAAAGAATATATAGAAAAGGAAATAAAGCTAAAAGTTGACGATGTTGAAAACGTGTTAAGATCACTAAAACAACACGGCGCACAGTTTGAAGGTGGAGCGCTAGAACGCACAATAAGGTTTGATAATGAAAATAAAGACTACGAAAAGGCTGGCAAGTTTTTTAGAGTAAGGTCAGGATTTAAAAACACAGTTACACTAAAAGAGAAAATTGCGGGCGGCGATAAGAATGTAAGGGCAAGAAAAGAAACCGAATTTGAAGTAGAAGATATAGACAAAATGGCATATGTTTTTAATGTGCTTGGCTTAAACTACAGTATGACTATGGAAAAATATCGCCAGCACTGGAATTATGGCGGTTGTGACGTAACATTAGACGAGCTTCCATTTGGTGTGTTTATGGAAATTGAAGGAGAAGAAAATGCCATTAGCGAAGTTTGCAAAAGCTTGGGCTTGGACGAAAGCAAAAAAATACTAGTTACATATTGGGAGCTTTGGGCAGAAATAAGCAACAAAAAGGACATTATTTTTGAAGCAAATCACAAATTTAAATTGAAATAATAATTTTATAGTTAACAACCTTATTATTAATAGGGTTGTTTTTTATTGTGTGTTGGTTGTGTGGTTTTATTTTAAAGGTGATTGTAGTAAAAGGTTTTTGGTGTATTTATTGTAATATCTTAGGTTCTTCACACATATACTTTTGTATAAATAGTTGGAGGTCTTTATGAACAGTTACGATATTTATAAAAACATAACCCAGCGAACAAATGGTGATATATATGTAGGTGTTGTTGGACCAGTGCGTACTGGCAAATCAACATTTATTACAAAAATGCTAAATTCGTTGGTTTTACCTAATATGAAAGATAAAAACAATATAGAGCGCACAATAGATGAAATGCCGCAAAGTGGCGACGGAAAAAGCATTATGACAACTCAGCCAAAATTTATTCCAAACGAAAGTGTGCAAATTACACTTCAAAACGACATTAAGATGAGTGTTAGAATGGTGGATTGTGTGGGTTATCTTGTAGATGGCGCGTTGGGACATATTGAAAACGACAAACCACGACTTGTAAAAACGCCTTGGAGTGACAAAGATATGCCTTTTGAACAAGCAGCAGAGCTTGGCACATATAAGGTTATTGCTAATCATTCAAC
>CAKVHA010000012.1 GCA_934747775.1 uncultured Clostridia bacterium
CCCTTAATATATTGCTATATTAAGTTTGGGCTCTTACCCGTTCGCTCGCCACTACTTAGGTAATCGTTAATTTACTTTCTTTTCCTCTGGGTACTTAGATGGTTCAGTTCCCCAGGTTCCCTTCATAATACTATGTATTCATATTATGATACCACAAGATTAGTTGTGGTGTGTTTCCACATTCGGATATCTACGGATCATAAGATATTTGCTCTTCCCCGTAGCTTTTCGCAGCTTATCACGTCCTTCATCGGCGTCTAGTGCCAAGGCATCCACCATACGCTCTTTTTCGCTTGATCGTATTTTCGTCGATTCTTGGTTTAATATAAAAACGGTTTACAAATTATTTTTGTGAATTATTCGTATTACTCGTATTGTAAAACTTTTAATAAATAAAAATTAATACTATACTCGTATTCGTTTTCTCAAATATTTGATATTTGATTTACTAGAAAATATGTAGTTGTCAATGTACTTGCATATCAACCATTTTGTCTTCTTTGATTGAATGCAACGATAGTTTACCACTTATAAATCACCCCGTCAACACTTTTTTTAAAGTTTTTTAAGTTTTTTTTAACAAATTTTACCCCACCGCGCCGCGTGTTTCCAAAATGACGTTTTTTCAATCCCAAAACCACCCAAATTTTACAATTTTTAACCACGAAAATATGAAAATTGCCAAAAATTTTATTTATAATTTCTTTTATTTTTTTAAAAATTGGATAAGTTTTTTAAATTTTTATCCTATTTCACCCCCATATTTTATAATACTCCAACATATTTTCATTGTTTATTTACATAAGCAATAAAAAATAAGGAACTAAAATTATAATCCCTTATTTTAAAGTTTATTTAATTTTTGCATTATTTTCAAATAAGTCAATAGGTATATCTCTATTTAAAAAGTAAAACGACAATCTTGCCATAACAACTGAAAACTCGGCATTGTTTTTATATTTTTTAGCAATCTCAGCCACACTGCTCTCTTTAGCCTTATTAAACGCACTATAAAAATCTCCGCTTGCCCTTTTAAAACAACTGCACGCTTTTTTTAGATACGAGTAATTTGTAATTTCTGCCACCACTTTTCCATTAACAACATCACATGCAAATGCACACTGATACAAATACACGCCCTTATTATAAAACTTTTGCCCAGTTCTAGCTTGTTTGCAAAAAGCCCAACTCTTAAAATCTAGTTTAGAATACTCAGCCATTTATTACTCCTATATTGTAATGTATTATATCAAATTGTTATTATGCCGTCAATATTCAAATTTTCTAATAGTTCCGCTTTAAACAATGTGTTTTTATTTATAACACGTTCAAATAAAAAAGCAAACCACATAAAATAAACTTAACATTAATAATAATTTATTTAAATTTCGTTTCAAATAAAAAAACCAACAGCAAAACATTTATCTTTTCACTGTTGGTTCTGTTTTATATAATGTTTAATTTAATAATCTATACTTTTACTTGAATATAAAGCAAAACATTATTTCATATTTTCATATTTAGCAGGAATAAAGTGAGTAAGTTTTCCTTCGTAATACATATTAACTTCGTGCAACGCCCTAGTGATAGCAACGTACAAGTTTTGCTTGTCTTGAACTTTGCAGAAGTTTTCTTCACTAACATCTGGAACAATAACCGCGTCAAACTCTAAGCCTTTACTGAAATATGTGGTTGTAATAATAACTTTTGCATCAAACAACGCTTCGTTGGTTTCATCCAAAATTAATGTTGCATCTTTAACATATTTGCTTACAAGCTCAGCTTCTTTTTTGGTCTTGCACAAAATGGCAACCCTGCGCCCTTGTTTTACTTGTGCCGCCAAATCTTCATTAATAAGTTTAAATCTTTCGTTAATATTGTTGCATTTTACAATTGCTGGCTGCTTTCCATCACGAACCATAGCTTGCTTTGGCTTAGGTGTTCCAAGAATAGCAAAGCCTAAGTCCACAATATTGTTAGTGCTACGATAACTTGTATAAAGGTCGTAGAATTTTGCGGTTGGAAAGTTGTATTTTAGTGCTTCTTTGTTGTCACCAATAATCATAAGGTTTTGTTCAAAATCACCTACAATTGTAAAATTGGCTTCGGGATACATTCTTTTAATTATTGCAAGCGTGGTTGCATCATAATCTTGCATTTCATCTATAAACAAATGTTTTACATATGTATCTTTTTCGCCACCAATAAAGTTCATAGCAAAATATGCTAGTCCGCTTAGGTCTTCATATGGCACGTTGTCTTTTGGCAAAGGCTTGTAGCCGTTTTTCATCAAGAAGTCGTTATAAGCATCTCTAAAGTACGACCTTTTCATAACATCATTGTAAATTTTTGTTGCAATAACTTTTTGTTTTGCTGGTGTATCAAAATAATAATAAAAGTTTGCAATACGCTGCACTGTTAAAATAAGACTTGCATCAATATCTTCTGGATGTTCGCGGCTAATGTAATATAAATCCTTAATTTGCTGCTCGGTTATTTCGCGTGTGTCGGCAAATACTTCAACATTGCTTTTGCGTTTTATGTTCTGCTCTTCCAAATATTTGTGTATTAGCGAATATAATGTGTTTTTAATGTTTTCATTATAATCACACAAATATTTTTTCATTTTTAAGAAATAATCAAACGAATACTTTTCTTGAATTTCTTTATAACGCTCGTCGTTGCAATTCAATATTTCTTCAATCAGATTTTCCTTTTTCTCTACACTTAAAACTTTCGCAATTTTCATTAGACTGCCAACAAGCGGTTTTGTAGCAACATTTTCTTCTTCAAGTTCTGGCAACAACTGGCTAATGTATTTGCTAAACAACAAGTTTGGCGAAATAACCATTGCGTTTTCGTTTTTAAGTTTGTCGCGGTTTGCATAAAGCAAATACGCAATACGGTGCATAGCAATACTGGTTTTACCCGAACCGGCAATTCCGTTTATAACAACCGTAGCGTTAACATCTTCCCTAATAATCTGGTCTTGTTCTTCTTGAATGGTCTGAACAATGTTTTTCATATAGCTGCTGGCGTTTTCGCTAAGCGCGTCTTGCAATGCTTGGTCGCTAACCTGTGAATCGGTGTCAATATAATATTTTAGCGTGCCTTCGTTTATTTTAAATTGTCGCTTTAATTTTAAGTCCACATCAATCTGCCCAAGCGGCGCCATATAATGTGCTTTGCCCAAATTTGAGTAGTAGTAAAGCGAACTGATTGGTGCACGCCAGTCCAACACATAGTTTACTCCGTGCTGATAAATGTCTTTTAGCCCAATGTAAAATTCTTTGTCCCCTTCGTCATCGGTAAACACAATTTTACTGAAAAATGGATTGTTACGCTGCTTTGTGTAGCGCTTTATCATTCCGTTGTTTTTGGCAATATTGTAGTCTGTGCGGTTAATAATTGCCATAAGCCCGTCAAGTTCTTGTGGGTCAATTTGGTTGTGCGCAATGTAGTCTTGTGTTTCTATAATGCTCTGCTTGTAGTCTGCGTTTTCTTTGTTAAGGTCACCAATAAGCGAATCCATAACACCCACTACACTACCCAAGTGCCCCTTTTCTATTTCAAAAACGCTATCTTTCTTTTGTACGGCGGAGTTAGCAAGAGAAGAATTTTTTTCTTCCATAAAACCTCCTAAATTATAGTTAGAAAAAACTCGCAAGTGGCATAAGTGTATCACATTTAAATTATATTGTCAATATATTTTAAGAATAAAGTTTATTATATTATATATTATCATTATATAGAAAAAATTTTTAATGACACACATAAAAATATTCAAATTTTAAATATCAACTGTACTACCCTTTTGTACTCATTTTACTCGCACCCCACTATAACCAGCAATATAATTTTTAACACACAAGCAATAAAAAAGTGCCATTAAAATAATGACACTATAAAATCTTATTAAAAATCATCTCTACCAACAAGTTCGTCAATACTCATACCCAACTCATCAGCCATTTTCCAAACATCTCTAACATTAGGAATATTTACGCCGTTTTCCCACGCACTAATTGCGGTGTGACTAACACCTATTTTATCTCCTATTGCGGTTTGCGATAAACCGCTAAGTTTTCTTGCTTCTGTGATTGCAGTTTTAATCTTTTCTTCTATTGACTTCATACATATCACGCCCCACCAATTCATCTATTGTCATTCCTAGTTCGTCCGCCATACGCCAAAGATCTCTAACATTTGGAATGTTAACACCATTCTCCCAAAAACTTAAGCTAGCGTGTGTTACATCTATCTTTTCAGCCAGTTCCGCTTGAGATAATCCACTATTTTTTCTTGCAGCTTTAATACTCTCTTTTATTGTTTCTTCAATTGTTTTCATATTATTATTGTAAGTTTTCCTGCATTTTTTATCACTCATTGCAGGAATTCTTAAATTTTTCTTGACATTGTAAGAATTCTTGCAGTACAATTAAGAAAAACAAAGGAGTAATGTTAATGAAAAATGATGACTATGTTACAAACCCAAGTGTAGCCGAGCCAGCTTATTCAAGAAAAGGTTTAGGCGTTGTTTTAGGTTTCTTTTTTGGTTATATTGGACTAGGAGTTGCACTATTGTTATATGATAATGACAATGAACGAAAATCATTTATATCGGGTTGGATCATAGGTTCTGTTTTATGGACTATAATCATTACAATTATAATTGCAGTGTCTTATTCTAATCTTTTAACCGCACTATCAGCAGCATCACGCGATAGGAGTTATTATTAGCAATGGACAACAAAAGTAAAAATTTAGATGAAATTAATACAACGCTAACCGAAACCAATGATAAAATGCAAAAATTAATAAATACTCAAAAAAGAACTAGTTTTTATTATGTTCTTGGATTTTGGTTGTCTATATTTTTTAACCTTATATCGTTACTCGTTTTTGCAATTATAACAGCGTGCAACAAAAAAATAACCACAGAAAAAAGAGATACATTTCTCTATGGTTGGCTTGAAGGATTTGCGACTTTGCTTTCAACACTTGTTTTAATGGCTGTTTTCTGTTTTGTAGCCATTACAGTTTTTAAGTTTATGCTCGAACACCCAGAAAAATTTTAAACTCTTCAATTTGAAGAGTTTTTTACATACAATTTTTCTTTATTTCGGCGATTGCGTTTTTTTCTAGTCGGCTCACTTGGGCTTGACTTATGCCAATTTCTTCGCTAACTTCCATTTGGGTTTTGCCAACAAAATAGCGTAAATTCACAATTTCTTTTTCACGCGCATCCAAGTGTTTTAAAGCTTCTTTTAAATTTAGATGCTCAACCCACTTTTCTTCGCTCACGCGGTCGTCCCCCACTTGATCCATAAGATATATTGTGTCGTCGCCATCGTTATACACTGGGTCGGAAAGTGAAACTGGGTCGGAAATTGCTTCCATTGCAATTGCAACTTCACGTTCTGGCATATCCAAATATTTTGCAATTTGGTCGGTTGTAGGTTCATCGTTGCATAATTGCATAAGTTCTTCACGTGCTTTTAAAGTTTTGTAGGCAATATCACGCAAACTGCGGCTTACCCTAATACTATTTGTATCGCGTAAAAACCGTTTGATTTCGCCAATAATCATAGGAACTGCATATGTGGAAAATTTCACGCCAAGTGTCATATCAAAGTTGTCTATGGCTTTCATAAGCCCTACACACCCCACTTGGAAAATATCGTCCACATTTTCTTTTCTGCCTTTAAACCGTTGCACCACGCTTAGCACAAGTCGCATATTGCACACCGCAAATTCGTCGCGTGCTTCCTTATCGCCCGCTTTTAGACGTTCCATTAGTTCAAGCTGTTCTTTGCCACTAAGTTTTGGCAAGTTGGCTGTGTTTATGCCAGTTATTTCCACTTTTCCACTCATACACATTTCACCCCTTTTTTAATATGTATGATATCCAATTAAAGTGGTTTTATACTGTCACTTTTTGTCAAAAACCGCCGCTTTCATTAGCAAATAATGCCACAATATAGCCAAATAGTAGCACTTTGCATAGCACTATCACGCTTTTAACATTTCTTTTCTAATTCTGCTTAAAATCTTTTTTTCTAACCTACTAATATAACTTTGACTAATTCCTAAATCACTAGCAACTTCCTTTTGCGTCATCTCATCTTTACCATTAAGACCATATCGCATAACCATAATTTCTTTTTCACGCGGATTAAGTTTGTTTAAAATTTTCCACAAAAGTTGCTTTTCAACCCTATTATCCAAATCGTCTTGCGGAACATATTTATCATCGGAAATTAAGTCTGTTAAATTTAACTCATTGCCTTCACTATCCACATTTAGTGGTTCGTCAATGCTAATTTCACGCTTGTATTTGCTAATTTTTCGCAAATACATTAAAATTTCATTTTCAATACACTTGCTTGCGTATGTTGCAATTTTTATGTTTTTATCTGGTTTAAACGAGTTTATTGCTTTAATAAGCCCAACACTTCCAATGCTTATTAAATCTTCAACATCAGCATCAGCACTTTCAAACTTTTTTGCAATGTATACCACAAGCCGCAAGTTGTGTTCTATTAGTTGTTGTTTTGCCCACTCTTCTTCGGTTTCCATTTTTAGTAGAATTTCTGTTTCTTCTTGCTCGCTTAACGCACTAGGCAAAGCTTCACCCGAACACAAATATTCCACTATATTATCTTCGTTTAAAAATGGATTAAAACTTAAAAATTTTTTTAATATATTAAATAGTTTCATAATTTACCTTCTTATATCATATTTCCGTTTAAAAGCACTTCAAAGTCGCTGCCAAATGTGGCTTTACTAAGCCCAATTTTAACATTTTGCATAGTACGTTTTTTCTCGCAATTTTTTATGCTAATTTCATCTAAATCAAGTACAATTATTTCGTTTAATCCGTCCACTGACTTTACCCCTAAATATGTAGGGTTAAGGCAAATTTTTTCTAGCGGATATTCCTTAAATTCTTTTAAAAATGTTTTTAATGGCACTAGCACAACATCACTATCTCCCATTTTAAGTTTATTGCCAGTATCCAAAAAACCCCTTAAAAAATGCACTTTCCCATTTAGTTTTACGGTTACATCAAAATAGTAATTGTTAAGTTTTATGCGGTGGTTAAAGTATTTCACAAGCCACCAAAACAAATATAAATATCCACTTGCTAACACACAAAACAAGCTTACTGGAAATGAGTAATTGTTAACCAAAAGTTGCCCACCACTTAACTTAAATCCAAGCAGCTCATTTATTCCATAGCACAATCCACCCATTAAAAATGTGACCGTAAAAAACACAATTAGTGTAAAAAAGTATTGTTTAAAATTTGCATATTTTTTAAGCAACCCCACCATAACAATAGCAACCGCAAGCTTTAATAGAATTAACAAGTTTGTTTTTATGCTAACCAGTGGCAGGAGCACCGCACACATAGTTCCAAACACATCACTAATCACAACACCCAACTTTTTGTATTTGTTTTTTGTAATTTTGCTACAAAACAGCAGTATTAATAGGTTTATTATAAAGTTGTCAAAAACAACATATTCAATATATATTTCCATACTAAAATTATATTTTAATAAATTAAAAAACTTAAATATTTAAACGAATAAAAAGTGTTGATTTTATTCTTATTTTGCTGCAATTTGCCGAATAATTAGAAGTACTATGCAAAGCACAAAAAAATGGCTTTAAAAAGCCACATTTTTTACTTTATTATACATAAAATTACAAGAGAAAACAAAAAAACAACTTAAAACTAGTTTTTAAGTTGTTTTTGTTTTATTAAAATCTATTTTTCTTAATTTTTCTTAAGAATGGTGGAATATCTTCATCGTCTATTTCGTTTTCAGGCTCTTCTTCAGGTTCTTCTTCTGGCTCGTCATACAATTCTTCAACCTTATTTACTTCCCTAGCGTTGTAGTCGTTTGCTCTTTCAATATCGTTGCTAACGCTTCTAATAACTTCTTTTTTCATATCATCTTGAAGAGTTGTTCCGCTAAAGCCAGTTGCAATAACAGTAATTTCCACTTCGTTTTCCATATCTTCTTCAATACCCGAACCGAAGATAATGTTACAAGTTGGGTCAACAACTTCTTTTACAAGGTCTGCAGCTTCGTAAACTTCTTCTAGTGTTAGGTCTAAACCACCTTTAATATTAATAATAATGCCAGTAGCGCCTTCGATTGTTGTTTCAAGTAATGGACTACTAACCGCTTGTCTAACAGCTTCAATAGTGCGGTTTTCGCCTTTTCCACGACCTAAGCCCATATGTGCTAAGCCTTTGTTTTTCATAATTGTTTTAACATCGGCAAAGTCCAAGTTTATAAGGCTAGGTGTAACAATAAGGTCGCTAATGCCTTGAATACCTTGACGCAAAACATCATCGGCAGTACGGAACGCTTCTACAATAGCTGTTCCCTTTGGCACAATCTTAAGAAGTTTTTCGTTTGGAATAACAACAAGTGTATCAACACAACTTTTTAGTTCTTTAATTCCGCGTTCTGCGTTTTCCATACGGCGGCGTCCTTCAAAACTAAATGGCTTAGTAACAACGGCAATGGTTAAAATTCCCATTTCCTTTGCAATGCCCGCAACAACTGGTGCAGCACCTGTACCTGTTCCGCCACCCATACCAGCGGTTATAAACACAAGGTCTGTTCCTTCCAACATATCTTTAAGCATAGCCCTGCTTTCTTCGGCTGCCTTCATACCAATTTCTGGGTCGGCACCAGCACCAAGACCGCGAGTAAGCTTTTCACCAATTTGGATGCGGTGTTTTGCTCTACTCATTAAAAGTGCTTGTTTGTCGGTGTTTACAGCAACAAATTCGGCACTGTTTATGTTGGCATTAACCATTCGGTTAACAGCATTGTTGCCGCCACCACCAATTCCAATAACCTTAATGTTGCAAATTTGACTAAAATTTTCGTAATCCATAGTATTCTCCTATAATTAATTATCTTCCATTTTTAAAGCTGTGTCAAGCAAACTAACCACACTTGATAAATCTGGCAACGCAAATTTTACTTGTTTTGGTGTGATTATTTCAATATTTCGCTTTAACGCCTTTTCTAAATAACACTTTATGCCTTTTAAGTACGCTATTCCGCCGCCCGTAAGATATAATGTATCGTAGTCATTTACTTCCAAAATAGCGTCTAGTTTTGCCCTAACACTGTTAATAATATCGTCTAATTCTTGTTTTGCAATCTCGTTTGCTTTTAGCGCAGATACTTTTTCAAGTTTTCCGTTTCTAACAACTTCGTAGTAGTCCAAACTAGTTGGTTCTAACGTAACAAGCACCTGCCTTTTTACTTGCTCTGCCAATGAAAATGGCAAGTTAAGCCCTTCGCTTAATGCGGTAGTTATTTGAGCACCGCCCATAGGCACTGTGGTTAGTTCGAAAAGTCCTTCCCCAACCGCATACGCAAGCGATGTTGTTAGATATCCACAGTCCATAATAAGTGCACCGCCAGTACGCTCTTCGTTTGAAAGCAGCGATGTGCTAACAGCAAGTGGCGAGCAAACATACTCGATATCTTCTACTTTTAGTTCTCTTAAAATTCCGCCCACTAAGTTTAAAAAGTGGTTTTCTGCAAGCACAACACATGCGTACGCTTTAATGCGTTTTGCATAAGCACCCACAGGGTTGTTTGTTCTGTTTCCGCCGTCAAGCTCGTAGCAAAGCGGTGAAATATTTATAATAGAATGTGTGTCTGTATTCACATTTTTGTTCATATTCAAAAACAACTCATCAACATTTTGTTGTTTTATCCTAATTTGTTTAAAAAAGTTTTTTTCTAACCCCTTAGATGTCACCGCGCAAAACTCGGCTGGAACACCCACGAAAAGTCTGCTAATTTGCCTATCCAACATTCGGTTTATCTCACTCATAACATTAGATATGTCGGTCTTTAGCTGATTTGGCTCCACAAATTCGCCATTTAAAAACCCCGCATAGTCGTAGTCTAGACTTGCCAAAATATTAAAATTGTTGTTAGCCACGCGCTCACCCACAAGCAGCGTAAGTTTGCTGCTGCCAAAATCTAGCACTGCGCCAAGTTTTCTAGCCATACAAAAACTCCTAATTTGTTATGATAATTATATAAATAAAAAGGGTTTAAGTCAAATTTTTAAAACAAATTAAAAAAATATATTAAAAACAAAAAATGCCTAATTTATTTTTAAAAAACTCATTAAGCATTTAATTTAATTCTATTCGGGGCTATATTCTGCCACAACCTTTCCTTTTTCGGTTGGCGAGTCGTAAACAGTAATCGTAAAGCCGTTTGCACGCTCAGCAGAATCTCGCTTATCATAAACAGCAACGCCCAGCTTTATTTTTTCCAACAAGTTAACTGTTAGCTTGTTTATTTTTATATTTACCTTATCCAAAGTTATGGTCAAGTTTGCGTTGTATCCACTAACATCAATCGACACACCACTAATGTTGTTTTTAATATCAACATCAGCATAATTATTTGCATAGCACGCTTTTGTTAAACTAGAAATCACGTTGCTAGCAACACCTAAATCGGCTATTTTTGCAATTTCAAAACTCTTTTCCTCAAATTGATAGTCCACCATTGCAATAGGAATAGCACCATTTAAATTTGCGTCGTCAGACTTACGCAAAACTTTGCCTTCGCCGTCCAATATATAGTGCAAATTATCTTTAATTTTAATGGAGTAAAGCTCTTGTCTTTCAGCGGCGTGCACCACCAATTTGTTTGGAAATTTAATTTCTAGCCCAGTAATTTTTATATACGGATAGTCCGCTTCCAATTTTTCTTTTATGGACTTTTTATTAACCAAAAAAACGCTTTCGCCCTTTTTAACATCGTTGGCAATTTCGGAGTCTGCCACGTCAAAGCTAACCTTGTTTGTAACCCAATCCACACTAACAACGCGCACAGTAAAAACAGTGCTACACAAAACAGCAATTAGCACTAAAAACGCAAAAACCGATAAAAGAATAATTAGTCGCTTGTTTTTCATAATTTGTTAGTCCTATATTAAGTATAGCAAAATTTACAAAAAACACAAATAAAATTACGGTTTTAATTACAACATTTTATCCATTCTTGTAATTCTAGCTCCAAGTTTTGACAAATCGTTTTCAATTTTATAATATCCGCGGTCTATATGTTTGGCTTCTTCAATGGTTGTGTACCCATCGGCACAAAGCCCAGCAAGCACCAGCCCAGCACCACCGCGAAGGTCGCACGCAACCACATTTGCGCCGTACAATTTTGGCACACCCTTCACTATTGCCATTTTGTCTTTAAGCGTAATGTCGGCGCCCATTTTAATCAGCTCGTTGCACATTTTGTAACGCGTTTCAAAAAGATTTTCGCAAATCACACTTGTTCCACGACTAACCGACTGCAACGCAAGCACCTGACTTTGCAAATCGGTGGCAAACCCAGGATAAGGCTGCGTTTCAATTTTAGGAATGCTTTTTAGTTTTCCGCTACAACTTACTTTTAGTGTTCCATTTTTATACGACAACTTTAACCCAACTTGTTTTAGTTTGCTAAAAAGTGCCGTGTTGTGTTCAAAATTTGTGTTTTTTAAATACACTTTTCCGCCAGCAATAGCACACGCAAGCACATATGTGCCAGTTATTATTCTATCTGGAATGGGTGTATAAACCACACTTTTTAGCTTTTCCACGCCTTCCACCACAATTGTAGCAGTTCCAGCACCGCCAACACGCGCGCCCATTGCGTTTAAAAAGTTTTGCAAGTCTACAATTTCTGGCTCACGTGCGGCATTGTTAATTATTGTTTTACCTTTTAGTAGCACACTTGCCATAACTAGGTTTTCAGTTGCACCAACACTAGGAAAATCTAAATGTATGTTGCCCGCCTTCATATTTTTGCCGTCGCAAATAATGTAGCCGTGTTTTTCTTCTATTTTTACATTAAGTTCCCTCAACCCTTTTAGGTGCAAATCTATTGGTCTAACCCCTATGTTGCAGCCCCCGGGATATGCCACCTTGGCTTGCTTAAATCGTGACAAAAGCGGTCCCAACATAAAAATGGACGAGCGCACCTTTTTAGTATATATTTCGTCCACAAAAAATTTGTTGGCGTCACGTAAATTTAAGTACAATGCGTCACTTTTTTCCACTTCAGCACCAAGGCTTGCAAGTATTTTTATCATATAATCAACATCGGTGTAATAGGCGCATTTGTTAATAACAACCGTGCCATTACACATAATGCTGCCAGCTAAAATTGGCAACAAAGAGTTTTTGGCGGATGAAATTTCACATTCGCCATAAAGTTTTTCCCCTCCCTCAATATGTAATATATCCATACTTTCACCTCGAAAAACCTTCATACTTTATTGTATGGATATTTGCCTATATTTGTTACTTTATAAGCCTTTTGCATAGCACTGCAAATCGCTTACACTATTATATGTTGCTTACCCCAAATTTGGTTACAAAAATTATATATTGAAAAATATTATTTAATGTGATATAATTTGAAATATTAGGAGAAATGTATGAGTAAAAATTGGGAAATAGATTATATTAAAGAAGGCATTGCCGATACAGACAAACAAATTAAAGCACTAGATTTTCTTGCAAAAACATTGCAAGGTCGCTTGGTTGGTATTACAGCAGCACCAGATTACGATGAAAGTGAAAAAGAATATATTATAATTCAAAAAGCAATAAACGCACTTAATGATGTTTATGAACAAATTTTAGTGCCAGAACAAAACGAACAATTAGCAGAATTACAACAAGCGAAAATTAAAAAGATAAGCAAAAAAGACGAGATAATTGCTAACAATGCATACAAAAAATTTGTTGCAACAGTAGATAAAAAAACAATTTCTTCATCAAACAACAATATGATAAAATAACAATAAAAAAACCACCAATTTTGGTGGCTTTTTATTATTTTTAAATAGTCGAAAGATATGTTATTTTATCATTCCGCTTGCTTTCTCGTCGATGTTGGTTTTTACGCATTCACATTCTGTGTAATAGTACTTAGTAGGAAGTTCGGTTAGTGGTTTTATTTTTTCGCGTGCTTGTTCTTCAGTTTTGGTGAAATAACTATATGCTAAACTACCGCTTGGCTTAATTGGATAATCTTTAACAATTTTTCCACAAGAGGTTTCAATTGTTCCATATCTTTCATTGTCACTTTGAATGCCAGCATATTCCACTTCATGCAGCACAGAATCAATAATAACATACTCAACTTTATGGTTTACAAAATTTTCGTACATTACCGCATTTTCATCTTTAGTATAACCACACCCACTACTTGCACCTGTTGCAACAGTTGCCGCGGCAATAACACTCAAAACTTTCAATTTCTTTTCTTTAATATATTTTTCAACTTTGGACAGTTTTTCTTTGCTCATACTTTTTCCCCTTAATTAAAAATATATTATCACAACTTAAAAACTAAAGTCAATACTTAAAGTTTTTAAATGCATTATAAATTTACACAAAAAAGAGCGAAATTACTCGCTCTTATGTTTTTACAACTTATCCTTTAATTGTTTTGATGAGTGACAATTTGTCTTTTTCTTCAAAATAACCGCTTATTGTTTTAACAATTCTGCCGTTTTTAACAACAAGCAAACTTGGAAGCTTAGTAGCGTTAAAAACGGATATGTCATTGTTATTAACATTACATCTATAATACTTTTTAAAGCCCGAATTGCCCAAAATCTCTTTAAACGGAATGGATTTAAGAAGACACTGAATAGAATCATCGTTAAACAACTCCACTAAGGTTTCATCTTCGTTTTTAATAAGGTCATTTAGTTTATCAAAATCAATCATCGAATTGGGGTTAACAACATCTCCACCATATCTATCAACAAACAGATCTTCTGGTCGTCTTGGGTCTTCTTCAATCGCACTTTTTAGTTCTTCATATTCTTCTTGGGTTCTTGCTACTCCAATCGCGCCAATTGGACAACATTTTTCACACACACCGCAAGAGATACATTTTTCGTTGTCAATTTCTATTTTCTTTGTTTTTTCGTTAAAACTAAACGCGCCCACAGGGCAAACACTAATTCCACCGCAAGAACTTGCTTGGTCGCATATTTTGTAATTAATAATTGCAGGCATACTAATTCTACTTCAAAAGAAGCAAAATTAAAACTAACCAACACACTTTTCCATTTTTAAAAGTTTTGCAACAATTATTCCGCGCACTTTAAATCCTTCGGGCAATCGCTCGGATTCTTCAAAATGTTTAATTTCATCATACAACTCTCCACTTGTTTCTAATGTGGCTGTTGCCGATATTTTGTATTGAGTACTATTTAACGGGTCACTTGGATTAACTTCATAAAAGTGCAAGAAAATGTTTGGATTTTCGGTGACATTTTGCATCGACACCACCATTTGAATTACTGGCAAAATAATTCTTCCCCTTTCAAATCTCGATGGCTCAACCATTGTACAATGTGGTACGCCTTTGGCACTAGCAGTTGCCAACATACAAACATCTATCTTTTTCAAAATTTCAACTTGTTCGTTAGTTAAAATTTTATCATCTCTTAGAAGATACCCCCCCCCCCATAATATTTTTGTTAATCATCATTTTTTCCTCCTTGTACTTTTTTTAACGCATTAATAAAATAATCAATTTGTAAGATTGTTGTATTTTCATCTATACTAATTCTGATTGTGTTTTGCGGATTTTTTATTTTCATACTTGTAAGCACATAACTTGGCTCGCTGCTTTCGCTGTTGCACGCCGAACCAGTGGATACGCAAACGCCAAATTTTTCGAGCGCAAACATCATCTGATTTCCGTCAAGATCCTTAAAAGTAACACTGGTTGTGTTTGGAATTCTTAACGCATTTTTGCAGTTTATGTTTAGCCCGCTTATCTCGCTTAGCTTTTGCTCCAAATAGTCGCGAGTTTTTATTAGAATTGCTTGAATGGTGTTAAAGTTGTTCATAATATGCTTACTTGCTTCACCCATTGCCACAATGCCCAAAACATTTTCCGTTCCGCCCCTAAGCCCAAATTCTTGATGCCCAGCAATTAGCGGAACAAACGCCTTTGGATTTTTAACATACATTAGCCCTATCCCTTTTGGACAATGTATTTTGTGCCCCGAAAACGACATAAAATCGGCATCAATTCGTTTTACATCTATTGGCATTTTGCCGAGCCCTTGCACGCAATCTGTGTGGAATAAAAATTTATATTGTTTCTTTAAAGCTTTTACACATTTTAAAACATCGTCGTTTAAAACAACCGTTCCCACTTCGTTGTTTGCAAGTTGAATAGACACCAAGCAAGTGTTGTCGTTTACTGCATTTTTTAGCTCATCGGTGCTAATATTGCAGTTTTCATCCACATTTAGATAAACCACATCATAACCCAAGTTTTCAAGCATTTTGCAATATTCCAAAATAGAACTATGTTCCACTTTAGTTGTAATAATTCGCTTTTTATCTGGATTTTGCCTAATAGCCGAATTAAACGCCGCACAGTTACTCTCGCTGCCGCCACTTGTAAAAATTAAGTTTTTACTATCCGCATTAAGCAATTCTGCTAAGTTTTCTCTTGCTTCATTTATTTTTTGCTTAACCTTTGCTCCGTGCTGATACAACGAACTAGGGTTTCCAAATTGTAAGTTTAAGTACTCGCTCATCGCAAGCCTTATTTCGTCGGAAATTTTTGTTGTTGCATTGTTGTCCAAATACACAAACCTATTCATACAATTCTCCTATATTTTTATGCTATCATAAAAAACCGCAAAAGTACATTAAAAAACATTAATTTACATTAAAAAATTTATAACAATGCGTAAAATTAAAAAAATAAAAGCAGAATAAATTTACTCCGCTTTTATAAAAACTTTTGTTACTATGCAAACATTAATAAACTTGCTTTATGTAGCCATTTATTTGTATTTTGTTGTAATATAATTTTTAACACCTATTTACATCAAATCACGGCTACAAATTTACAAAACTCATTACTTATTGCTAGAGTTTGGCGTGTTGTCACCACTAGGATTGTTGTTTCCAGTGTTGTTTCTGTTGTTTGCATCGGTGTTGTTCGATTTGCCGTCTGAAGCACCATTTGCAGAGTTGTTTAGAGCACTCATTGCCGATTTAAACGCCTTTTCGTTGTCCTTAACTCTTTTAGCCTTTTTAACGACAATAGAAACAATAATGATTACAATAATTGCAATAAACACAACAATTATAAGCGTATCAACAAACGAGAATTTAATGGTAAGTGTAGAGTCTACAAACTCAATTTCGTAGTTAGGATTATCGTTTTTAGCCGTCAGGCCAATTTCACCCCACAACCAATAACTTTCTATACTGTAAATTCTAACAAGTGGGTCATCGTTGTTTAGCAGTTTCCCATCCACAACCTTGTATGCTTTTTGATCGGGTTTAGTGAAAGTAAAGTGCCCTTTTTCTTGCTTGGATAAAGCAATTTTAATTTTAGCAGGTTTAACAACAAGCTTGCCGTCGCGACCAGAAACAATATAGTTTTTGTTGCCCGAAACCGCCTTAATTGCATACTCGCCAACATTGTCAAACTGCTTAGCTGCGGTAGATAAGGTCACTTTTAAAATCGCCTTAGTAGTTTCGTCTTGCACCATAATTTCGTAATCAAACACGCTAGGATCAACCACATCTCCATAAGTTATGGTTACTTCCGAAACAACAATTGGCACAACCTTTGGTGTAATAGTTAGCACACCATTTTCAACAGTAACATTGTAGTTTGGATTGCCACTTTCTTCACACGTTAAATATAGCGTGTATTCGCCCACTTCTTTGCCTTTTGTCGCATCGGTAGTAATTAAATACTTAAACGAGTCACGATCGTGCTGATAAATAGCGCTAAGGTCAATTGTGTTTTTCTGGTCAATAACAATTTCGTCCAAATACACCACATACGCTTGCGTTGCCCTAACAGTAACCTTTTTAGGAACAACCGTAGTAGTGGAATCATCTGTTAGTGTAACAGTGTAGTTTGGGTTGTTGGATAATAGTTCAACCTTGTAAGTTCCACCAACTGGCGAAAACCTTTCGGCAGTGCTTTTCACTTTAAGGTCCAACAAATCCCCTTCAAGCACCTTGTTTTCGCTCATAACTTCGTAATCGTCTGCAATGGCACTTTCTTCACCATACTCAATAGTGTTTGCAACCTTAACTTGAATTGGAAGCGGAACAACCTTAATAAATGCATCGGTGTAATCATAAGCACTAATATTGTAGTTGTTGCGAGTTTGTGTGGCTCTAACTGCAATAGGATAACCCTTATCTCCTTCCAAAGTAATGCCCGCTCCAACATAGTAATCGCTAGTAATTATAAAGTTAACATCATCTGCACCATTAACAAGCACAGTCGTATCCAACCACACATTGTTTAGGTTGGCTTCTTTGCCATAAGTAACAGTCAAACCGCCCACCTTTATTACAACTGTGCGTCGTTTAATTGTGTATAAGCTGTTTTTAAGTGTTATGTTGTAATTTTTGTTTCCCGAAACAACTTCGCTTATCGTGTAGGTAGAAACATCTAGCTTGCTAATGTCCAAAGCATTGTCTTCTGCGTCTTTAATAATAAGCTCTGAAATTTGCAAATCTTCATATTCTTTGCCAATTTTTAGCACACCTGTGCGGTTGGATATTGTCATTCCTTCCACACTGCCTGGGTCACCATACACACCAGTCTGTTTTATAGTTATCGATGCTTCCCTTGCCACAATTTCAAACGTTCCGCTAATACTATTTAACTCGTAGTTTGTGTTGTCAATTGTAGCATCAATACTATATGTTCCTACTGGCGAATAAATGTTTGCATTAGTAGTGAAATATGGCGTAGGCACATTATCGTTTACGGTGTTTTCAATAGTATATTTACTGCCAATAGTGTTGGAAATATTAAATGTTCCACTTTCACCGCCATAGGTCATTGTAATACCAGCATCAACTATTACATTAACCTTTCTCTTTTCAACAATAACATAGCCTTTCTTTGCAATTTTTAAACTGTAATTATTGTTGTTAAATTCCAATTTTGGAGTAATTACATAGCCGCTATTTTGCACATTTGTCTTTTTAGTAACATTACTTGTAAGCTTTATTCCAAATATGGATAAATCACAATCATTTCCGTTTTTATCCGCACCAGTAGCAAGCCCATCGCCCCAGTTTTCTGGCAAACCGTCGCCATATGTAATGTGGATATCACTAATGCTAATATAAATGTATTTTGGTGTTACGGCATAAACACCATTTGTAACAGTAACCTTGTAGTTTTTGTTTCCAGCACTAACCACATAAATTTCATAACGATTAACACTGCAGCCTTCTGTTGCTGTGGTAGCTAGGGTTAAATTTAGGTCATCACCGCTTAAAACCTGTGAAAAATCGTTCCCTGCAAGATTGTTTAAATCAGTCACGTCCACAAGCGGTTCTTGATATTCCGAAGACGCGTTTCCAATAACAATAGTAATGTTTTTAGGCGTAACCTTAACCCCTGACCCGCCCGAAAGCGTAACATCATAGTTTTCGTTTGCGCTCAAAACCTTTAACTTATACACAGTGTCGCTAGCATCTGTGCGGTTGGTGATTGCATCAAAATTTTTAAAATGCTCACACACAACACTCAAATTTAGCGAATCGCCAGCAAGCAATCTATAACTATCATCAGTAAATTTAGCGTTATTCACAACACCTTTTGCACCAAAATCGTTTCCGTACTCCACGCTAAATAACACCGTTACAGCAATGCTGCGCTTAGTAACCGTCATTAGCAAATTATCGGCATTAACAACATTCACAATGTACTTGTTGTCACCAGTAGAGCTATACATATATATTTTGTACGTTCCCACTGGCGGCTGATAATTATAAGGATTAGCCGCAGTTTTTGCGGTAGACATTAGCACAACAGCAAGCGTTAACTTGTCGATTGTAGGAATTGTTGCCGTTTCGTCATTTGGATTTGCCACAATTTCAAACGCTGTGCTATCCACATTATACTCGCCATACTCCACACTTTGCGCCAACAACTTAATGAAAATATTTTTGCCAGTAATTGTGTATATTGCTTTTGCGGTGTCTTTATTGCTAACATTATAGTTGGAGTTGCTACAACTTCTCATAGTAATAGCGTACTTACCCATAGAACTTTCGCTTGTTGCGGTTGTTTGAATTTCAATAACAACATTGTCTTTATCGCGTTCCAACACCCCTGCACAAGTCACAGTAATGCCGCTTAAATCTATCGGGTCGCCATACTCCGACCCAGCACTGCCGCTAAACTGAATTGTTATGTTGCGCTGTTTTAGTGTAAGTTCGCCACTTTCAACCGTAATTTCGTAGTTACCACTACTTGTTACAACCCCCAAAGTGTACTTAATTAACTCTTCGCCAGAATACACATTGCTTAAATTTGTAGCATTTGTGGTGTAATATGAAATAATGTTGTCGCCATCTAGTATTCCAGTTGCACTTACTGTTTTCACAACAACAAAACTAAACAATTCGTTTTCAGGATATATTTTTTCACTAATCCTATCGTCACCATATGTAAAACTAGCGCTTAGGGTTATGTTAACCGCACGTGGTATTATGGTTAGCTTGCCCTTTGTGTAGCTTGTTAGATTATAGTTTTTGTCGTTCACAACTAAGGTCACATCATAATCGCCCACACTAGCTTTTACTTCACTTCCACCACTTGTTAGTGTATAACTACTAGGCGTAATGTTGTTGTAAAGATTATTAAATGTAACCGTTATGCTAGACTTTAAGTTAATGCTATTTCCGTACGTTTTTTCATAGTTTCCCACAACAGCCGTAATGTTACGCGCCGTAATGGTCACATGCGAGCTGCCCACCGTGATGTTGTAGTTAGTATTGCTTCTGGTTATGTTTACATTGTACTTGCCCACGCCATAACCTTGTTTTGCCGAGCAGCTAAGCTTTAAACCAAGCGTGTTAATGTTTTCCGCGCCATAATACTCACCCTCAACATTACACTCACTAATGTTCAATTCAACATTTTCGCCATACACAAACGACTTATTGTAGCTAATTGTAAGCTCCCTTGCGGTTATTGTAATTCGCCCTTCTTGGTTGGTAGTTAGCGAATATCCCGTTCCCGTATAGGTCACAACAATTTGATACACACCCACATTAGGCACATCTGCCCCTGCGGTACAAGAAAATGTTAGCTCGCTAGCAGGTATCTCATCGCCTTCTGTCACGCCATTAATATAGTACGTCACATTTCCAGCCGCTATCCAGTCTGCCACATTTGTGCCGTACACAAAACTCTCCACATTAGTAATGTAAATATACGCGGGGTTTGCGGTTATTTTAAGCACACCGTCCGAGCATGTAATGTCGTAGTTAATGTTGCTTTCTGCTATTTTAATATAATAATTTCCTGCAATAGACTCTTTTGTTGCGTCAGTAACAAGTTTTGTAATTAAAACATCGCCATTCACAACCGCAAGGTTATCTCCATTTGCGCTATTTCCAACCACGTTGTATCTACTAATGTCTAGCGTAATATCCGACCCCACCTTAAACGCTTGCTCTAATAATGTAACCGTTACTTTACGTTTTAACACTTCCACTGTTCCTTCTGTTAGTGTAAGGTCGTAGTTGTCGTTATCTAATATGGCAGATATTGTTGCCTTTGTTCCAGCTGGTGTTGTGCTAGTAAAATCGCTTTTGTTTACAGTGCAAGTAAATGTAGGTTCGCCATTATCCGCAAAACCACTGCCACCCACTTTATAACTGCCAATGTCAGGCACCGTGCCACCATATGCGTATGTATAACTATCAAAAGTCAATGTCACAGGTCGCTTTGTTATTGTTATTGTAACTGGGTCTGATGTAAGCTCGTAATTAGAACTCACTTTAGCCGATATAGTTTGTGTGCTACCAGCTGGCGATGTTTTACTAAGCTCTTCTCCAGAATAAGTAAGTGTAAATTCATCACCATTCACAAAACCCATTCCACCTACAATGTATTTAATGTCTGGTTTTATATAGCTGCCATATTCAAACGAATAACTTGTTTTATTAAAACTTATCGACACTGGACGTTTTTTTACTGTAATAGCTTGTCCAAAAACATGCCCACTACCAGGATCAGTTGAACCATTATTCGTACACATAACAAAAGGCGGATATTTACTATTTGCAAAACTATATCCACTATAATTTGTGTTTGAAATTTTTACAAACAAGTTGTATTTACTATCATATGCAATGCCCGTTCCACCAATACCTGTATTTTTGTCTAGTAAAGTCCAAAACTCAATAGTACCTAAATCAGCAATTGTTTGCCCATCGGCTACTTCAACAACCGTAAAGTCGTTAGAATTAATTATAGGTTTATCTTCCCCATAGTACATGCTAATATCTTTCATTTCATAGCCAGGCGTTTTAAATATAACTTTATATGGATATATTCTCAATTTATACGAACCATATGTGGCAGCATATCCATCGGCAGTGATTTTAAAGTACACCATCGTTGGATTATCTTCATAACACCCACCATACTCATTTTTTGCGTCATATTTAAAGATACTATCATTCGCATCAACAAATTGACTATATCTCGTGCTTAGAATATCGCTTTCTGTTAAATTATATACTCCTTCGTTTAAACCATATGTGATTGTATAATTTTCTACATTTGGTGTAATAGTAGCAAGATGTGCTTTACCATCGTAATGGAAACCATAATAATAGCTTTCTTCACCTTCATCTTTACTTAATGTTAAATTAGATGTATATGTAATCTTCTCTAATTCCGTTTCGGATACAGCGGCTTGTAGGCTTAACATTCCGTTTCCGTAATAAGCATCCTTGCCTGTTGTGCCAAGGTCTACTGCTAGGCTGTACATGCGGTTTTCAATATCGCGAGATGTAAGTGTGGTGGCGATTGCTGGGTCTATGCTTAGCAGTGCGGTGGCAGCCGAAACATATGGTGTAGCCATACTAGTGCCATTAAGAAAGGCATAAGAATTAGAAGAACCAATATAGGCAGATTTTACACGCGTGCCAGGGGCAGAAATATCAACCACATCGCCATAGTTGGAATAACTAGCATCAAACACATAGTTGGTGCCGTTAGTAGTCAAAGCAGAAACAGTAATCACATCGTTGCAACAAGCAGGAACGTAGTTGCTGTTTAGTTCTTTGGAATCATTTCCCGCTGCAACAACTGGCAAAATATTGTTGTTTAACAATTCGGTTGCGCAAGAGTTAATGCCGTTTATAAAAATTTTGTTTCTATAATCAGTGTCAGTTAGTTCGGCTCCCAAACTCATATTAACCGCAACAATATTGTATCCGTCATTGTTTTTCCAGCTAATTATTTTGCTAAATATCTCAGAAAAACTTTTAGTGCTAATTGTTCCGTGGCCAGTGTTGTCAAAAATTTTAATTGGGATAATTTTTACATTGCTAGGTGTTGTATCGCAAACAATGCCCGAAACGTGTGTTCCGTGCCCATTGTCATCTTCAAAATCGTATGTAGCTCCAGTTTTGGTTGTTTCTACCTGAGCGTATCCCACTAGGTTTCCGCTGGCGTCAGTTTTTATGCGGTTTTTAAACATTTCGTGACTGGTGTTTATCCCTGTATCCACAACCACAACAACCACTTCTTGCACTGTGGCGTAGTTGCTAAGATATGTGTTGTAGGTATTGGCGTGAATGGCGTTGAATCCCCAACCGTAAGCGTCGGTACTTGCATCGTACTCGCCCACTTCGGCGGTTTTTGCAACCACCATTTTATCCACCATAACTGTTAGGTTTTCATCCTCTTTTAGTTCGTAATATGCTTGCTCGGTTTCTTCTATTGTGTCAAAGGTTATAAATGTGGTGGTTCCAAATGTTTTGGCATTGCTATATTTACTAAAGTCGCCTACTCCGTCTACTACTAATGTTTTTAAATAAAACATATCGTAAAAGTAGTAAAAACCATTTTGCTCGTAATACTCATAGTTGTTTGCAGTGGCAAAATCTTGCAAGTTTTGTTCGGTTTTAAAGTCCGAAATTGGGCAGTAATACTCCACATATTCTGGCAGTTCTGCAGCAGCTTGTTCACTTGCAAAAACTTGGTTTTTAGCACTTGTGTTTAGGTTTACAATGTTTGTTGCAGAAAATAAAAATGCTCCCATAAGTAGCATCACAATAAATAAAATTAGTCTAGTTGCTTTATTAGTAATTTTATTTTTAATTTTCATTTTCCATTTACCCCAATTTACAGACACATTATATTAATATAATATCCAATAATTATATTATAAACACAAAAATATAGTTATGGCAAATTTTTTAAACAAAAAAAAGCAAAGGTTTTTAATCTTTGCAATTTTTTATAATTTTAATCCTTTTAATTCGGTTTTTAGTAAATCTGTGGTTTGTTGTATTTTTTCAAAGGTTTCTGGGGTTTTTAAGCTTAGTTTTGCGTAGTCAAAAAGCTCTGCAATGTGTTTTGTAGGGTTTCCAAATTTTGCTTTCATCCACTGGTGCCTTGGCATAAGCCAAATGTGCAAGTGACTTGTTGGTTTTTCTTCAAAAATCACGTTGTAGTTGTCGCAAACGCCGTGTTTTTCTAGCACTTTTATTGTTTCGTTTGTAAGTTTAAACATCGCATTTCGTTCGGTGTCTGTTAGTTCGGTTAGTCTTTCAACGTGCCTTTTAGGGGTTATTACAAAAAAGCCCACAATTGGCAGTTCCCAATCTTGCGAAAGTGTAAACATATCGTTTTCAAAAGCCATTCCCGCTGGCAAGCAAAACTTGTGCGCCACGTAATCGCAACTTAGACACTCGCCCGTCTTAGCAATCTCATTTCCCGCATAGTCTATCATATTACATCTCCTTTACAATCTCAATTATTCTGTTCCACGACTCGTCGGTTTTTAGACAATGGCCGTCGTTTAAGTACTCACAGTCGCATTTTGTTAGTTCCGCAAAGTCTTTTAGGTCTTGCTTTAAAATAAGGTCGTCATTAGTGCCTTAATTAATTTTATTGGCACATTCATTTTGTAGTTTAGTTTAAACAAGTCGTTTTCATTTAAGTCGTCTAAAAACCTTTTGCTTAAGTACTTATTTAAGCTACTTTTCATAGGAACAACCGCATCAGATTTTAGCTGGTTATATTTAAAGTCTTTTAGTTGTTCTAGGGTTTTTAGCATTTTTACGGCTGGGTTTACAAGCACTATCCCTTTTAGGTTTTTATACACATTTTTTGAAATTGCCACCATTGCCCTATATCCACCGTAGCTAATTGCGTAAAAATACAACGGAACACCGCTAAACTGGCTTTCAAGATATTTCACAACGTACGAAATTTCTTGTATAACAAGGTCTAGCGTCATATCTATGGCATTTACTTCGCTCTCGCCGTGACCTGCCGAATCGAACGAGCAAACCAATATTTTTTCTTCGCCAGGCAATCTCTTTTTAAGTTTCGAAAATCCGTCGCCCCACAAATCGCCATTAAAGCCATGCAAACACAAAACAATCTTTTTGGGGCTCTCCACCCCATTGCTATAAAGCTTTATATTGTGTCCGCCCGATTTCACATCAACTATTTTCATATTCCCCTTCCGCTTTAGATGTTTCTAAACTGTTCCACTCACAACCTTTTCAATGTTTAATTATATCACATTTCGCCACATTATCAAAGCAAAAAAAGCAAGAGTTGTTACCCCTTGCTTTTTCCAATTACCAACCTTGCATAATCTTTTTATTGCTAGACTTTTTATGTAACTTTAGTGGTGTAAGTTTATATGAAAGTTTCTCATTGTTTGCAACATTAAACAAAATTCCCATTGCAGCCATAAACATAATAAGGCTTGTGCCGCCTGCCGATATAAACGGAAGCGGAATGCCAGTTGGTGGTATTGAGCCAGTGACCACTGCAATGTTAATTAGCAGCTGCGCGCTAAGTACCGCGGTTATGCCAAAACTTAAATACGCCCCAAGTCTATCGTCGGCGTGAGCGGCAACCGATATTCCTTCTTTAATTAGTAGCAAATACACCACGCACAATATCACACAACCCACAAACCCCAACTCTTCGCCTATTATGGAAAATATAAAATCACTTTCACTAAACGGCAAAAACAAAAACTTTTGACGACTGTTAAATAGCCCCACTCCCCAAAATCCGCCAGAACCCAGCGAGTACAACGATTGGATTAATTGAAAACCTTCTTCCTTAGGGTTTGCCCACGGATTTAAAAACGCGGTCAATCTTTGAAGTCTATACGGCTCAATTATAATTAGCAACGGCACCAACATTAACGCCGGAATAGCAATTAAAACAAAATGCTTTAATTTAATTCCGCCCACAAAAAGCATAGCAATCATAACTATACCCACACAAAGCGTAACACTTAAGTTGGGCTCAAGCAAAATTAACATACAAACACAGCCGCCCGAAATCAACACCGGCAACAAACCTTTAAAGGTTTTCATCTTGTTAAAGTTTTTACTCATATAACACGCGGCAAAAATTACAAAACCAAATTTTGCTACTTCGCTACTTTGAATTGTAAACGCTCCAAATCCAACCCAACGCCTAGCACCGTTTGATGTTACGCCAATATGCGGAACAAATACCAAAGCTAGTAGCACCACCGATGTGATTATAATAACCCACCTAAATTTATAAAACTTGTGATAATCAAATCTACTAAAAAACACAAACAATACTAGACCAACTAAAAAACCAACCGCCTGCTTTTTTACAAACAAAAATGAGTCGCCATATTTTACATTACTAGCATAGCTGCTTGCACTATAAATCATTAAAAGTCCAAACAAACTTAGCAGTATCATATATACAAAAATTTTTTTATGTTTTAATTTTTTCATTTCATTTTACCAATTTTTTAACTAAATTTTGAAAAAATTCACCCCTTTTATCATACCCCGAAAACTCGTCGAAACTGGCACAAGCTGGCGATAATAATACAATATTACAAGAGTTATTGTCAGCAACTACATAGTTTATGGCAATTTCTAGCGTTTTAAAACACATTACATTTTTTTTACATTTTTTACAAGTTCTATAAATTTTTCTTCCACATTTACCAAAACACACTATTTTTTCAATATTGTTTGGAAGTTTTAAAACAAAGTTTTTCCAATTAAATCCCTTATCCAATCCACCCAACATTAGCAGTACTTTTCCGTCAAATTGCTCTAATGCTTTTAGTGTTGCATTAGGGTTTGTGGCCTTGCTATCATCATAAAAACTCACACCATTATGTGTTAAAAACTTTTCTAATCTATGTGGTATTTTAGAATCTATTTCAATTTCATTAATCACTTTTAAGTCAACATCTAATACAGTTAACACACTAGCCAAGGCTAAAATATTATCCGAATAAGTGTAGTTTAAAATGTCCTTATTAAGTTTTAAAAGTTGTTTTTTGCCATAACATAATTTGTCTTTATTAATATTAAACCCATTTTTATCGTTAAATAAAATCTTTTTGCCAGACACTTCATCTTTCATTTTTAAACAGTTTTTATCTGCCGCATTTAACACAACATAGTCGGTTGTGTCACAATTTTTAAATATTGATTTTTTTACATTTATGTAATTTTCAACTGTTTTATGGCGGTCAATATGGTCTTCATCTACATTTAATAAAACTGATACATAAGGCGCAAATTTATCTGTGCTTTCAAGCTGAAACGAGCTCACTTCACACACAATATAATCTAAATCTTTTTTATATGCACAAGTTAGCGGAATACCAATATTGCCATATTCACCTGTTTTATAACCTGCTTTTTGCAACACAAGGTTTATAAGATGTGTAGTTGTTGTTTTGCCATTTGTGCCAGTCACCGCAATAACTTCGGCACTTGTAAACCAAAAACCAAATTCAAGTTCGCCAATAACTTTTATACCAAGCCTTTCAGCAAGCTTTATATATTTGTTGTGAATACTCACCGCTGGCGAAATTACAATAAGGTCAAATTGTTTTAGTGTTTTCTCATTAAGTTTTGCAACATAATTTCCACCATCAACTTTTAAATCTTTATCGTAAATTTTATAACTAACTCCAATATCCTTTAAAACATCTTCAACTGCTCTACCACTTTTTTCATATCCGTAAATTAAAACATTTTTATAATCAAATTCCATACCCCCTCCCTAAAAAATGATTATTGTAACAAACAGCATAATTGTGCTTATTGCTATATAACAAAACACAATTTTTGTTTCTTTAACACCGCTTTGCTCAAAATGATGGTGTAGCGGCGCCATTTTAAATATTCGCTTGTGAGTAAGTTTGTAGTACCCCACCTGCAAAACAACCGAAAGTGTATTTAAGACAAACATAATTCCCACCGTAAACATAAGCAAATACAAATTAGAAAAAGTGAGAACACTTGCTAAAAATCCGCCAAGAGCCAATGACCCTGTATCACCCATAAACACACTAGCAGGACTCCAATTGTAAACCAAATATCCAAGCAAAGCACCACACAAAGCAAAACACAATTTTACAATTGACGCATATTCTTCTGCTGGCGCTGCAAGCATTCCACTAGCGGATATCACTCCCAATACAAGCGCCACCGTTAAAACATTTACAAAACTCACACCACCAGCTAGTCCATCTAAACCGTCTGTAAGATTAACACTATTGGTAACAGCCACAAAAAATATTATTACAAATGGAATAATCCACCACCCAATATCAAGTTGTTTTAATGCAAACGGCAAAATAATTGAATTGCTTACCATTCCAGACCTGTACACAAAAATCGCAATAATAATTGCTATACCAAACTGACCAATAAATTTTTGATACGGCTTTAATCCTTCATTATGTTTTAGCTTTATTTTTAAAAAGTCATCTAAAAATCCAAGTAGTCCATAAGAAAAAGTTACAAGCAGAACAATTGACGCAAGCCGTGAACTTTTTCCAAAAGTCACAAAAAAACAAATTAGCAGTGACATTAGAAAAATTATTCCGCCCATTGTGGGTGTTCCTTGTTTTGACATATGCTTGTCTACATACGACAAAATATTTTGACCACATTTAAGTTTGGTTATAAACTTTATAATTAAGGGCGCAATTATTATTGAAATTAAAAACCCTAAAATAAAAATCCAATACTTATCCAACATTATCCCTTTTTTGATATTCTTTTACAAGATTTATTTCCGAATATTCCACATCGCCATTTGCAGTTTTCTGAACAGTTTCAGCACCTTTTCCAAGCAACAACAACGTATCATTTTTATCTAGCAAATTTATTCCAAACTCCACAGCTTTAGCCCTATCTTCAATTTTTGCATAGTACTTAGTTATGCCAATTTCCCTAAACATTTTGTCAAAATCTTTATCACTTAAATTATCCGATGTAATTATGGCAAAATCACTGTATTTTTCGACAATATCGCCCATTTGTTTGCGCTTTTCGGAATTTGAATACCCCACACACCCAAAAAGTGTAATAATTCTGCCTTTTCTTAAAGTTTTAACAAGACTTAAAACTTTATTAAATCCATCTGGCGTGTGCGCATAATCAACAATAACTTTATTGTTGTTTTTAAAATCAAACACTTCCCATCTACCGTCCACTTTTTTTAAGTTTTGTAGCGTTTTTACCACACTTATTGTTGGAATATTTAAAATTTTCGCAACGGTATTTGCCGCTAAAATGTTATATACATTATAAACTCCCACAAAGTTGCTATTCACTTCAAAAACTTCGTCTAGCACATTACAAACAAAATTACTTTTTGTTAGCGTCATATTTATGTTAATAGCAAACGTGTCACTTGGATTGTAAATTCCGTAAGTTATACAACTTATATTGTGTAAAATTCGTACTGCATTTTCGTCGTCGGAATTAACAATAATTTTTGCATTTTTATGGCTTAAAATATAGTTTATTTTAGTGTTTGCATAGTACTTAAAATCGCCAAAAAAATCTAGGTGTTCAGGCGTAATATTTGTATACACTATTATATCGGGATTAATTCCTTCAACTTTGTTATAGTATATAGCCTGCGCGCTAATTTCCATTACACAATACTCTACATTTAGTAGCACCATTTGCTCAAAAATGTAATGCAATTCTATAGGATCTGGCGTAGTAAGAAAACTAGGCAAATTAAGGTCGTTAATAAGTACTCCATTTGTGCCAACAAGCCCCACGCTATGTCCCGCATCTTTTAAGATGTTGTAAATTATTGTGGCAGTTGTTGTTTTACCATTTGTTCCAACAATTCCAACAATTTTTAGTTTTTCATCGGATTTATGAAAATAACTTTTAGCGATAAGCGCCATTGCTTTTCTGCAGTTTTCTACCAATATTTGTGGGCAATCAATTCCTTCAATCTCATTTTCACAAACAACCGCAACTGCACCATTTTTTACTGCTTCTAGTGCAAAGTTTTCGCCATTATAATTATTACCTTGGATAGCAAAAAACAAACTATTTTTCTCAACTTCTTGCGAATTTATGGCAAGACTAGAAATATTAATGTTTTTAAAATTTACTAGTTTTTTTGTTTCTACACTGCCCAACAACTTAACCAATTTCATACACATTCTCCTTGTTATGTAGTAAGGATTACAATCGAATTTTTAGACACCAAAGTGCCCGCCGGTAAAAACTGCTCGGTCACTTCTTTTCCTTCGCCTTCAACTTCAACATACAACCCAAGCTGCTGCATGATAAAAACCGCCTTGTTTATTTCCATTCCAACAACATTTGGAAGCTCAATATTTTTCTCCACACGTTTTAAATCTTCGTCTAAATTGTTTGGCGGATAATTTTTGTATTCAATAATGTTTTCAATGACCTGCTTTGCATAAGGCGTTGCAACTACGCTGCCATAATAACTGCTTCCGCTTGGTTCATCAGCCAAAATTAGTATCACATAATCTGGGCTATCCGCTGGGAAAGTTCCCACAAACGAAGCTATATATTTCCCTGAAATACGGCCGTTTTCATACTTTTGCGTAGTACCTGTTTTGCCACCAACGCGGTAGCCCGGTATAAACGCATTAAACCCACTATACTGTTTCACCACCGCTTCAACCATAGTTTTCATAATATCGCTTGTCGACTTCGATACGGTAGTGTTTAGCACTGTTGGCGATTTTGAATAGATTTCCACTCCCTGACTATCGGAGATTGACTTTACAAAATATGGTTGCATCAATTTTCCGCCATTTATCACACTGCAAAACGCCGTTACAAGCTGCAACGGACTAACCGCAACCGCCTGCCCAAACCCCATACGTGCAACATCAACCGTTTTTGCACTAGCCTTGTTCATCAAAATTCCACCAGCCTCACCCATAAAATCCACACCAAGCGGACTGCCCAAATGATATGTTTTAAA
>CAKVHA010000013.1 GCA_934747775.1 uncultured Clostridia bacterium
CATTTAGCGAGCCGCCATATAGTAGCACAATTTCGCCAGTTGTTATGTCGTACTCCTTTGCTAAATATTCTTTTATAAACTTAGCCATTTCTTGAGCTTGTTTGCTGGTTGCTGAAACGCCAGTACCTATTGCCCAAACTGGCTCGTAGGCAAACACAATCTTTTTAACTTCGCTTGCGGTTAAGTCTTTTAAACCTTCCGCCAATTGAGTTTTTATTACCTTTTTAGCCAAGCCTTTATCGCGCTCGTCCTTTGTTTCGCCAAAGCACAAAATTGGCTTTAATCCTTCCTTAATTAGCGCTTTAACTTTTAGGTTTACTTTTTCGTTTGTTTCGTTGTCGTAAGTGCGGCGTTCACTATGTCCAACAATGCAAGTTTTGCAGCCAAAATCTTTTAGCATTTCCACGCTAACTTCGCCCGTAAAAGCACCTTTTGTTTCAAAATGGCAATTTTCTGCGCCATACAAAACTTTTGATTTTTTTAAAGCTTTTGCGGCTAATCCCATATATGGGTATGGAATACTAACACACACAACATTTTCGGAGTTTTTTGCAATTTTATCTAGTTTTTTAAAATATTCTTCAAAACCACAAGCGGGTTTATTCATTTTTAAATTTCCAAATAAATATAATTTTTTCATATGTTAACCTATCCTATTTTCAATAATATCAACAGCTGGCAAAACCTTGCCTTCTAGCAGTTTCATACTAGCACCGCCGCCAGTAGAAATGTGGGTGATTTTTTTCTCAAACCCCATATGCGTAATTGCCGAAGCACTGTCGCCGCCACCCACAATTGAAATTGCGTGACTTTTTGCAACAGCTTTTGCCACTTTGTATGTGCCAGTTGCAAATACTGGGTTTTCAAAAACACCCATTGGACCATTCCAGACTATGGTTTTTGCCTTCTTTATTGCTTTTGCAAAAAGCTTTATAGTCTTTTTGCCAATATCTAAGCCCATTTTGCTCTTTGGAACATCAATTTCTTTTAAGTATTCGCCGTCTTTTGCGTTAATGTCGCTAGCAACAACCACGTCTACCGGCAACAACACTTCAACGCCTTTTTGTTTTGCTTTTTCTAGTGCTTGTTTGCACATTTCAAGTTGTTCGTCATCAACAAGAGAGTTGCCAATGTTTTTGCCCATTGCTTTTAGAAATGTAAATGCCATTCCGCCACCAACTACTACTGTGTCCGCCTTATCAATAAGCGTGTTAATAAGTCCCAACTTGTCTGCCACCTTAGCACCGCCAAGAATAGCAACAAATGGACGTTTTGGGTTGTCAATATTTCCACAAATCATTTTTAGCTCTTTTTCAATTAAAAAACCAATTGCGTTTGGCAAAAGTTTTGCAACGCCATATGTTGATGCGTGTTTGCGGTGTGCTGTGCCAAATGCGTCGTTTACATAAATGTCGCCAAGAGCGGCAAGTTTTTCAGCAAAATCCTTATCGTTTTCTTCTTCGCCAGCGTCATAACGCAAATTTTCTAAAAGCAACACTTCTCCGCTTTTTAGGTTTTTAGCCAAGTTTTTTGCATTTTCCCCAACAACATCGCTTGAAAAATACACCTTTCTATTTGGCATTAATTCACATACTCTTTCATACACAGGTTTTAGCGAAAACTCTGGCACGGGTTTTCCGTCTGGGCGACCCAAGTGGCTCATTAAAATTACAGCCGCACCTTTGTTTAGCAAGTAATTTATTGTAGGCAAAGCTTCCTTAATGCGTGTGTCGTCGCTAATTACGCCATTTTTTAGCGGAACATTAAAGTCCACCCTAACTAGCACTTTTTTATTTAAAACATCTAAATCTTCAATGGTTTTTTTCTCCATAATTATCCCCTTTATTATATTATTAGTTTTAGTTTATTATATTAATAAAATTTTAGCAAATAAATAAAATAAAAAAATGGAAAATATAAAAATTTTCCATAAAAATCAATAATTCTTAGTTACTCTACCATATTGCCGCTATAAAAATCGTCTATCATTTTTACTACATTATCTAGTTTTGGCTCGTTTACAACTTTTACCCTAAGTTTTGTAACATTGCGCTCATCTCTAACGTACCACAAAATGTGTTTTCGCATATGCTTAACTACAAAAGTTTCTGGAAAATATTTACGCAAAATGGCAATATGTTTTTTGATATAATAACTTTGTGAAAGCGTGTTTTTTTTGCCTAAAATTTCGGTAAACACATATGGTCTGCCAAGAGCCGCTCTGCCCACCATAACAGCCGCACAGCCCGTAAACTGCTTCATGTGCTCATATGATGCTTTATCGCATACGTCGCCATTTCCAATAACAGGAATGTTTACAGCATCCACAACTTGTTTTATTATATCTAAATCCGCAGTTCCGCCGTACAGCTGCTCTTTTGTGCGGGCGTGAATTGTAATTGCGCTAGCACCTGCCCTTTCGCACATTTTAGCAAATTCAACCGCATTTATGTGGTCGTTATCCCACCCTGCTCTAAACTTAACCGTTATAGGTTTGTCGCTCACTTTAACGCACGCTTTTATAATTTCTTCCGCAAGATTAATATCTTTCATTAAAGCTGCGCCTTGTCCGTTTTTTACAATTTTTGGTGCTGGGCAACCCATATTAATGTCTATAATATCAAACTTTTTTAACGCATCGCACACGCACGCTTTTGCCATTATATCTGGCTCGTTTCCAAAAAGTTGAACAATTTTAATTTTTTCGTTTTCGGCGGTGGCAAGCATTGCAAGAGTTTTTTCGTTGTTAAAAACAAGTGCTTTTGCACTTATTAGTTCGGTCACCCCAGCATCTGCGCCCGAGTCTATGGCAAGACTGCGAAATCCAACATCGGTCACATCTGCCATAGGGGCAAGTATTAAGTTGTTTTTAAAAACAATATTCTTAATTTTCATATCAAAAATATATCACACTTTTTGTTTTATTTCAATAAATTATTTATGCAAAAATAAATTTACAACACTAAAAACAAAAAAGTCACGGACTAAACGCCGTGACCTATTTCATTAAAAAATGACTATTTTTTATTAACTGCATCTTTTAATGCTTTAGCAGCCTTAAATACAGGTGCTTTGCTTGCAGGAACTTTAATTACTTCTTTAGTTCTTGGATTGATGCTATTTCTAGCAGCTCTTTTTCTAACAGCAAATTTGCCAAGACCAGCAATAGCAATTTCGTTACCCTTAACAAGACTTGCAGTTGTAACTTCAACAAATTCGTCGATTACAGCAGCAACTTCTTTTTGAGTTAAGCCAACTTTATCAGCAATTAATTTTACTAGTTCACTTTTGTTCATTATTAAAATTCTCCTTTAATTTTGATACCACAATTATAGCAAATAAAATTGCAAAAACCAAACAAAATTAGCCATTTTTTGAGAATTTATGACATTATTTTATGATTTTTATAAAAATTTAACTAAAAACCTTAAAAAATGGCTTGTTTTAAGTTCTTTGCGGGTTTAAAGTACGGCAATTTTGATGCTGGCAAAGTAATCTCCGATTTTGTTTGCGGATTAAACGCTTTTCGAGCATTTTTGTTTTTAACCTGAAATTTTCCAAATCCAATAAGATTTATATTGTCGCCTTGTTTTAGTGTGTTGGTCACAATCTGCATAAGTGCGTTTAAACAGTTTCCACATTCTTTTTGAGTAAGCTTGCTAGTTTTGCTTAAATTTTTTACTAATTCCGCTTTATTCATATACTAACCTCCGTTTTTTTGATTGTGTCCAATAAGCACCCAGCATATACTCTAAAACATCTTTTTTCTGGAGAATTTTTTTAAAAACGGAAAATATCGCTCTTCGGTTTTGCTAAAAGACTTTAAAGCTAAAAGTAAAACAACATACACTACTATGCAAACCACTCCACTAATACCTAAATTAAGCCACTTATTAAGATTTATGGTTGCTAGTTTTACACCATATGTAACAGCCGCGGCAATAGCACACGACACAACTGGTACAACCACAAACCGCGTAAAATTGAACTCCAAATTTAAGGTCTTTTTTATTTCTGTTACACAAAAAATGTCGCAAATCATATAAAACACAATATTGCTAATTATAATGCCAAAAATGTTTATATAATTATTTTTAAGCAGCACCACCGCAAGCAGTCCCCTAACAACAAGCGCCGCAATCATAATGTTAAACACCCTAAACGGTTTGCCAATAACTTGCATAATTGACACAAAAGTACTTAAAAAAGCATTGTAAATTATGCCAGCGCTAGCAACAATTAGCAGTTTGTAAGTATAAGCAAATTCATTTAAAACCGCATTTTCTTTAAAATTGTATAGTGCGCTAATAATTTGCGGGGCAAACATTACAAAATATGCAAAAATGGGAAGTGCCAAAATAAAGGTTATTTTAATGTAAAAAGCGCTTCGCGTGTTTGTTTCTTGCACCCTACCCACCGAATACAGCCCAGTAAGATTTGGCATCATAGACGAAGCCAGTGCGCTTGTTATGATAACTGGCAGCGAAATTAACGCACTTACAACACCATTGCTTAGTCCATACAAACTGGTTGCTGTATACGATGAAAAGCCACTTTTTGTAAGCAAATTAATAACCATAAAGCTATCAAACAGCGTCATTGCAGGAATAACGAGCGACGACAATGTTGTGGGAATTAAGATGTGAAAAATTTGTTTTACCGCCGTGCCAAAAGTGATGTATTTATTATAATTATAAAAATACAACACTTTTATTTTTATATATTTTTTCTTGCCGCCAAAAACATTTAAAACTAACACTTTTCTTTTTTTGTAATGAGTTAGTTTTCCAGCCTTAAACTTACCCACCCTTACAATTTTGGGTTTAATTAATTGCTCTTTAAGTTTTAATGTTTTTTCGTCCTTAACATAAAACTTGTAGTCCATATTTACCTTATGCCACGCGTAGTTTACAAACATTATTATAAGTGTTACTACTTCGCTTATTGACACAGCTAAAATTGAACCCATAACAGCGTATTCCACGCCATATTTTAATAAGCGATATGCTAAAAATAAGCCAACAATCAGTTTAAAAATCTGCTCAAAAATTATTGCCACCGACGACGGAAACATATTTTCAACACCTTGAAAATACCCCTTAACCACCGAGATTAGTGATGCCGAAACAAGTGCTGGAGCTATTGCAATATAGCCCTTAGTTGCCAAAACATTTCCTTGCAACAAAGCGATATGCTCACTAAGAATAATTAATATTAATGAAAACAAAAAGCTAGACAAAAAACTTATAAGCACGCCAGCTTTAAAATAATTTGTTTCGTTGCGTTTTAACTTGTTGGCTCTCGCTTCACTAACCAGTTTTGACACAGCAATACTCACTCCACTGCTACTAAAAACCAAGAGCAGCGAGTATAGCGGAAACACCAAGTAATATAGTCCCATACCTGTGCTACCAAGCGCGTTTGTAAGCGGAATTTTGTAAATTGCACCAATAAGCTTTGCGATAAAACCGCCTATTGTTAGTATCAAAACACCCACTATAAAAGTTTGTTTTTTCAATTTTCTAGCTCTTTAGTTAAAAGTTTTGAAACAACTTGCATTGTTTTTATATCTAGCGTTGTGGGTGTAAGGCTAGAACTTAACAACACTATTAACCCAATACATTTGCCGTCTAACATAATTGGAATTAACACTTGGCTTGTAAACTTTATTTCTTCACCGTCCACAATTGGCACTAATGTGGTTTTAAACTCGTTGGACGCCGTGTAATTTTCGGATTTATGTATAATATTTTTAAGTTGGGTGCTAATTTGTTTGTTAAGATAATTTTTTTTAGAAACACCTACTGCACAAATAATTTGCTCGTCGTCGGTAAGCAAAATAGGAAAATTTAGAACTTCAAAAAGCACTTCACAAAACTTGCACGCGATATCATTAAGGTTGTTAATAAGATTGCACTTTTTTAGTTTTATCTCAAAGTTTTCGCCCACAATTATTTCCATAGGAGTTCCTTCTTTTATAAACAAATTACTCCTAATTTCTTTTGGTATAACAATTCGTCCTAGTTCGTCTACCTTTCGCACCATACCCATATTTTTCATTATGTACTTTCCACCTTTTGTATGTATTTTAGCGGATTATTTAGTTTTTTGCATAGTACTAAAATTTTCGCCTTAATTACAATTAGTATTTTACTAAAATATGGAAATATACAAAAAACACCACCCTAAATAAAGTAAACTTAATTAATTTAAAATTCACTTTATTTAAAGCGGTGTTTAAAATTTTTAATTATTATTTATTTTCTTTTTTTGTTGATTTTTTTGCTGTCTTTTTAACTTCGTCAGTTTTTTTAACAGGTTTTTCTTCTTTCTTTTCAGGTTCAACAGTTTCTTCAGCTTTTACTTCGCTAGCAGCAGCTTCTTCTTTAGTAGCAACATCTTCGCTATTTTCGTTAATGATTTCTACTTTTTTACGACCTTTTCTTGCACTTTTAACTTCTTCGTAGTACAAAACTTCTTGGAAAAACAATTCATTAGCTACGTGATAATAAACTGTAATGATACTCCAAATAAGAGTTGTAACAATGTAGCCTAAGCCAAACATTAAAATAGAAAGTGCAATGTTGCTGCCCCAGAACTTAATTCCAAATAGGAACAATATTCCGCCAATGAAGGCTGCAATAATATAGAACACCCAGAAGAAAGTTTTGTAAGCAAACATACTAGCAATATTGCCAGTCATTTTTTTGCCACATTCTTTTAATGCAGCGCCTGGTTCTGAAGTTTTTTCTTTTTCAGCAACAAATAAAGACATTGAAAAGTATGCAATTAAAATTGCACCTGGAACAATAGCCAAAACCGTGCCTACAACAAACATACAGATCATTAATGCACCAAGGAAAATTTCTACCCAAGGTTCTTTAAATTCACTAAAAAGCAAAGCATAATTAGGGTTTTCGTTGTTAATTAATGCTCTCATATATCTAATATAACCTGTTTGGAAAACACCAAACAACAATACAGCAAGTGGAATTGCATAAACAGTAAACACGCAAAGCATTAATGGTGCAACCATAATAAGAGTGGCTAAAAGGGCTTTTCCGAATTTACCTTTTACTTTTTGACCTGCTACTTTAATAAAATCCATACTGGTTTTACTAACATTTGTCATAAAACTCATCCTCCATTTACACTACAATTATATCAACAAATTGTAATATTTCAAAACTATTTAACAAGATTTTTAAATTTTTATTAATTTTATTTGTGAAAAACCAACAACTCTAAGCATTTTCGACTTGTGTTTTTTTAGGTTTAATATAAAACTCTACCCCACCAATACTTTCACCAGTTGTGTCATCTTTAATATCCGAATACATTTTCTCGCTGCTTTGTGGTGCATTTGTAAACACTTTTAGGCTATAAACAGGAATTGCACTACTAACACTTGTGTTAATAGTAACTTTTAAGTATGGGGCGCTGGCATCAAACTCAAATTTCAATGTAATAGTAGCTTCTATATTTCCACCTTCTTCAATGTTGGCAATTTTAATTACTTCATCATTAAATGTGTATGAATTTGATTCTTTGGCGTTTGTTGCCGAAACACCAACAAAGTTTTTCATTGCTTGTTGTTCGTTTTTGGTTACATTTATATATTCATCTCGCACAACTTTATAGTTTTCGCTTGTTCCAACTGTTATGTTGTTTCCATTCTCGTCGTAGCATACTATATCTTTTAAATATAACCTATTATCTTCGGTATAATCTTCTATTGTTTCACCATTTTTTTGAAGTTTGCAAGAAGACAAATAGAATGTTGTATCGCTACCTTCTAAAGCTTCCAAAACCACATCATTTGCATTATGGCCAGTAGCTGCAGATCTATCGGAAACGCAAGTAAACTGATTTTTATCTTTTAATTGTCCATCTTTATAAACATCTACTGTCGCATAAGCGTAAAGATTATCAACATAATTATCTATTGTTATTTTTTGTTTTGCTGGTGCGTTGCTTGCATAATACAAATATGTGTACTCGCCTTCTTTTGTTGTGTATGGTGTTCCGTCTGCCAAGGTTTGAACAACAAACGCATAAAGTTCCATTGAGCCATCTAAAACATTAAGAGCTCTTAAGTTAAATGTGCTTTTGGTTGTGCCGTTGTCTACATATGTTGTGCCAACTTCCATAAACTCATACTCTTCTTCTGCTCCAGCACCATTGCCTTCGCCGTAATTTACACCAGTAAGTGCATATTTAAACTTATATGTGATTTCATTATATTTTTCAGCTTCTCCGTCAACTATTCGTCTAAATGTAGGAAGAAGTTTGTAATATTTTTCATCTTCCATATTGTCAAGCTTTTTAACAACCCACTTAATTGTTTTGTAGGTCATAGTGCTATCTTTAAAAGTACCTGCAAGGTCGTCTAACCCATACTGTTTGCTGCCACGATTAAGCCCAGTAACTTTACTTTCTACAAGATCTGTATTTCTTTTATAAATCCAGCGTGCTGTGTTTAGCACAAACGCTTCTGACGACTTATTAAAGTAAATAGAGCCTTCTTTGTAGTTAACTTTATATGGCGAATATCCATATATTGTTGTGCCAGAATTTTCAAACAAATATTTTAATGCTTTAAATTCATTGCTATCTTGATTATTAACATCCAAACTTGTGATTTCATTTTTCCAAATCCCACTAGTAATGTTGTAACTATAGGTGTACTTATTTCTTGTGTATGTATTACTCTCTTCTTCACCATCTAGTACTTTTATAACATTTTGCAAGTTTGCTGGAGTAATGAAATCGCTACCGTTAAAAATTTTCCAACCTTCACTAAATCTGTAGTACCAATCTGTTCTTGACCCAGCACCTTTAGAAGTAAGCGTAACAAGTGTAACATTTTCCACTTCGTTTTGATATTTGTAAACCAAAAAATAATCGTTGCCAGTAAATGTGTTAACCATTGGGTTAAACTCCCACTTTGTAACGCCATTTTCAGTCGTTTTATTTACTTTTAGTGTCATATCGTCAATAATCTGAGCAGCAATTTGCGTTTGTGTGGCGCTATCTGTAAATGTAAATTTATTTTCTTCTGGAACATTAACATCGTCATCATTAAGTAATTTTTTGCAAACAATAATTTCTACATTTCTAAGGTTTGCTTTCAAAACATCGTTGTCAACGTTTGAGTTATCGGCTTTTAGGTTAACCCACAAGTGGTTTGTTGTGTCGTCGGTTGTTAAATCTTCAACACTAAAAGTGCCACCTTCAAAAACATTAAAGTTAACTTCAGGCGATGCATTAATGCTTACAACTTTAATGTTTTTAACATTAATTTCAATATTAAAGCGAACAAAAACAAAATTTAACACTTCGTTAAGGGCGCTAATGCGGTCGTTGTAGGCGTTGTTTATACCAAACTCCACTAGTCCTATTTTATTTACAACCTTATCTAATATGGCTTTTTGTGCCACAGAACAACGCGAGTACATATAGTTGTTAACAAACTCATTTATACTTGCATAGTCTAATGCGGTATCGGAATAATTGTTGGTTTTAAGCGAAGTAATTATACTGTTTGCAAGTGTTTCGCTAAAAATGCTTTCTAAGTAATATGTTCGATAAATATATGTTGAAACTGTAGCCAATTTCACATCGTTTGCACCATTCTTAATGGTTGGATATGGCGAATAATATGTAAACAAATATGATTTTTCGGTGGCTGTGTTAATGTTTGTAACACTTAAATCGCTTACGCGTTTTTCGGTTACTAGGTCTACCCCATTAATATCTTTATCATCATCGGAATTGAAATAAAGAATTTTTTTCATTCTATTTGGGTTTATTACATTGTTTATATCACTTTGTGTCCAAGCACCTTTATACGAATTAATCATATTTGAGTTTTCGCACTCTATTTTAAACTGATTTTTCTTGCTTGTTGCAATATTTACAGTTTCGCTAAGCGTATTGTTGTTGGCAGCAAGCGTAGAAAGAACACGAGTTCCTTGGCTGTTATCTATAACTTTAACATAGTTACTTTTTAGCCCAACATCAACCAAAACCTTAAGTGTTGCAAATGCGTTTTGGCTAGAGTCTACAAATTTTATTTCTATTTCGCCGCCTTTTGTTATGTACGAATCTGGAATTACTTGATTATTAGCATCCAATTCTGGAACTTTTTTAAATTTAATTGTAAAGTCTTGTCCCGCAGTAACAGGCGTAATTTCTTCAATAACATCGTTGCCCGTAACAATTTTTGCGGTCAATGTAAGCTGGTTTGCTTCAGCTGGCAAAAAATCTACCCTGCCCGTATAACTATCATCGTTATCCGAAATAACAGCGTATTCTTTTTGCCCATTTATTGTTAGACTATTTATATAAACTTTTGTGGGATTAAACCCTTTGGTTATAACCGTGCCAAGTACTGCAAGCCCTGTTACGCCCGCAACAACCAAAAACGCCCACAAAACATACTTTAGTACCTTTTTCATTCTTCCCCATTAAAAAAATTATTTTTTATTTACTTTTGTGCGGCTTGTCGCTTTCTTTTTTGCCTCTACTTCAATAGGTTCGTTAAGTTTTTGTAGCATTAGGTCTACGTCTATGCCGTGAACTTGTCCTGCTTCTTCAATAGTTTCCATTTGACTCATTGGGCACGAAAAACAATGCATTCCAAAGCCTGTTAAAATAACTTTTGCATTTTTGTTTAGTTTTAAAACCTCGCCAATTGTCATATCTTTAGTAATAGTTTTCATAAAAAACCCCCATTTGCAACTGTTGTTTTATGTTTTGCATAGTAGTGATAAACCACACAAAACAAATATTAATTAATAGTATTATACTCAATTTTATTAATTTAAGCAAATAATAATAAAGCAAAATTTATATATTTTATTTGCTAAAATAAAATAAAAACATTAAAATAATTGTATAAAAAATTTTAGGAGAACAAAGTGAAATTAGTAAATTTTAATAAAATGTCAAAAGACGCCTTAAAGCGTAACTATGCAATTGGCGCGTATAATTTTGTAAATTTAGAAGGATTAAAGACAATTATTAGCACAGCAAACGAGTGCGGCTCGCCAGTTGTTGTGCAAGCAAGTACGGGGGCAATTAAGTATATGGGACTAAACACAATTGTGCCTATGCTAAGTAGCATTGATAGCAAAGTTCCAGTATGTTTAAACCTAGACCACGGACAAACCTTTGAAGACTGCAAAAACGCTGTTGATGCTGGGTTTACAAACGTTATGATAGACGGCTCACACCTAAGCTACGAAGAAAATGTAGCCATAACAAAACGCGTTGTGGACTACGCCCACTCTAAAGGCGTAACTGTTGAAGGCGAACTTGGAACTATTGGCGGAAAAGAAGACGAAGTAAGTGGCAAAATTTTATTTACCGACCCAAATCAGGCAAAAGAGTTTGTGAAAAAAACTGGCGTAGACAGCCTCGCAATAGCAATTGGCACAAGCCACGGCCCAAACAAATTTAAGGGCGAAGCGAAATTAAGAATAGATATTTTGGAACAAATTGAAAAACTTATTCCAAACACACCACTTGTTTTGCACGGCGCAAGTTCTGTACCACCTACCTTAAAAGATTTTGCCATTAGCACTGGTATGAAAATTGAAAACGCAAACGGTGTTCCAGAAAATATTCTTAGCGAATGCGCTAAGCACAATATTTGCAAAATTAATGTGGATAGCGATTTAAGAATTGCATACACCGCTGGTGTGCGCGAAATTTTAAACTCCGCCCCAGAAACTATTGATATTAGAACCTACAACAAAAATGGTATGGTTAAAATGAAAGAAATCATCGCCCACAAAATGAATAATGTATTTTTAAGCGGCGGAAAGTATTAATTTTTGCGGTTTTAAAGTCAACAAATAATGTAGCAAGTATAAAAAACAAAAAAACACGGAAATTTCCATGTTTTTTGTGTGTTTGCATAGTAGTTATTAGTCTTCTTCAATAATCTTTTTAATTTCTTTAAGATTGCTTAAAGTAAGTTCGTCTTTAATTTCTTTGTATGCGTCGGTAAAAGCTTGTTTAACGTCGTCACTATACTCGTCGTTGGCAAGCGCAATATCGCGCATTTTTTTAGCAACTTCTTCAACTTCTTCCTTTGTTGTAAAGTCGCGAGCCATAATAATTTTTTCTATAATTTCAAACTTATAAACATTTTTATTAGCCATAATATCCTCCTTTTAAATGTTTCTCCATTTGTTGCATTTTAGGTTAACAAACTAACCGCGCTACATATTTGGACCATCATTGCTTGGTGTACTTGGTGTAGAATTAATAGGAGCAACCCCTGCTTTATATTGATCTGCAGTATTTCCGTTTTGTTGAGTACCTACTTTTGCTGCGTTTCTTACTTTTGCCCTATCACTTTCAACTAGTTCTTTATTTTCGTCAGTGATTTCTTCACCTTCGTGCAATTTATCGCCAATTGTTTTCTCACGTTCGTCGGCAACTTGTTCAGCAACTTTTTCGCTTATGTCCTTCATATCATCATACGCTTGTTCTTTTTCTTCTTTTGTTGCATCTTTGTTAATTTCCAAACCGATAATATTATATTGTTTGTCTTTTTCGTTCAACAAAACCTTACCATCTTTATCACTTTCAACAAGTATTTTTAACCCCTTGTTATATCTTGCAACTGCGTATTTGTTTATTGGTTTACCCATATCGTCTTTGAGCTGTTCAACTTCAACTTTCTTGCTAGGTTCAATCGCTTTACCTGTGGTTTCTGCCAACGCGGTTTGTAATTTCATATCTTCATTTAAATATTTTTGTGCAGCTTTTTGATATTCACTAACATTAAAGCTAATACCCTTAGAACTTAAATAACCATACAATAATGATTGTTTTGAACCACTAAATTCAACTTCATATTTGCCATTTACACCACTAACTTTAACAAATTTTTCGTTAAACTTTCCCTGAGTTGCTTGATACAATGTATAACGAGCCTTACCGGACGAAGTTAATCCACTAAAGATTTCGTCTATGTTTCCTTTTACTTCTTCTTCAATTTCCTCATAAAGTGATGGTGGTTGAACATCTTCTCCAGTTATCAAGTTTTTATAAGGCGCTGGTCTTTCTTTTAGATCCATAAGAGCTTCTTTAGCTGCTTTTTGTGCGTCTTGTTCATTTGCGAAAGTCTGTCCTTTAAGCTTTTCGTCAATAATGTTTTTCACCATTGCATTAACAGCAGTGTTTTCACATATCTCACGCATACGAAGTTCTGCAGTTTTCAAGTCAACATCATCATCTTGTTCTGGTGAAGCTATTCTCACAATATCAGCCATAACCCTACCAATTGGAGCTATACCTTTTTCTCCGCCGACATCTATCAAGTTTTTCCTTAAGTCTATAAACAACGCATCAGAAGCTAGGTTTGTAACACTAGAAGCATATGTTTCTTCTGGCTTTTCAGCTTGTGGTTCTTCAGTTTGTGGTGGTTTTTTATCGGGTTTTTGAGTATTATTTTGATCTGTCTCACTAGCGTCTGGTATATTTTTACTTTCATCTGTTTTTGGATTTCCCGATGCTACTTTTGGTTCAACTCTTGATGCACCAGTATTGTTAGCACCTGCAGCGTTAACATTTGTTGCTCGCCCCATTGTAATGCCATTTAAGCTATTATAAACATCTAAAACTTTGTTGTACAACGCAATTTGAGCTTCAAGAGAAGAGTAACTTGATGGAACAAAACCTGCAAAACCTTTTACGGTTCTAGTACCACCCATTTGTGGGGCTGTGTTAGAAACTTGTGGTTGACGCGCTGGTTGTTGTGTTTGAGCATTAACTCTAATATTGTTTCGCACAACATTATTAACTTTATCTAAGATATATTCTTGTTGGTTAGCCTTTTTAACAGCATTAACAATTTCTTCATTTGTAGGATTATTAATATCTTTTAAATTATCTGCAAGTAGCAAATCTCTACGGTTTATCAAGAATTTTATTCGATCATTTTCGTTTAATCTATCAAAATCGCTAGCACCAACACTTCGTACTTCATTTACAGTATTATCGTAATTATTTCTAAGGTTAGCAATTCGATTTCTAAGTTTATTGTAGCCTTCTTCACTAATAGCAATTCTATTAAAGTTATAACTTTCGTCTGCCACCAACTGCTCTATTTCTTTGTTTAAAGTGATTTGTGTAATGGCTTGAGTGTAATACTCTCTATCCACAACACTTCCATTTTGGTCAAACACCTTAGATTTATCTAGCTTACTCCACCAATCGTAAATAATGGAATCAATTCTTTGGTCTGGAGTCATAATGTTTTTTATATCTACAACTTTGTCAGCTTCTATTTCTGGATTATCAGATTGTGGAGTTCTGTTTTCACGTACTACTTCGCTATATTGTTGACTTTCGGCATTTGCTGCATTTTTAAAGAATGAATATTTTACACCATGTGGCACAATTATTTCTTTATCTGCTTTTCTAGCATCGTCTAATGCTTTTTCTTTGTCTTCAAGTTCTTTTGTTGCCTTAGCAATATTGCTATCTAGTTCTTTTTTAGCTTGTTCTTTTTCAATAAAATCTTTTTGTGCTTCGGAATATTCTGTAATAGTTTTTTCTATAATCTTTTTTCTTATTGCTTCTATTTCAGCATTGTTTTGTGAAATTAATCCGTTTGTATTATTTAACGCGTTTTGTTTGTCATCATAACCAACTTCAGCTTTTACAGCATTCTCTGCCGCTTTAAGCTCAGTTTGGGTAGCAGCAATAATTTTATTGGCTTCTATTATTCTTGTTTTTAATTTACCTAACTCTTTAGACAACTCTTTATTCTCTATGGTTTCTTCATATTGAGCTTTTACTCTGCTTTTGCCCAAAGTGTGTGTTTCTGTGGAAATTACATTGCCACCATGCATTTCCTTTCGTTTCTCTAACTTAGCTGTAATTGCATGATTGTTTTGCGTTTTTTTATCTTCAATTTCAGTTATTCTAGCATTACATTCTTCAATTTCTTTCTGCTTTGACACAATTAATGTTTGTTTTTTTGTTGTTTCATCATCTTGTGAAAATGTAACTTGACGATTAACTTCTTCTTGAGCTTCATTAAAAACTTTTTGTTGTTTCTTTTGTTGGTCAACAAGTGCTTTTTTGTTTCTTTCAAGATTTCTTAACTGACTTTGAAGTTCTTCTGCACTTTTTGGAATATTTTGCATTGGAAGAATTGCTGCAGTTTTTAAAATTTCTAATGCTGATTCTCTATCTTCTGGCAACAAGTTAATTTCTGGGTTGGTTTTTTGTATCTCTACTAATTCTGTATTTTTATTTTTGTTATGCTCTATAATTAAGTCAACTGCAGCGTTTTCAAGTTTTGTTTTTTGAGCTGAACTTTGGTTAAACTCTCTAACTATTTTTAGGTTTTCAGCAGCAGGACGTTTAAATAACTTTCCACCCTGCAAATTCTCTAGATCGGCTTTAGCTTTTTCATATTCATCTTTGGCAGTTTCTAACACATTTGTTCTTTCTATTGACTCATACGATTTAAAATCGGAATAAGCAGTAGACATAGAAAAAGCTAGTGTATCAGCATCATTTAAGTTGCCATCTATTCTTAGCTGTCTAATTTTTGCTGTTTCAACAGCAGCATCTCTATAAACTTTACGCTTATAACTTTCCAAAACCTTTTCTCTATCGAAAAACTCGTTTAAACTATCAGCATAAAAGTTGGCATCTTCTTCTGCCAAAATTCCGTTAAAAATGTTCTTTTTGCCCCTACGTGATTTATCTAAAACTTTTTGCTGTTTTTCAATAGCATCGTTGATTAATCTATTGGCTTCTTCGTCACCAACCTTATCACGCAAAATAGAAACAATTTGCTTATTGGACCTATCTTTACTTTCATCTTTAAGATAATCACAAAACTCATTAATGCCAGTTTCTAATTCTTTGTAATTGTCCTTTGCTTGTTTATATGCATCAATTTGTTCTACGCTAGTTTGTGCAGAAACGCCAAGATTTTTAACATAAGCAAAATTGTGACGTTGATCATATCCTTGAAACTTTTCTACACCTGTATCTGGACTTGTAATATCTTTAGCCTTATTTTTTTTGTAATCTACCTGAGCCATAACAATCAGAAGATTTTTTGTTGCTTCGGATTTTAATAATTTGTTTTCTTGATTGTTTAGAAGCACATTAAAAACGGGTTCGTATTTATCAACCTTTTCGCCATTAGGCATAATATACCCATTTTTAAAACATTCTTCAAGAAGATTATCGTAAACTCTTTTCCAAACATTCTCGTTTGATTTGATATTGCTATAGTTTTGTTTATAGGACTTTTCTAAGTCTTTGTCAGAATAATTTTTGTCTGCATACTGAACTCTTGCAATACTAATAGCGGTGTCCTTTAATAGTTCTTCGCTTTTTTTGCTTGCGTCTGCAGCCCAAACACGATTTTTTGCTTCATTTACAAATTTTTTATCGTAAGAAGTGTCATTAATAACATCATTTTGTTTAGCAATATAACTTTCTGTGGATTGATTGTAAAGATGATTAACAACTTTAGACAAATCATCCTTAAGTGTTTCTGGCAAAACGTTGTCGATTTTGTCAAGATCATAGTCAACATCTATGAATTGTCTACCAACAGCCCAAACATCTTTTAAAACCCCTTCAGAAAGTCCAAGAACCTCAGAGTTTTGTTTAAACTCTTCTTCGGTTACATTCTCTCTTAAAAGCATTTCACCAAAAAGTTGGTTGAATGTTGACTTTGACTTGCTTTCCGTAAAAAAGTCGCAACTTTCCAAAATATCTTGAAATAGTTCTTGCTTGTTCATGTATCCGCAATCAGCAATATCCAAAGGGGTAGCATTTTCACATTCACCTTTAATTTTTTCTGTTACAGCATCTTCTATTAATGCTTTAAAGTTTTGCCCAATATATTGCGCCCTATTAGCAATTTCCAGTTTTTTATTTTCAAAAATTGCGTCGATTGTTTGACTTTCTTTACTCATACCCTTTCACCTTTTAGTGCTATACACCACTTATTCATTCAATTTGTAAAATACACAATATAAAACCTGCTAAAAACTAATTAATGTAATTTATTAAATATAATTATATCAAATATAACAAGATAAATCAATAGTTTTTAGGCAATATTAACATATCCAAAATTATTATGGCAAATGAAACAAATTATAGCTACCACACAACTAGTTTTATGATATTTACAAATTAAGCTCATACAAGTTTTTGCTGTTGAAATATTATGTTTTTCATAACAAACAATAATTACTCTCTTGTTCTGCGGATATTATTGCACCTTATGCGGACGTATATTAAAAGCAAAAAAGCACGGTGTTTACGTGCTTTTTTATTGTTTTGCATAGTACTTAAAATAAAATAAAATCATTCTGTGTTTTTGCGTTCAAACAAGCGTTTTACTGTAGACAATGCTTCAATTTGAATCGAAGTACGGCTCATAGGACCCGTTATTAAAAACGCTTGACCACGACGAGCGGTAACAATACTATCCTGCTCCTCCGCGTTAATTCCGCCTGCGTTTCGATACAAATTTATAAGGTCGGTCATATCGTTTGGAGAAAGCGAGAAAATCATAGAGTACTGGCTGGCGTTGATAACCGCAGTAGATTGCTGGGCAATTTCTTCGGATCCAACGAAGTCTTTAATGTTCTGCGTAATAATAATTTGCATTCCATAATATTTTCTGATACGTTTAGCCATTTGCGCCATAAAGTCTAGCGCTATTGGAAACTTTTTGTTAATAAAAACGTGCGCTTCATCTACGGTTACAATAATACGGCGGTGGTCTTCTTCCAACTCCGCATCTTTAAAGTACTTAAGGTTGAAGTCACGGTTTTTAGCAATTTCGTTGTCCAAAAACTTAAAAATCAACAACATTTGTGCATTTGCAATAGTGTCGTTACGGTTGATGATAAGCGACCTAAAGTTGAAACAGACGAAGTTTTCATTTGTCCTAATAGATGTGTAGCCGTTCCACAAGTTGCTGTTACGCCCGCCAGACGCAAACTTTTCAATAAAGGTTTTTGCAATCTGATAGTTACGTTGATAGTACTCGTCTTTTTCGGTTGCTAGCTTTTCTTTCAATAAATCCATAAGGTCGTCAAATATTGGAAAATCTTGCGGTTCTAAGTGCGCAAAATCACTGTTTGTTGTTATGCCTTTGCGAGCATAAAGCTCAACAGTTAGCGAGTTTAGTGCTTCAAACGCGTCAATAGAGATTCCCGGCAAAATAACCTTGTAAAACTGCTCCAAAAACTGCAAGTGAATGTTTAGCGAGTCGTCGTCGCCACCTTCTTCCGCTTCCAGCGACGGATAGATGTGGAACGGGTTAAATATACCATTTACACTACTACCTACATCAATCATTTTACCTTCTAGGTTATAGCACAAGTTTTCGTACTCGTTTTCGGGGTCAAGAATAAATACACGCGTGTTGTCGGCAGCAAAGTTTGCAAGCAGCGTTTTTGTTGCAAACGACTTACCACTACCCGACTTACCAATAATAACCATATTACTATTAACACGTTCGTTGTTACGCATAAAAAAGTTTGTAAACACAGGGTAGCTGTTGTATCCCAAATAAAATCCGCGTTCGTCTTGCAAGATGTTGGAAATAAACGGATACATAGCAGCCACGGTTGATGTTTGAATTCCACGGTTGTAGCTATGCAACGTGTCTAGCCTACTAATGTTTGAGCTAACAAAACCGTCTATTTGTCTGCCAAAGTTTTCGGTGTATCTAAAACCATTTTGGCGCAAAATTGCTCTAACTTCTTTTTTGATTTTCTCGCTAGCAACAATGTGTGTATTTACTTCAAACAAGTTTTCGTTGCTATTCTTAATGCCTTGCAACAACTCTTGCAATGTTTGATATTGCGTTTCGTTTTCAATACGCTTACTTTCTTTTGCATCCCTACGCATACGTGTAGACATTTCCATAAGCGATTTATCCAACATTTTTTCCGCTTTATATCTGTCCATTGGTGTAATATTAACCACAACACGAGTTTCTTCTATATGGAACAAATTGTACATCCACGCATTGCCAACTTCAAGCGGATAATCGGACACGGTAAACACACGGTTAACTTCGCCGTCGATAGCAACTGTGGTGCTACTAAACTTAACACTATCTGGGAACGCCCACCTTATTTGGTCTTCTGGTGACAAAAGCTCCAACTCGCGCTCGTCAAAGTTGCTGGTAAAGGTACTACGCAAAAACGACAAACGATCGTTATTAAGCACAAGTTTTGTGTACACTGGCGTGCTGCTGCTTTCTAGCGACGCAACCACACCATTAACAGTTGTTTCTAGCGCTTCGCGGTCGGTGTCATAAATAACAAGAAAATAGTGGTCCTTAATAATTTTGCTATCTTCATTTAAATACTTAATGCAAGCTAGTCTTTCTTCAAACACTTCACTTCTGGCTTCAAGCTCGTCTTGCCCATATAGCCCACGGTCTGCCATTTCAATAAGGTTGTTGTATTTATCGTCTTCAAACCTTATCATCTGGTCCAATATCATAGGCATTTTGGTACGCACAATGCTTGCCTTTTGGTTTAGCGCAAGCCTTTGCAACGCCTTTGAAAATGTATCTACAACCATATTTTGCTTATCTTCGGTAAGTAGCCCAAATGCACTTGGCATAATTTCTATTACCATTCCGTAGTAGTTTCCAAAACTTATAAACTTATCGGTGGATAGCCCAGTAAACGGAATTATGCGGTTAATATCGTCATTTTTATGCTTTGGTTTTTTGTAATAGTTCTTTTTGTATGCCATAAACTTAAAAATTAGAAATAAACCATAATACATTTTCACGCCGTCGGATATAGGAATGTACAAGCAGCAATACAACGCCAAAAAACCAAGCGTAATATAAATTTTATACGGCAAATTTGATGTTATTATAAATATACTTGCAGCTATACCAATAATGGCAATAATTAGGTCACCAATTGTAAAATTGTTGTAAATTTCGGTTTTTACCCTACTTTTTCTAGGAATATAACGCATTGCTTTACCCCATTTTTCATTTTTCTAAGTTGTCAATTTTGCGGCTTTAAAAAAAATGCTTTTCCACCACATACTTATATTACATATTATAAACTAATTTAGTAATAATAACAAATAAAATTAATAAGGTTTAAAAATTTTGAGTGACAGCTTTTATGCGGTTATTATTTACACTAGTATGAGTAAGTAAGTAAAAATACACAGATTTCGTGTGCATTTTTACTACCCTTTGGTACTCACTCGTTTCACTCGTACCACTTTTCCCGAACACACACCCCACAAAACTTCTTTTGTTGCGAATATTAAAATAAGACCTTAAATCTTGTGTCCCCTTGTAAGGGGAAGGTGGTACGCAGTCAGACCTGTGGTCTGCTAGTACCAAATGGTAGTTCAGCTTATACTATAGTTTTGTAAATTTCAACAACTCACAAAAAAAAGTACGGAGTTACCGTACTTTTTTGTAGTTTTGCATAGTACTTAAATAAACAATCACAATGTTGTAAATAAAGCTCTACACTATTTTTTCTTTTTAAGCTCTTTAAGCATATCTTTTAACAACTTAGTTTGTGTTTCAGTAGCTTTAGCTTGGTCTGCAGCAGCCTTAGCGTGCTCAGCACTCTCTTTACTAGCTTTAATAGAATCACTAATAATAGATTTAAGTTTATCAAAGTTAAAGTTAAGTTTTTGTTCACCTTCTTGTTTAGTCTTGATAACTTGATTTTCAAGAAGAGATTTAAGAGTAGACGCATCAAGTTTCAATGGGTTATTCTTCATTATGTTTTCAAGACCCTTAGTATAATTATCTAAGCCTTTTTCTCCATTGCCTCTACTTCCTTCATATAATCCATTTTCTTTAGCTTCCAAGTCATCAACTTTTGCCTTTCCAATTTGTAAATCTTTATATGCTGATTTAAAGCTTTCATCCTTAGAATCTTCAACAAAAGCCTTTTTAAGTTCATCAACCAGCGAAGCCACATTACTTGCGTCTGCACCAGCTAAATTGTCAATAGCTTTAGAATAATTTGGATTTAATGTACCATAATCATCGCCACCCTTAGCATCTAAAGCCCTTGCTTTAATTGTACCAACATCAAGATTTCCACTTGAACTCAAGTTTAACAACTCAAACGCAGCTTTATTTGCCTGAGTCATAGTAGAACTTTTCACACTTATTCCTGCAAGAGAGTTGCTATCTGCGTAATTAGATATCAAAGCATCTATTTCACTGCCATAATCAGCTCTTTGCTGTGCAAAACCTTGCATTGCAGCACTATGTTGCTCTTCTATAGCTTTATTGGCATTATTTTTAGTATCAACCACACCCCTTGTTTTGTTTTGGAAGCCTGCAAAGCGTCCAACGTGCTCTTTTCTTTCAAAATAGCCATTTTTGCCAACTATCTTATTACCGTCTTTATCTCTTGCTGCCGTTATACCCTTAAAGCCTTCACCGCTTGCCGCATTTATAACATTATCAACAAGATCATAAGCTTTCATTCCAGCACCAACACCAGTGTCTTTTAACACATTGCCGTGATCTTCATTAAATTTTTGATAATCTTCTTTAAACTCTTTACCTGTAGCAAATTTTTGGAACTCACTACCACCATTTAAACCCATTAATGTAGAAACTGGACCAGAATTCATAAGCATATTACCTACAACTGTCTTTTGATATGCACTCCTTGCCGAGTGATGTGCAGCACGTTTTCTAAGGTTATCAATATTTGATTGTTTTTCTTGGCGAGTCTTTCTAGCCGCATCATATCTGTCTGTTTTGGATTTATCGGTAATTGGATTATTCTTATCGTCCAACCATTTACCTGTCTTTTCATCAAATTTTGCGCCTTCTGTTGCTTCATTGTATTCTGAATCAGCTTGTCTTTCCTTATCATCGGCTTTCTGTTTTTCTTTACCAGCTTTTGCACTATTATACATTCCCATAACTTGCATTGCAGCACCTTTACCTGGTTGCATAATTTTACTTACAGCTTTTGTAGCATCTCCAACAGCAGCAGCACCATCGGATATGATATCTGTAGAACCTACAAATCCACCAATTTCTTTTATTAATGCTTTAATTTGCGTAATACCTATTACCGCAAACAGCGCTTGCATAAATGAATTTAGTTTCTGATTTGACCATCCGACGACTGTCCAAGCGTTAGGATCAAACAGTTCAATTTTACAAATTACACCTTGTAAAATAAAGAACAAGTTAAACGCAACTATAACACCATATGCCGCGACGACATTACTTATAAAGCTTTTCTTCCAGCTCTTAAAGGCGTTTCCACCATCTAATGGTTGCAACCCTATTGTTGCTGGAGCTATCACAAATAACGCCGCTACTTTATACAGCCTTATTACCAGGCCCATAGACGCATTAAACAGCGATTGCAGTACAAGATAACAACCAAAATACAAAATTATGTAGTTAATGTCATTTATACTGTAGAAATATCTAACCGCACTAAGGTTATTATAGTTCATAAACCCTACTGTTCCACCCATAGCAACTGTCGCAAGATCTCCAAATCCATTAACACCAAACAACTTTGCATCACTAACACTTAGTGACATATACGCGTTAATCTTTTTTGCAATTTCAAACCTTGCACGCGTAGCGTCATTTTGATTGGAATATAATACTGTTTCAAAATGCTTTACCGCCTTTTTGCTCTCATCAAAAGCCGCCGTTCGTAAACCTAACGAATTGGGAAGAAAAAAGTTAAGTATTCCCCCAATGCTTATATTACTGAGGGCTGATGATTTAACCTCCATATCCGGATCCGCAATTCTGTTTGCTTCAAATGCAGAAGCCACAAAAACTGCTCCAGCAAGCGAACTATTGCCCGATTGCGATGTCGCAGCATCAACTGCTTTTAACATATAATTGCTAAGCCTTATACCAAAGAAACAAACAACCGGAATAAGCACAAACATAACTAGCGATTTTAAACCTAAACCAATAATACCTTCTTTGCTGTTTTTGCTGCCTTCGGTGGTGTACTCCACTCTTATCATTTGCACAATTGTGGCAATAATTGTAAGCGCCACTGCAAAAACTGTTACGGATATTAGAGTATCTACAATTGTAGGGTTTTTTAATAAAACTACCAATATGTCGCCGTCTACTTGTTCCGATGCCCCACCTGTAGAAGATTCAATCCAAACAGTACCTAGACCAGCAAGTTTTTTAAACACCATTTGAAGCAGTTCTATTATTTTAAACATTAAAACACCAATTACATAGAAAAACTCACCGAATATATTCATTGCAAGCGTAATAACAACTGGCACAACAACCGAGAAGAATCCAATAATTAACAACGCGCCCGGAATACCCATAAATTAAAAACTCCTTATCCGTTTTTTGATTTTTTTTAACAACAAAAAAGGGTGTTTTATTAGATTTATGGCGATAATGATGTTATAGCCACTCTAACCGCGTGTATAAAAATATGTAATTCCCTTTTTCATTTCCAAAATTATTGATTATATTTTATCTTATTTTGCCACTTTTAGCAACAAAATAATACAAATTTGTTTATAAAGTTTTATATTAATATAATTACATTAGTATCGTACTAACATTTTAACCATAATGATGCAATATTTAAGCCACGTGCTAAATCCACAACAACGCACCGTTTTAGTAACAACTATGCTTTACTTTAGTCGCAACAATGCCATAAAAACACTGGCAATTTTGTGGGTATTTAAAGCAAATTTACAGTACTATGCAAACATCTGAAAAACGGCTATATTTAGGAGTATAAACGACTTTTTAAGTGCATTTAAAGTGTTTTAAAATAAAACCCTACACCCCGCCTCCACTTACTCGGAGTTCCCAAAAAAGCCAAGAGCTTTTTAGGGGTGAGTGTTTGGGGAAGGTGGTACGCAGT
>CAKVHA010000014.1 GCA_934747775.1 uncultured Clostridia bacterium
CCCAACGCCTTCACTAGCACCACTAATTAGCCCGGGAATATCCGCCATAACAAAGCTTGTGCCATTAGCACTAACAACGCCAATGTTTGGAGCTAGCGTTGTAAAGTGATAGTTTGCAATTTTAGGTTTTGCATTACTTACAGCAGCCAAAAGTGTACTTTTGCCCACATTAGGAAAGCCCACAAGCCCTACATCAGCAATTGTTTTTAACTCTAGCCTAATTTCAAACTTATCGGTTTTCACGCCAAGTTCGCTGTACTTTGGAGCTTGTCTGGTTGGGGTTGCAAAATGCGTATTACCGCGACCACCAAGACCGCCTTTTAGCAATACAATTTCATCATCAGCGCCATACATATCGGCTAAAACCTTGTCGTTTGCAGCGTTTTTAATCACTGTGCCTTGCGGAACGATTATAATCATATCTTTGCCAGATTTGCCAAACTTGTTGTTGCTGCCACCTGGTTCGCCATCTGCAGCCGCAAAAGACCTGTGATATCTAAAATCTTCCAAGTTGCTAATTTTGTTGGACGCCTTAAAAATTATGCTGCCACCATCGCCGCCGTCGCCACCATCTGGCCCGCCGTTTGGCACAAACTTAGCACGATGAAACGACACTTTACCATCGCCACCATTGCCCGCTTTACAGAATATGGTCACCTTATCTAAAAACATATTATTTCTCCTTATAGTACTTACAATATTTTTTTAACTCGCAATTTTCGCATTGCGGATTTTTTGCTTTACAATAGTATCTGCCAAATAAAATTAGCGTGTGATGAAGTTTCACCCAATCTTTTTGGTCAAACCCAGCCATAAGCGCCTTTTCAACACCGTCTACGGTTTTTGAGTTTGCTAGCCCTAATCTGTTTGCCACCCTAAAAACGTGAGTATCCACAGCAATTGTCGGCTTACTAAACGCTTCTGCTAGCACAACATTGGCGGTTTTTCTGCCCACACCCCTAAGTGTCATTAGGTCTTCTAAATTGTCTGGAACTTGTCCATTAAACTTTTTCACAATATCGGTGCAAGCTAGTTTTAAATTTTGGGCTTTGTTTTTATAACAACCGCACGGCTTTATTATGCTCATAATATCACTTAGGCTCGCGTTTGCTAAATCATATACAGTGGGATATTTTTCAAACAACTTGGGTGTGGTTTGATTTACTCGTTTATCGGTGCATTGCGCACTTAAACACACAGCAACCAAAAGCTCATAATTGTTTTTAAAATTTAGCTCGCACTTAGGATTAGTAATTATTTTATTTAAACAATTAAATATTTCCTTATTTTTAATATCCATAGTTATATAATATCACAATTATGCTAAGTAGTAAAGTACAATTTTAAAGTTTGACGGCTTTAAAACAACCTTAACTCTCCATTATATTTTACCCTATTTTTTCATATTTTGTAGCTTTTCCAAACGTGTTTTTTAAATAAAAACCCTTAAAACTTGGATAGTTTCCGCTATTTAAAGCAACCCTAGCCCTGTTTAGCTGATTTTTTAAAAACATAACCGACAATCCACACGATGTTGTAATTTCTCGCGGCGTGTTAATAACATTACAATTCACCCCCATACGCCTAAGTGTCTCGGCATATTGAAGCGCTTGTGTTCTATTAAAAAATACGGCAATTGCGTACATTTTTGTTCTCCTTAAACTTTTTTATACCTACTTCATAATATTAATTAGAAAGTTTTTTTGTTAAAGGAGATTATATTTTGATATATCTAGACAACGCATCCACAACCCATATCAAGCCCAAATGCGTGATTCGCGCCACATTAAGCGGACTTAAAAAGTACAGCGTAAACGCAAGCCGCGGTGGCTACAACCTTGCCATAAACGGCGGAATGAAGGTGTTACAAGTGCGTGAAAAAATTGCAAGTCACTTTAATGCCAACCCACAAAATGTTGTTTTTACTGCAAGCTGCACAGCCGCAACAAACTTAGGACTTCGTGGAACAGTGCAAAAAGGCGGTCACATAATAACTACCGCAATGGAACACAATAGCACACTTAGAACGCTAGAAGACTTGCGAGCAAGTGGACTAATAACCTACACCGTTGTTGAGCCTAAAAACGGCAAAATTGACCCAAACGACATTGAAAAAGCAATAAAGCCAAACACATATATGGTATGCTGTATTCACGTAAGCAACGTTACTGGAAACGAAAACGACATATACGCCATAGGAAAAATTTGTAAAAAACACAACCTAAAATACTTTGTAGACTGCGCACAAAGTGCTGGTCACAAATGGATAGATATAAATAGCTTACACATTAATATGCTATCGTTTGCAGGACACAAAGGTTTTTACGCACCGCAAGGAATTGGGGCGCTAGTATTTAGCGGAATTAATGTAAAACCGCTAATAACTGGCGGCACAGGAACTTATAGCGAAAGCATAATTCAGCCCACCGAGCCACCAGAAGGGCTAGAAAGCGGAACGCTTAGTATGCCATGCATTTTAGGGCTTGGCGCGGGTATCACCTATATTGAAAAACACTTTACGAAACTAAACCTTAGAATACAAAAAATAAGCGAATACTTATATAATTCGCTTAAAAATATGGATAACTACATTGTGTATTCTTTGTCACCTAAAAACGGTGTAATTGCTTTTAATCACAAAGAAAAAACGAGTGGAGAAATAAGCGAAATTCTAAACAAACACGGAATTTGCGTTAGAACAGGGCTTCACTGCGCTCCACTTGTTCATAGATCTTTTGGTACGCTTAAAAATGGTATGGTTAGGGTTAGCATTGGCGGCTTTAACAAACTTAGTGATGTTAAAAAACTTTTAAAAGTACTCAAAACAATTTAGTTCCATCTAGCCAGCCAAACCCTTCACTATTTCTATCGAAAGTAATTGGATTACAGCTATTAATAAGTTGTTTTTTAATTCTATCGGGCGAAAATGAAGGGTTTTGTTTTATTAGCCTACTGCACACACCAGCCACAAGCGGAGTGCTAACCGATGTGCCAGACATTGTTGTATAAAATGCGGTGTTGTTTTTAAGCCCATTTATCTCAACTCCCGACGCCAAAACATCTGGTTTGTATGTGTTGTTAATAGGCCCCCTACTAGAAAAATCTGCCACCGCAAACTTACCGTACTGCGGAATATCGCCCACGCGATTGTCATTAAGAGCGCCCACAGTTATTATTTTGTAGCTACTACCGGGCGACTTTATTGTTTCGCTTTCTGGCCCGCTGTTGCCCGCTGCACAAACCACAACAATACCACTATCCCACAACTTTTCCGCACCCAGCATAAGTGGGTCGTTTTTCCCTAAAAACACACTTCCAAAGCTCATACACATTAGTCTTATGTTGTACTCTTTTTTGTGTTCAAAAACCCATTGCATAGCACTAAGAATTGTGTTAGCTCCAGTTTCGCCATTTTTGTCTAATGCTTTAATTACAATAAGGTTTGTGTTTGGGTCTACGCCAGTATGTTTTGCACTAATTGTTCCGCCACCGCACATCGCTCCGCACACAAAAGTCCCGTGTCCATTGTCGTCGTACGGATATGTTCGGTCGTTTATAAGGTCAACAAACTTAATTAGTCTATTTTTAGGCATTAAAAAGTCTAAATGCGGATATATTCCCGTATCAATAACAACCGTACAAAAAGCCGCATTGCTGCTTGGTTTTTCGGTGTCTAAAATTTTATTTGCAACATTAACACACGCGGTCACTTTTGCGGACTGTGTTATATACTTTACTTCGGTTAATGCGGCAAGTTCAATTATGTTTTTAAAATTAAGCCGCACGCCAAAAGCGTTTAAAAACGGAAAATATGTTGTTTCAAATTCGCCGCCTAAAAACTTTTTAACTTTGTAATAATCGTTGGCATAAAGCACGCAATCCAACTTACAATCTAAACTTTGCGCATTAACGCTTTTTAAAATGCTTGGTTCTATTTTTCTTAACATTATTTCACCATATTAATTATTTGGTTTAGTTTCGTTTTTTGTTTGTCATTTAAGTACGGCAAAAGAGTTTCTTTCATTTTTTCAATTTTCTCGTCATTAAGTTCGCCACTTTGTTTTTTCTTGTTGGTTTCGCTTAAAAACTCGTTTATAAGCTCTTGCTCGCTATAATCGCTATACTTGTTTATGGCGTCGTTAAGTTCGGCGTTATCAACACCTGCAAAATTTTCCTTTTTTACGTCGTTTTTTATGTATTCACTAAATTTTGGCATAATTATCCTCCAAAAGTAATTAACTATTTCATTATATGATTGCATATATAATAATGTTTAATGGAGATGCAAATTGGAAAACAACGAATTAGATTACATAAATGGAGAATATCCGTACGGAATTTTTCCTATTAATCACACAAAAATCGGACAACAAAAATTAAAAGAAAAATTAAATAAACCACTAGAACAAGAACCCACAGTTTCTACTCTTGACGCAACCGAGCAAAAGCCCAACTTAGATATTGGAAAACTGTTGCCGCTAATTAAAATGATGGGAAACAAAAAAAGCCTATCTCAAAACGATATGCTTCAACTTTTTTTGCCGCTTTTAACAGGCGGAAATGTGGATATTACAGAAATGTTGAAGGTACTAGATAAGCCAGCCGAACCAGAAGAAGCCTTAGATGTAACCGACAACAAAGTTAGCATTTCTAGTTATAAAAAAATAGAATGAACACTAATTTCACTCTATTTCATTATTTTGATTTTGGTTACTATTTTTAACGACTTCATAAAATGCTATAAGATTTTCAAAAACAGCAGCGTCTTTAAATTTTCTTATGTCAAGCCCCACCAACCTTCTAATTTTCTCTATTCTATAAATTAGTGTATTGCGGTGCATATAACCTTCTTTACTGGCTTTAGTGATGTTAAGGTCGTTATTCATAAACACCCTTGCCGAGTCTAAAAGTTCAGAGTTGTCCAAAATTAATCTAATTTGTTTAATTTGAAATAATTTACGATATTTTGCAATAAAATCCGCATTGCAATTGCCCAATAAATTTTCACTATCAAATATCACAGAACACTCTTGTCTAATCTTTTCCGATGTGGTTTTTTCAAACATAACTAACTAACACAACCATTTACTATGGTAAGTTTTTTGCCTCCAATTTTTTTAATAAGATTTTCATCACTAACAGCTATAATTGCAGTTGCGTTGTTAACCATAATTAAGTCGTTAATATAATCAATAATTTTTTTGCTTTCGCTTTCGTTTAGTCTTTTAAAAATATCGTCTATTACAAAAACTTCTATATTTCTAAGAGCAAAACGCGCCAAGCACACTTTTATGCGGTCATAATATGACAAATCTTTAACTTTTTGGTCTTTAAGCCCTGTTAGACCATAACTAACCAAAACGTTGTTTATTTTAATGTTTCTTAATGCCTTATCCACTTTTCTAAGTTTTAGCGGATATTCAATGTTTTTTAGTACCGATTTGTTATCCAAAAAAGCTGGATGACAAGGCAAAAACCCAAGAGAAACTTCGTTTTTGTAATCCACCTTGTTTGCTGGAAGACCCTTAACATACACTTCCCCTTTAAGTGGCGTTTCTATGCCCACAATTGTGCGAAGTAACGAGCTTTTTCCGCTGGCTTCGGTTCCATACAACACAACTTTTTCGCCTGTTTTTATTTCAAACGAAACATCTTGCAAAACATTAAAATCTTTAGTGTATTTTAAATACACGTTTTTTAATTCTATCATAATTTCACCTTATTTTAAACTTTATGATGTTTTTAAATTAGTTTTTTCAACGCTATAAACCCTACTAACTTTTCACAAGTTTCAAACTTCGGCAGCTATACGTGAATATCACGTACAACTTCCAATAATATAATATACTTAAAAATAGACCTTTTGTAAAGTAAAATATTTTTAAAAACCAATAAAATGGAAAAATTTTCCAAAAAAGCCATAGCAAAAATTTTTACTATGGCTTTTTGTTATTTAGATTTAATATGAAATATCAATTAAGCCTAGATCTTGGTCGTTACGTTTATATAATACACTTACCAAACCTGTTTCTGCATTTAAGAAAATAAAGAAATTATGACCCAAAGCTTCCATTTGAGCAGAAGCGTCGTCAACAGTAATAGGTTCTAGTTCAAAGTGCTTTGTTTTAACAACTTTGCCGTTAGTAACAAGTGGAAGGTCACTCAAAAACTCAAACATATTTTTATCTATGTTTTTAAATTTTTGTTTATATCTTTCACTATTTTTAACAATTTGTTTTTCAATTTTTGGCATAGCCAAATCAATGTTGTTGTACATATTATCACTAACAACTTCGCTACGAATGTAAAGACCATCGGCATTGATAGTTATTTCTAATTTTTCATCTTTGCTTTGCTCACTGCAAACAACTTTAACATCATAATTTTTAGGAAAGTATTTGCCTAGTTTAGCAAGTTTTTTTTCTAAAATTTCCTTAAAGTTTTGAGTAATTTTATAATTTTTAGCATAATATTTTATTTCCATAATATAAAACTCCTTTTTAATACTAATATTGTAACAAAATTTAATTAATACTCCAAACAAAAATAGGAAGAAATAATAAATTTCCCCCTATTTTTTATAGTTATCTTTCAACACTAAGTGTAAGTTTGCCTTCTTTTGCAGAAATAATTATAGTATCACCTTTCAAGATGTTGCCTTCTAGCATTTCTTCGGCAATTCGGTCTTCAATTTCTTGCTCTATTAGTCTACGAAGTGGACGTGCGCCATACTCTGGGTCAAAACCTTTATCTATAGTGTATTTTAAAGCGCTCTCGGTTACTTTTAGGTTTACACCTTGTTCTTGCAACTTCTTGTTAAGTTTGCTAATAAATATTTTACAAATATTAACAAGTTGTTCTTGAGTAAGTGAATGGAACACTGTAATAACATCAATACGGTTTAAAAACTCTGGTTTGAATGTGCGTTTTAGTGCGTCCATCAAAATTTGTTTTGTCATATCTTCTTGAGCATTTGTTTTTGCATCGTTAAATCCTAGTCCGTTGCGATTTCTAGGAAGGTCAGAAACACCACAGTTTGAAGTAAAGATAATTATGGTGTTTTTAAAGCTAACAAGTCTACCCTGACTATCGGTCAAACGTCCGTCGTCTAGCACTTGCAACAACAAATTAAACACATCTGGGTGAGCTTTTTCGATTTCATCAAACAACACAACACTATATGGTTTACGTCTAACTTGTTCGGTTAGTTGACCACCTTCGTCAAAACCAACATATCCTGGAGGCGCACCTATAAGTTTGCTTACGCTGTGCTTTTCCATATATTCACTCATATCTAGCCTAATAACAGCATTTTCGTTGTCAAACATAGCTTCTGCCAAAGCCTTACATAGTTCGGTTTTACCAACACCAGTAGGTCCTAGGAACATAAAGCTACCAATAGGACGATTTGCATCTTTTAAGCCAATACGCGCACGTCTAATTGCCTTGCTTACAGCTGTAACAGCTTCGTCTTGTCCAATTACACGATTGTGTAAAATGTTTTCTAGTTTTAACAAACGCTCTTTTTCGCTTTCGGTAAGTTTAGTAATAGGAATTCCCGTCCACTTGCTAATAATGGTGCAAATGTCGTCGCTAGTAATAGTAATTTCGCTTGCTTGCGATTGACGTTGCGCCATAATGCGGTCTTTACGAGCATTTGCTTCTTTAATTTTATCTCTAAATTCGCTAGCTTTTTCAAATTGCTCGTTAATTAATGCTTCACGCTTTTCGGCTTCATAACCAGCAATTTCTTCTTCTATTTTTGTGATTTCTTCTGGTTTTTGGCTGCCATAAACCTTTGCCTTACTACTTGCTTCGTCTATCAAATCAATAGCCTTATCTGGCAAACTGCGGTCTGGAATATAACGGTCACTCAAAGTTGCAGCTGCGATAATTGCGTCGTCGGAAATATTAACCTTATGGAATGCTTCAAAGCTGTCTTTTAATCCACGCAAAATTGCAATTGTTTGTTCCACTGTAGGTGGGTTTATAATAACTGGTTGAAATCTACGTTCTAGTGCTTTATCTTTTTCAATATATTGTCTGTACTCGTCGGTTGTGGTTGCACCAATTGTTTGAAATTCGCCACGAGCCAAATATGGTTTTAACATATCCGAAGGATTAACTTCGCCCTTGTCACCACCAGCTTGTGCAAGTGTATGAATTTCATCTATAAACACAATAATATCTCTATTTTGCGTAATTATATCAATAAGTTGTTTTAGTTTTTCTTCCAAAGCACCTCTAAATTTTGTGCCAGCCATTAGTCCGCCAAGTTCTAGCGAGAAAATGCTTTTGTTTTTTAAAATTTCTGGAACTTTGCCTTGTGCTATTGCTAGTGCTAAGCCGTCTACAACTGCCGATTTACCAACACCAGCTTCACCAATCAAAACTGGGTTGTTTTTGGTTTTTCTACAAAGGATTTCAATAACTCTGCCAATTTCTTCTTCTCTACCAATAATTGGGTCAATTTTGCCTTGTCTTGCTTTTAGTGTTAAGTCTTGCCCCATCTCCAAAAGTTCTTTTGGCAACTTACTTTCACCCACTTGTTGAGTTCCTGTACCGCCCAAATTTTGACCTTCTAAGGTTCCTGCTTTTATAACTTGTAAAATACTTTCCTTTAATTCGTTCAAATTAACCTTAAAATTTCTTCTCAAAATATTAATAGCATAGCTATTTTCACTCACCAACATAGCTGCAAGCAAGTGTTCGGTTGAAATGAAGTTGTGTCCTACTTCCATTGCAAATCTTTTAGCAATATTAAACACTTCTTTATTTCTAGGGCTTAAACCAATTGTGTTGCCAGTTAGCATAATGTTACGTTTTGTGGCAGTTTTATCAAAAATTTGTTCAAGTTTATCGGTTGTAACCCCATAGGTGTTCAAAATTTTTCCGCTAACGGTATCTTGAAGTGCGGTTATACCATACAACAAGTGCTCAGTACCTAATTGACTGTAGCCATACTGAATGGCAACCGTACCTGCAATTTGCAACGCTTTATTTACATTATCAGTAACTCTTAATTCACTATTAAACATAATTATTTTTCCTCCTTATTTCCTTTTTTGTCTTTGCCCTTTTCTTTACTGTCTTTTTTATCATTATTATCATTACTTTCGGTTTTAGGTTTTACACCCTTTAACTCGTTTATTTTTTGTTTCAACTTTCCAGCGTCTTCATATCTTTCTTCGGCAATGGCTTTGTTAAACTCGTTTTCCAACTGCTCTAATTCGGTTGGTTTTTCGGTTAGGCTAAGGTCAATGTCAGTTGGATTATCCATATTTTCTAGCATATCCCTAATTTCTTCGTTAAAAGTGTCGTAACACTTATCACACCCTAATTTACCACGTTTTAAAAAGTCGGAAAAGGTGCTGCCGCATTTAGGGCATTTTTTTGTGTCTTTTTCCAAAAACAATCCGTTGCCACCAAAACCAAAGTTGTCGTTAAACATATCAAAAATGTCATTTGGAAAACCAAAGCCCATATCCATATTCATATCCATATCAAAGTCTGCGTCAAGGTTCATCTCGTTTGCGCATTTTTCGCAAAGATGTGTTTCATATCCTTCGCCATTAATAACAACCGATTTGTGGAAAGTTGCCACATTCTTTTTACATCTATCACACAACATATTATTTATCTCCTTTTACAATATTTATTAAAACATTCTTTAAAATATTTGCTCTAAGTTTATTTTCAATTTTAATTGGATTAGATAGCGATTTGTTTGAAATCGCTGCAATTAGCATATTATGCTCACGCTCAGTTATAAACTTTCGCGAAAGTAACCCATCTATCAATTGTACAGCCAAGTTGTAATCAATCTCGTCCTTAATAGTATCGCAAATAAGTTTTTCAATATAGCTATCTTTATTTAGGTCAACTTTAGTAAGTTTTATATACCCACCACCGCCACGCCTACTTTCTATTATAAACCCCTTAGGATTTGTAAACCTTGTAGATAACACATAGTTTATTTGACTTGGTGCACAATTAAAAAACGACGCAAGCTCATTACGCGACAAGTTTACTTCTGTATAATCTTGCAATTGTTCCAATATAAACTGCTCTATTACATCACTTATATTTTGCATATACCCTCCTTTGAGAAAGTTTGACTTTCTTTGACTTTCGATTAATTATAACACCCATCTTTACACAATGTCAACAGTTTTTTTAAAAAATTTTAAAGTTTTTTTAATTTTTTTTTAGACTTTATTGCAGAAATGCAAGCTAGCTCGTTTTCACAAAAAAAAGAGTGCCTAAAAAAGACACTCATAAAAAAACAAATATAAGGTTAATAACCTACTTTATTTTGCAAATCCTTTCAATACTAATAAGGTTACAAATATAATCATAGCAAATTTCATATAACTATATCCCCCTTTCCCTTCATAAAAATATAATATCACAAAAACTTCTAATTGTAAATACCCATATACAAAATTAGTTCTAAAAAAAACAATATAAAAAAACAACCATAACATATTTTTATGGTTGCGGTTTTATTATTCATAATGTAGCTTTTTAATTTTAATACCACTTTAATTTTAATATTACCAAGCTTTTAATGAAATCATCTATTAAATACCACTTAAGAATTAGATTTTAATCTTCTATTGTTTTTTATAAATAACTTTGCCATTGGCAATTGTGTAAAGTACATTACTTGTGTTTAAGTCTAAAATGCTTGGCGTATCAAGAACAATCAAATCAGCATGGTTGCCAATTCTAATTTCACCAGCACTTTGTTTTAAAAATTTATTTGGATTAATTGATATAATATTATCTAAATCTAAATTACTCACTAATCCACTTTCATTTAAAACTCCCGATTGCAAATCTGAAACAAGCGAGATTTCTTTTAAAAAATTGTCACCACCTAGACAAACACCCACTCCGTTTTTTATCATAGAGTATACAGGGGCAACACCATTGCCTAAACGTAAACTTTTTGTTGGCGTAACACAAACATAAGTGTCGTGATATTGCATTATCTCAACATCGTCCTTATCACAGTTTTCACAACCTAAAAGCATATGCGGTCTATCCAATACTCCATATTCTTCCAACAATCTTACAGGAGTAAAACCATTAACCTTATCACATTCGCCAACCTCATACAATGTTTCGTTGGTTACTGTTAGTATAGGCAAGTCAAACTCTTTAGAAAACTTAACAAGATCAGAAAAAACATTTTCGTCTGTTGTGAAAGAATTTTTAGCAAAAAGCACACATTTTATATCATTTTTCAATAAATTTATATATTTTTCTTGCAAAATTTGAAAATTTACATATTCAGCATCATTAAAAACACCTATTCCAAAATATACAGTAAAACCCATTTCTTTTAATAAAAGCGCCTTATTTAGGTCATTATTTAAACAAACAATAGTTGTAACACCATTAATTGCTTGATTTTTAATATTACAACTTTCATCAAAACAACAGTTTACAAAACCACTTCGCACAAAGTAATTGTCACAATTTATAGACTTTGTGTCAGAAACTATCATATTTTTGTCAATTTTTTCTATTTTATCGCCGTTTATTAAAATATCATAACCGTATGAAATTTCATTATTTTTTATTATATTTATATTTCTAAGCAAAGTTTTCATCTGTTTTCTCCTTAACTTATTATATCACAACAAAACAAAAAACCAAGTGTAATTTTACTTGGTTTTTAAATTTATTATAGATATTTTATTTTTTATATTCTTAATTTAAAATAAGAACCGAAAATTAAAAATTATTTTTTAATTATCTCTAAACACTTTTTAAAAGACCTAAGTCTCCATTGTGATTTTATTAAAAAATTTAACAATGTTTTTATTAATGTTTTTTGCCGTGAAAGCCAACAACAATTGTATCTGCCCCATACACCATAACGCTTGCCAAACTCATTTTTTGTAGTAAAACAGTGCATTCGTTGTTAAACTTTTTTTCTAGACAATCTTTAAAATATTCTGCCGATTGTTCTTGAACAGCATATGACACAACTATAATATGATCAGCCAAGTTCACACTGTTGTTTTCTATAAAGGTAACTACTTGATTTAATGCTTTTTTTCTACCATTAACATAGTCTAGCACAACGCTTTTTTGTGATTCAAAATCAACTACCGCATTTACATTAAGCTGACACTTTATGTTAACATCTTTGTTTTCACATTCGGATAAATACTTAGCATTATTTGTTACAATGTATCCCCTAACTTCATTTTTAAAGTTGTTTACAAAATTTTTAATTTCGTCATCAGCATCGCCACGTTTTGACATTAGCCCCACTTCGTATAACAACACTCCTGCTACACTAGACGCCAAACCCAAATCTACTACTTCAACTTTTCGATTTGGGAAATTTTCGTTTATTTCTTTAACAGCATCTGAAAAAGGTGTTGTTATATTAAATTTTATTTGATTGGTTGCAAAATACAAAATATTTTCACCATTGTTTATATATGGCAAAAACGCTTTAACATAATCGTTTTTTGTAACAGCAAGCGAAAGCGAACCAGCATTTTTACAGGCATCTAAATATGCTTCATTAGATTTTTGCACATTTTTGCCGTTTAGCTTTACATTAAATTTTACCATATCAAGCCCAAGTTTTTTTACTTGAGCCGCGTTTAGTTCGCACGCACTATCCACAAATACAACACTCATATTTTCCTCCATTTTGTCCTACAAAAATATATCACTAGATTATATTATTGTCAAATTTTAATGATATAATAATTTATAAATTTTTTTATTGTTTTTTACACGCCTTACATAGTCTTTTGTTTCTTTAACAGGAATATTTTGTGGATTTCCGTCAAATTCATTTTTCAACCAAGCATTAACGTTGTTATACCCAGCATTATATGCACATAGAGCCAACACTTCGTTGCCGTCGTACATATCCATAAGGTATTTTAGATAATAGCAGCCAATATTTATGTTGTCGTTAGGTTCAAACAAATCATATTGTTTCAAATTTAAACCGATTTTTTTAGCAACATCATCTGCCGTGGCTGGCATAACCTGCATAAGTCCGCAAGCTCCCACCTTTGATTTTGCTTTTTTATTAAATCCACTTTCCGCTTTTATCACACCAAAAACCAACACTTCATCTAGATTGTAAGTTTCACAATATTTTAACACAATGCTGTTGTATTTTATTGGAAAAAACAGGAAAAAAAACAAACTAATTGCAACAATTATAAATATCACTAATACGCAAAAAATCCATTTTTTCATAATATATTTTATGCGATATTTTTAGCGTAATTCAAAAACACGTATTAATCTAATTTGTTTATGCCCAAAATTACGCTATTTAAGGCCGTTGCAATAAGCCTGCCAGCCGCACCAATACACTCTTCAATATCTTTTAAAGTAACAAGCTGCTCGTCCATTTTTAACATAATATCGTTGTATTTATCCGCTTGTTTTTGCGGCAATTTTTCTTTAAAGTCAGTTTCATTTAAACCGCACTCTGCCAATGCGGTTTTAATAAATGTTGAACTATACACCACAAACGGCACACCAATTGACACAACTCGCGGCGTATTTTTAAACTTTTTTCTTGTGTTGTCAACTCCTGCACCTGGTGTAATTGGCACGTTGGATAGTTGAAACGACCGCCCAAGCCTTTCAGAATGCGACGCACACAACGCATCAATAAAAACCACAATATTGGGTTTTATCTTGTTTACAACCGCATCTACAATGTCCGCAGTTTCTATGCCTGTGAGTCCAAAAACCGACGGCGAAATCGCACAGACTTTTGGCAGATTTTCCACAAATCCGCGCGTAACAACAAGCCGTCCAACAACAGCCGCGCCCAAACTATCGGCGGAAATATGGCGGTTTCCAAGTCCAACTACCATAACAACATCGCTAGGCTTAATTTCGCCTAAAAATCGCCTTAAAACGCCTTTAAATTGATTTAGATAATAATTGTACGCTTCGGTATTACACCCCACGAAATCTCCAAAATTAAGCACCGCATACTCGCCTTTGGCTTTGCCAAAAATTTTTTCTTGTCGCGCGGTTTTTATTTCATAAAAATCGGTGGTTGTATTAAACTTTTTGTTTGTTATATTTTTAAATTTTCCACGCTTAAAAACGCCAAATTCGGCATTAAGCTCGTCTATTAAATCGGAATACACTTTGGTTTTTCACCCCTTATGCTTTTATTATCCCTAAAATATGGCTATATTATTTTAAATTGTTTTAAATTATACTTGCAAAATGTAAAATTATGTGCTAAAATAACTTAGCAAAAAATTAATGATATCATTATTCACAAGGAGAAAATTAAAGTGGCAAACATTAAATCAGCTAAAAAAAGAATTTTAACCAACGATAGACAAAGAGCAGAAAATCGCTATATTAAAGCAACTATTTCTACTTATGTTAAAAACTATCGCTCCGCTTTAGAGAAAGGTGACTTAGAACTTGCTAAAAAAGAACTTAACACTACTGTTGCTTACATTGACAGTGCTTGTGCTAAGGGCGTGCTTCACCGCAACACCGCTTCTAGAAAAATTGCAAGACTTAACATTGCTTTAGATAAAGCAGAAAAAGAAGCACCTAAAAAAGCAGTTAAAGTTGCAGAAGAGAAAGTAGAAGTTAAAGAACAAGTTGTTGAAGAAACACCTGTTAAAAAAGCTCCAGCTAAAAAAGCAGTTACTAAAAAGGAAACTACCGAAAAGAAAGCCCCTGCTAAAAAAGCTACAAAAAAAGAAACTAAATAATTATTTTTAGGATTACAAAAAACACCAGTCTATTATTAGGCTGGTGTTTTTTTGCGTGACTGTATGCGGTCTTTATTTACACTAATACTTGCTGATATAAAATACGAATTAATGCCACATAGAAAAACCAGTTCATTTAAAGGTGTGTAATAAAAAGTTAAAAGAGTAACAAAAAGCTTTATTAACCCAAATTTGCAGAGTTAATAAAGCTAATGTATATATAAAGGAAAATTATTTAAAATTTTTACTAAAAACCATAATAAACATAAAAATAATAAACAATTTTCACCTTATACCAATATAATAATTTTTCCATTTTTCGATTCTACCGCAGTTAATTGCGGTTTTTTTTACACTTATAAATGTGAGTTGTTATGAATACACAAATTTCGTGTATACACTGGACTACCCTTTGGTACTGGCAGACCATAGGTCTGACTGCGTACCACCTTCCCCTTACAAGGGGACACGAAATATAAAGATTTATCAATACCCCCTATGGCACACATTAAAGTAGCGTGCCATAGGAAATAAGATAATTAATAATTTCTGCCGATATCATACAACCAGCAGTCGTATTGTTTTGTAACAATAACATAAATTACAATGCCTTGTTTTGTGTTGTCCAAAACGATTTCGTAGTTAAGACTTCCGTTAGCTTCCATACTAACGCTAGCATCGGAGCCAACTTGATAACTAACATCGCCGTTGCCAGCAATTTCGTAGAACATAGTTTCAAACAAACCAACAACATATTCGCCACCATTCAAGCCTTCAAACACAGTGCTTTGAGCCGTGTTGCTAGCGGTAACGCACTCACAGTATGCCCTATTAGTATCTTTATTGTAAAGCACGATATTAATAAATTCATCGCCATAAGTGTTAAGTGTAACGCCAGTAGCAGTAGCAAATGTTGTGTTTATAGTAACATTGAATACATCGTTTTTAAGGTTAACATAAATATCGGTATCTTCGGTAATTTCGGCGTGATAATTGCCGCCATCAAATGCAGAATAACCTGGCATTGAGTCAGCAGAATACTTGCCTTCTACCAACATAATGTTGCTAAACTTAAATGTACCAAGTCCAACATACGTGCTGCTTGATGCGGTTTCGCACCAGCGCTCTGTATAAACCAAAATACGATAATTTGTTAGGTCTGCTGGAGTTGTGAATGTAGATACTGTATCATAACTATCGCCAACTGCAGTAGTTCTGTAATCATCAAACATTCCAACAGATCCACCACTAGGGTTGTATAACAAGAACCTTGTACTCTTACCACTGTTCCATACTTCACCAGTGCTTGGCTCGGCAAGTTTTGTGCGAGTAAGGCTAATAGTATAAGTGGTGCTAGGTTTTAAGTTTGCAAGCACCCAATTATTGTCAAACAACGTTCCTGCCCAAGTAGTTGCTGTAAAGCTGTTTGTAGCGGTGTCAATGTTTTTAGCTATGCTTGTACTTGCATCGGCTATGTTTAATCTGTTTTCCGCACCTTCATCCTTAGTCAAATCGGTAAATGTAGCAAGATAAGCGGTTTTTTCTGCCTCCGTCATCTCGCCAAGTGACTTAGAATTATCAATGCGGCTTTCAGGTTTGCCATAACTATCGCTAAATGCAGGCATAGTGTCGGTGGTGTACTCACCTTCCAACAACATAATGTCGCTAAATTCTACTACACCTTTGCCACCAGTATAATTTCCACTGTAAGCAATAATGTAATATCCTGTTAGGTCTTCAGGTGTTGTAAATGTGCGTGTAGATACAGTAGTTGTACCAACGGTTGCATTACCCGAACTTGCCATAACTGGATGAACTTTAGAACTATCAGTATTAAACAATACTATTGCAAAATAATTTGCTGCTGCTGTAGTATCGCTTGGAATACTAACAACTTTAATGTTTGCTTGCATTGTGTAAGTAGTATTAGGTTTTAAGTTTGCAAGCACCCAATCATTTGTAAGAATACCATTACCATAGCCTTGATATGTAAATGACTTGTTAGTCTTAGATATTACTGATGTGCCAGCACCTGATAGTGCTCCAATACCAACTTGTTCGATGTCAAACAAACTAGACTTGCCGTTGTAGTGACTGCGCGAACTCGAGCGGTCTACAACATATCCGTCGTTGGCAACAAGGTCATAACTTAGAGTTGTCCCTGCAGGAACATAAGCCACGCCGTTGAATTGGAATACAGAGTTGTAAAGGTTTACGCGTCCGTTTTCAATTTCTAGGGTTTTGCCTATTGGGCTAAAGTGTTTTAAGTTTACTGTATCGCTAGAAGCGGAAGTAGTTGTACCAGTGCTGCTAGGAGTAACCATAGTGCCTTTGGTTAGGCTTGTAGTATCAACAGTATGAGTAGTTGGAACAAGGTTGTTAACAAATCTAACTGCCTTGCCTACCACATATGGGAATGTAGGAAGCCCACTATTTACGCTGCTATTTACTGTCCAAGCAGTATTGCCTTTAAACTTAGCAGTAATCTGTGCTGCGGTTTGACTTGCAACATCGTTTACATAGAACGAAGCAGGGTTTGTAATTGTAAAGCTTCCGCCCCAAGTGTTTTTAGAAACGGTGTGAGTACTTACACCATATGGTGTTGTACCAGCTTTGCCCGCTTTACCTACTGGAAGTTGAATTAGATTACCAGAATCACTACCATTTTCTGCCCAAATCAAATTAGGAAGATAATAACTATTTGTAATAGTGTTTGTAGCAAATGCGCTATAACCACCAATTTCGCCATAGAACGAAGCACAATACTTGTTCCACGAATATGTTCCATTGCTAAAGTCACCAGCTGCATCACCATAATTGTTGATGTTTCCATATTGTCCGCCAGCCCAGTATTGGTCGGCTGCAACAACAATCTTGCCAGTGCTGTAGCTGTTGTTAATAACAACATTATGCATACGCCCAATTATTCCACCAACTACGCCAATGCTATGGATTGTTCCAACATTGTAACAATCGGAGATGTAAACATTAGTGTAAACGGTTTCTTGTGTTCCGCTTGTGCTACCAACAATACCACCAGTACCTTGGCTTGTAGAAGCGTATCCACCATTAGAAATTACTGTAGCTTCGTTGTAGCAATATTGAATTATTACATCGCCACCACTTGCTTGGTTGGTTTGTTGAGTAATAACACCAACAATACCACCAACTGATGAAGCAGATCCAATAACAATACCACTTGCTGAAGAGTTAGTAATTGTAAAGCTACTACCATTTAGAACACCAACGACACCGCCAACATTGTTGCTACCACGAACTAAGCCGTTAAAGTGAACATTTTCCAAACTAGTAGCACCATACATTCTAGCTGCTATACCACCCGCTTCGTCAATATGCGAAATGATTTCTGCATTGCGAAGTGTTAGGTTTTTAACTGTTGCACTACCTTCCAATAATCCAAAGAAGCCAACATAGTTTGACAACTGATAAACAATCTTCACATTGTTAATTGTGTGTCCGTCACCATCGAAATGACCACGGAAACCAGCATTAGAAGTGTATTTGCCAGTTACAATGCTATACATTGTTCCAATTGGATTAAATAGATATCCGCTTAGGTCTAGGTTTTTAGTTAGTTTGTAATAAGCTGTTCTGTATGCGCCAGCATCGGTAGATGTTAGCCCACTAAATCCGCCATTGTTGATAATATTGGATAGTGCATACAAATCACTTTCGCTGGTAATTAAGTAAGGGTCTGTAGCAGTACCAGCACCGCTAAAGCTTGTAGCTGTAGAATGTTTGTAACTAATGTACTTAACATCGCTGCCATAGCTACTATTAGCAACGCTTAGTTTCACCATCTTAGGTTCTGGAATAGCACCATTTGTAAGAATGCCACTTGTTGTCCAGTTGGTGTTAAAGTCTAAGCCAATATACGCTGCTTGACTAGCACGAGATGTTATTCTTATATAAGGTACAGTGTATTTAAAGCGATAATTGTTTGCCGAACTACTGTATAAATACAAGTTTTCAACATTTTCAATATTTCGCCATTGTGCTGTGCCAAATACATTGTAACGGCTTGCTGTAGAACTTGCCCACAAGTTGTTTGCGTCTAGCACAAGGTTTTTAATTGTCAAGTTTTTGGTTACATTACCAAATATCTGACAATAAGTTTCATTAAATGTTCCCTTTACAGCATTTGTTGTAATGCCGTAGATTAATGCATTATTGATAAGACCATTGTATTCTGTATTAGTAGCAAATCCATTAACATAAACATTAGTTGCATATGCGTTAACTGTTGTGTTAACCATTGCAAACGAATTTATGGTTGAATCTAAGAATGCGTGAGTAAATCCTTCTGCTCTGCCACTTGCCTTGCCTATATTAAATGTTGTGTTTTTAACAGTAACATAACTAATCTTAGCGCCAGCCACATAATATGCAATTGAAGCGTAAGCTTTATCGGTTGTTATGTTAACATTTTCAAACCCAATATTATATAGGTTGCTCATATATCTACTAAATACTGTAGCGTTATCACTACCAGTGTTACATTTGTAATCGCCAACTTCGTACATATACGCATTTTTGATTATATAATGTTCGTCGCTTGTAAATGTCAAACCTGTTAGGTCAAAGCCTTTTGTTCCATAATATCCCATAGGTATCCAGAAGTAAGCGCTTAGGTCGATATCAGCTGTAAGTTTGTACCACATATTTCTGTAGTAAACCTTAACTGTTCCGCGAGTAAATTGCTGATTGGTGTTAATTAAATAACTTAGTTTAGCAAATTGACCAGCGGTGTTAATTTTAATAGGGTTAGCATAAGTACCAATTGTAGTATCGGTAAATGTGCTTGTAGTAGCGTTTCCGCCGTTTAGAGTGAAAAACTCTTCGGTTTTGTTGCTATCGTCCGCATAACACTCGGCTGCGGTTGCGCCCGATGTAGATAACACGTTGTACCAGTAATTTGGAATATATTCTACCACGATTTTAAACTCTGATGCGCCAACTGTGAATGCTTCGCTTGTATATACTCCGCCGTTTAGGGTAACTGCTAGGGTTGATAGAACGTTGCCGCTTAAGTCGTACACTTTAACGCTGTTTATTTTCCAGCGAGTGCTGCTTGGAGTAGCCACCACATACAACTTATCGCCGCTTGACACGCCAGACAATGAATGTTCTAATGTGTCGTTGTCGGTAATTGTAGCTAGTGTTGTTCCGCTTGCGCTGCCCTTGTTTACCTTAATTTGGCTATTGCCGGTATTGCCAAACACATCGCTATAACCATTTGCAACGCTGCCGTTCATTGTACGGCTAGTAAATGTTGCTATGTAGCCATTGTTGCCTGTACCGTAGGTTGTTGTACCTAGGATAAAGCTAATTAACAATGTGTATGTGCTGCCGCTTTGGGTTTCGCTTACTAATGTGTAAGCACTATTGGTTGTGCCCTTTTCGCGACTAAATATCTCGGTGCCTTTATATGTTATGCTGTTTACTTGCGATGTTGTAGGATATGTAAACTTTAAGAACATTTCTGTACCTGCACGGTTGTAATCGGTGCTTAGTACGGTGCTGCCGTTTGCACTATCGCGAATTATGCTTGCGGTGTTACTGCCGCTTGCACCTGTTACGCCAACGCGGTAAGTGTCTTCAAAGTTTGCAATATACAATCTGTCGTGTGTTGTTTCGTTTGCAACAAAGTTTAATGTATTTGTTACATTGCCGTTTGTTTCAACTCTGTTTGTAATGCTATATAAGCTGTCACTCTCATTAGGAGTAAGGGTTGAACTTATGTCGTAAATGCCAAAGTCGCTAAGCACACAATCACTAAATGTTGTTACTAATGTGCCTGCCCTATCTAATCTTATAAACGCTCCATCAACTATTTTGCTTGCATCTGTGCTAAATGTAAATGCTACAACATTGCCAGCACTTGTGAACCTGTAGCTGTTACCTGCATAATCTCCAGAATATGTGCCGTCGGTGTAATGTACCAACAAGTCAATGTGGTTTGCCATAACTGTAGCACTGCTCACCTTAAATGTTACCAAATAAGTATGACCTGCAGTGATTATTGCTGGTTTCAACTGGAAGTCCATATAATAAGCATTTGGGCTTTTTGTGGAAGATATTGTATTGGTTGTGAAATTAATATTCCAACCAGCACTTCCAATCACTTTTCCATCGCTATCAGTAACGTCGAATGAGTATGATGTTCCTGATGCACAATTCTCTTTCGTAAACAAGTTTTCGGTGTATGTCCAGCCGTTGTAACCAACTGTTTCGTTTAGGCTGTATCCTAAGTCGCCGTTTGCTGCCGCTGGTGTTGCGGTAACTGTTGCGG
>CAKVHA010000015.1 GCA_934747775.1 uncultured Clostridia bacterium
ACGGTGAACTGGGCCGTTACCGTGAGTCATTCTGTGGCGTCTGAAATTCCAACGCTTAATAGTACCAGTGTAGCCGTGACCTTTTGATTTGCCACTAACATCTACAAGGTCGCCTTCTGCAAATACATCGCAATTAATAACATCGCCAAGTTTGTATTCGCCGTCTAGCTTAAATTCTTTAATAAATCTTTTTGGTGAAACTTCTGCTTTTTTGAATTGACCAAGTTGAGGTTTGTTAACCAAACTTTCTCTAATGTCGCTATAAGCAAGTTGAACAGCATTGTAACCATCGTTAGAAACTGTTTTAACTTGAGTTACATAGCAAGGACCTGCTTCGATAACTGTAACAGGAACAACTAAGCCATTTTCAGAAAAGATTTGTGTCATACCAATTTTTTTGCCTAACAATGCTTTTTTCATTTTAAACTCATCTCCTCTTACAATTTAATGTTGATATCTACACCAGCAGGTAAGTCAAGTTTCATTAAAGCATCTACTGCTTTAGCCGATGGACTATAAATATCAATCAACCTTTTATGTGTTTTCATTTCGAACTGTTCTCGTGAATCCTTGTATTTGTGAGGAGCACGAATGATTGTAACCACTTCCCTGTCCGTAGGAAGAGGAATTGGACCACTTATTTTTGCACCAAATCTCAAAGCTGTGTCAACAATTCTTTTGCACGCTTGGTCAATAAGGTTGTGGTCATAAGCTAATAATTTAACTCTGATTTTTTGTGTTGCCATTAATTTTCCTCCGTTTGAAATTAATTTACCCATTGCATTAAATTAGCACATTTTTATAATATTAAAACACTTTACCGTGTGTTTCGTGCTGTAACTCAAAAAAAATTGTGCTTGACAATGGTTGTTTATGATCGTGTATAAACCATAGTCCGTGTAAATTATCCCCTAGATTTGGCAGTTCTAAAAGGGTAACTTCACACATCTACCCATATTACAGCGATATTATTCTACATTATTTGCGGCTTAATGTCAACACTTATTTTTAAAAAAATTCAAATTAAATAAGATTTTTTTTGTGTACTTTGCACAAACTTTTAAATCGGTAGCTAATTTTTTAATTTTCTTACAAAAAACAGCAAAATTTAGTTTTTGTAAAATCAATAACTCCTTACGGCAGGTCGCTGGCACATTATAATAAAAACTATCAGCCAACCACACTCCGCCTTTTATTATATTGTTATTATATTTATATATAGATTTTAAGAGAAAAAAGAAAGCCATAAAATTAGGCTTTCTATAAACTTAACAATATTACATATGTAATTAGCAATGCCAAACAAATAATACAGCACCAAAATGCAAACCAGTTTTTAATAGGTTTTTTCTCGTCACCTTTTTTAAAGGCTTGAATTAAACAAATTAGTGTTAGCATTAACAAAACAACAATAATAGTCCCCTTAACTACAGGTTTTACATTTCTAACTATTGCATTATAAAAATTATTCCACATTGCTTTAAACATTTGTACAATCCACCTTATATAGATAGTATATCTCAAAATATAAGGCAGTGTCAACTATTTTGTTATCATACTTTTCTCTTCAAATTCGGCTGGTTTCTGCAAACCCAACAACTCTACTATTGTTGGAGCAACATTGCTCAACTTGCCGTTTTCAATTAGTTTAACATCACTAACATTGTTTCCAATAATTATAAATGGAACTTTATTTGTTGTGTGGTCGGTTAGTACTCTGCCCTGCTTGTCTAGCATACACTCGGCGTTTCCGTGGTCGGCAACAATTATTGCCACACCATTTACACTAAGTATTGTGTCCACTAGGCGTTTTAACTGAACATCTAGTATTTTTACAGCTTCTATAGCGGCTTCTAGGTTTCCAGTATGACCTATCATATCGCAATTTGAGTAATTTAGTGCCATAAAGCCATATTTGCCAGATTTTATTTCTTCCACAGCCTTGTCAGTTATTTCAACCGCTCTCATCTGCGGAACTTTATCAAATGGTACATTTTTTAGGGTGTCAATTAAAAATCTATCTTCGCCAGTATAAGGGGTTTCAATTCCGCCATTTAAAAAGTAAGTTACGTGAGCATATTTTGTGGTTTCACTAATTTTAAACTGCTTAATGCCGTTGTCCGACAAAACGCGTGACAAATTATGTTCTACTTCTTTTTCTTCAAACGCAACTTTTAGGTTTTTAAACGCACGATTGTAGTTGTTAAATCCCACAAAGTACAAATTTTTAAACCTAACAACTGGAAATTTATCAAAGTCTTCAATTAAACTTTCTGTTATTTGACGAGCTCTGTCTTCTCTAAAATTAAAGAACACAACCGCATCGTCGTCTTTAATTGTAGCAACTGGTTGGTCGTTTTCAACCATAACTATTGGCTCTACAAACTCATCAAAAACGCCTTCGTCATAACTATGTTTAACCGCACAAATTGGGTCGGTTGCATAGTTGTCGCATTCGCCAAAAACTAAGGCTTTATAGGCACGCTCGGTTTTATCCCAATTTTGCTCTCTGTCCATTGCATAAAAACGACCCATTATTGATGCAATTTTGTAATTTAAACCGCTTTTGTTTATTTCGTTTAGTTTTGTCTGCAACTGCTCTAAGTACTTAACGCCAGAATCTCTATAAGTATCTCTGCCGTCTAAAAAGCAATGAACAAAAACCTTTTTAACATTGTTTTGTTTTGCCATATCAAGTAGCGCCAAAAGGTGGTTTATGTGGCTATGCACTCCGCCGTCGGACAACAAACCCATAATATGCAAGCTACTGCTATGTTTTTTAGTGTGTTGCATAGCACCTAAAAGTGCGGTATTTTTATAAAATTCACCAGTTTTTATTTCGTTTGCAATTTTGCCGCTAACCTGAAAAACAATTCTGCCAGCGCCAATATTTAAATGCCCTACTTCACTGTTTCCCATTTGACCGCTAGGAAGACCAACTGCCTCACCACTTGCTTCTATTAGTGTGCTTGGGTAGTTTTTGTAGTATCCATAAAAATTTTGCGGATTAGCTAAAGCTATTGCATTGCCATAACTATCGGGGTTGTATCCAAAGCCGTCTAAAATAATTAAACCTACAAAGTTTGATTTCATTCTTCTACCGCCGTATTAATAATTTTTTCGTATTTATTTAGGTCTAAGCACGCACCACCAATAAGACCGCCATCAATATCGGTTTTGCTTAAAATAT
>CAKVHA010000016.1 GCA_934747775.1 uncultured Clostridia bacterium
AGATTAACGTTTTCTAAATTGTGGAGCTTTACGAGCCTTTTTAAGACCTGGTTTCTTTCTTTCTTTAGCTCTTGCATCACGAGTAAGGAAGCCAGCCTTTTTAAGTTCTGCTTTGTAAGCTTCGTCGGCTTTAACCAATGCTCTTGCAATACCGTGACGAATTGCACCAGCTTGACCTGTTAGACCGCCGCCATTAACGATAACGTAAACATCGTATTTGCCTGTTGCACCAACAAGTTCTAGTGGTTGATAAGCAACAAAACGAAGTAATGCTTGGTTGAAGTAATCTTCAATGTGTTTTCCATTAACTTGGAAATCGCCTTTTCCGTTTGGAACTAATCTAACGCGAGCGATAGATTGTTTTCTTCTGCCAGTGCCAGTGTATTGAACAAACTTAGCAAACTTAACAGTTTTGCCTTTAGTTGGAGCTTTAACAGCAGCTTCTTTAACTTCGGCTTTTTCTGCAACTTTTTTAGCAGCAGGTTTTTTAGTTGTTTTTTCTTCAACTACTTTAGTAGCTTTCTTAGTTTCTGCCATTATTTAATTTCTCCTTTGATTTTAATTTCTTTTGGTTGTTGAGCTTGATGAGGATGTTCTGCACCCTTATAAACTTTTAGTTTAGAAAACATTTGTTTTCCTAATGTATTTTTTGGAAGCATACCCTTAACAGCTTTTTCTAAAACGAAATCGCTTTGAGTTTCCATAAGATCTTTATATTGTTTGAAAGTTGTTCCACCTGGATAACCGCTGTAGTGGAAGTATTTCTTTTGAACACCTTTTTTACCTGTTAAAATCATTTTATCGGTGTTGATAACTATAACATAATCACCTGCGTCAACGTGTGGAGTGAATGTTGGTTTGTGTTTTCCACGAAGAATAAAAGCAACTTGACTAGCAACGCGGCCAACTGGAATATTAGCAGCATCAACAAGCAACCACTCTCTTGATACAGTTTCTTTTTTTGCCATAACTGTTTTCATTGTAAATTTTCTCCTAAATTAAATAATAAATATTTTTTATAAAATGAATAGTAATGAAAGCAGGGGCTAATTGCTAACATACATCTCCACATTTTATGCGACAATATTATATAATATATAACATAGTGTTGTCAAGTTTTATTTTTAAGTTTTTTTAAAAAAAACAACCAATTTATTAAGGTTTTTAATTCCCTACTAAACTGGTTGAATATTTTTATAATTGTCTACAAAACTTTAAAATTATCTTGTAAAGTCTGTGTCGTCTTTGTAATCGTCATCTTTCACAGGTCGACGTACAGTTTTCTTAATAGAGCCATAGCTATGTAGCGGATTAAATCCGTCGTTTTTGTTCTCTTTTACATGCTTGTCATAATCGTATCTAAAATCAATTAAGCTTTCGTAAACCGTTGGCTGTGGTGCTGTGCCAAACATACGGCTTTCACCATCTAACGATAGTGTTGTAACAAACCCCTTTTTATTTTTAGAAATGTTTAAGCCAACTTCACAGTCTTGATACTTAGTGAAAAACTTTGTAAGGTTTTTGCCGCCAACATTTGTGTATAGCTTAAAAAAGTTTTCTTTACAAAAGTAATCCTGACCACAAGCAATATCTTTGTTTGTTAGTGTTATGCCTTGAAATGTAATATTGTCTGCCAAAACATTAACACCGTCCATAATTGAGTTTATAAGAGTAAGGTCATCTCCACCTAATTCTAGGTCTGCACTTGTTTCACCAGCATCACGCAAAGGTCCGCCAAATTTTATTTTATTGTTTTTTAAAGTAATAATTTCTATTTCGTAAGTGTTTTCCATATTATTTTTTACCTCCGCTACTTTGTGAAAAATCCTAAAATACCCTTTTTATTAGCCCTTGCATCAACAGAGTATTCGTTTTTTAAAACTCTATTTTTTTCATCAAAATTTGTTTTTGTGTAATCAACTATATTTAAACAAGTTGCGTTTTGTTTTGTAACAAAATTTTCTGCGTCATCAATAAAACCCACATACTTGCCGCGCTGTTTTTTCTCTGTTTTTTCACGCCAAATTTCAATTGTATCATTAATAATCCCAAACGCATTTACTTTGCTTTCATAATTAAGATTTTTTGCTTCTACAGATTTACCTAAGCACAAATTTTTAAGTCTTTTGTTTAGTTCTATGTATGCTTCTGGTCTGTCGCCTTTTTCAAATCTAGCAAAAAAGTTGTTAATAGTTCTTTTAACTGTGTCGTTGTAATGATTAATAATAATTTCTTTACGGCACACAATGTCAATTTTCCCTAACGCATTGTTTAATACTTTTTCAATTTCGCAAATAGTATAATCTACCACTTTATTAGGAATTTGAACCTTTGCTAAATCTATATACTTTGGCCCAACACCTTGAATTTGATCCATCTTTTTTTCTAGTGCCGAAATTTTGTCGGTTTCGGGTGAAGTAATAACAACCTTTTTTGCTAATTTATCTATAAAATTACTAGAATAACTCTTATTGTTTTCCATAAAATTACCAACCTATAATATATACTAAAAAATAGTATATGTATAATACCACATCATTGTTATAAAATCAATATTAAATTTCAAAAAAAATAAGAAATTTTTACATATTTTAAACAATATTTAATGTGGATTTTTATATTATAAAACCCTAATTTTTAAGGGAATAATTCAAAACAAAAAAAGACCACTATCGAAGGCGGTCTTTTTTTAATTAACGTTAATTAAACATTGTGATAGGACTAACTAACCTATTCTACCTTACTGTTAGTTAGAATTAATTGTGATACAATAATGTATCTAAAGTAAATTAGCAATCGTGAGAATGCTAATGTGATTCACTAATTAAAGTGATATCAAATATCTCTTTAAAAGGAGGTGATCCAGCCGCACCTTCCGATACGGCTACCTTGTTACGACTTAACCCCAGTCATTGGTTTTACCTTAGGCAGCTGCCTCCCTTGCGGGTTAGCTCACCGACTTTGGGTACCCCCAACTCCCATGGCTTGACGGGCGGTGTGTACAAGACCCGGGAACGCATTCACCCCGACATGCTGATTCGGGATTACTAGCAACTCCGGCTTCGTGTGGGCGGGTTGCAGCCCACAGTCTGAATTGAGAACGGTTTTTTGAGTTTGGCTCCATGTTACCATATTGC